>JAZDLP010000277.1:0-2399 GCA_043801885.1 Planctomycetota bacterium | reverse complement strand
GACCAATATGTAATATTTGTTGCTATATCAACGTTCTGTATGTAATAAGGCGCCAGCGATCTGATTTTGGAGGCCATTGTTCCCATCAGGTCTTGATCAAGATAAAAACCTGTTGTGTTTGTAAACGGCGGACTGACACCGTAAGTGGGATTTGTTGACGTCTGCGTCGCCCAGCACCGCTCATTCACGCCGAGAACACACTGCCCGCCCAATGTCACGATCCACTCCATCTCATACTCCGTCGGGCGGTTCGGATAGGATTCGGCAAATACGGAAACAACTGCAAAAATCCAGATGGCTAACCATAAGAGGATTGCCCGCGAAACATCCGTCTTCGCTAAAGCTACGCCGGACAGGCGCGAAATTACGCGAAAAAGTAATATTTCCCGCAATTTTTCTACACTTCGCGTATGACAAATTGCTATGAACTGTTCTATTATTTTATTTTTCACTTTAGCGTCCATTGGCGTCAGTAATGTGGTCTCTTGAGTTTCAAATAAGTATGGGAAAAATGGAGCCAAGGGAGCATCGTATACGACCAGTGGGTGAAAGTGAAAACACTCACTGGGGCGACACGGGAGACACTCGATAAATACGCTGGAGTAACTCTCCGTTTTAGTGTCTGAGTGCCGGCGGACGTCACCCACGTGGGGCTAAACACCCCGTATGCCTGTATGTAACGTGGCCGCCTGCTCCCAATGGTTCCGGTGAAAAGGAAAACAAAATGAACGAACAAAGACAAGCAAGAAGAGTGATTGGACTGGACGCGCATCCGTATCTGTTCACTGTGGCGGCGTTGTCCGGAGCGGACGCGCTCCAGGCTAAAACTGAATGGGTTGTAGATCGCGTCGATCTGAACCGTCTGGAGACGGTTTTGCAGAAGCGAGCCCAACCGGGCGATGTCATCGTGCTGGAGGCGAGCGGAAATTCGTTTGCGGTGGCGGAACGATTGTTTGCCGTCGGCCTTCATCCGATCATTCTGGAAAGTCAATCGGTTGGTAAGGTGGGCAAAGCGTATTGCGCGACCGACAAGGTGGATGCGATCAAAATTGCCCGCGTATATCTCAGCGGCCTTGCTCATGAAGTGTGGTTGCCTGACAAGAAGGCGGCTGAACGGCGCGAACTGTTCTTTGGTCATCGCAATGCCGTTCGCGACAGTGTGCGTGCCCGCAATCGGATTTGGGCGTTTCTTAATCAGCAATGTCGGCGCCGACCGAAAAATCTTCGTCTGGCTTCTCCGAAAGCGTTGGATGAACTGCTGGCTTTGCATTCCTGGACGCAGATGGAAAGGATATTGCTGAAGGAAGAAATGCTGGCTTTTCAGCAAGCCGAAGCGCGGCGTAAACGATTGCGTACGGAAATTGCCGTGGAAGTCACCGGCGATCCGCAGATATTGAAGTTGATCCGCTTGTTGGGAATACGCGCCAAGATAGCGTTTGCTTTGTCGGCTTTTATTGGCCCGATTGATCGATTTGAAAATCCCAAAAAACTGGTTGCGTTCTTCGGGTTGAACCCGAGCGTTAATCGGAGCGGTATCAATGGCGGTAACGGTCCCTTGTCTCACTATGGGCGGTCTGATGTTCGCGCGCTGTTGATCCAAGCGGCTCAAAGCATTATGCGGCATGGCCAAGGCGACACGCATGACTGGGCTGTGGCGCTGAAAATGCGCAAGGGCAACAACATCGCCGTTGTTGCATTGGCCCGTAAGTTGGTCGTGAGCGTCTGGTATCTGCTCAAAGGCTTTTTTACCAAAATGACAGAGGTGACTACTCATATTCGGATTAAGATGCATAAAATCGCTTCTGAAATCGGACTTGTGCGCATTCGCGCAATGGGTTACAAGTCGCTCTCGGAGTTTGAAAAAAAAACTTTAAAAATTATTATTCAAACAACTTGACAGACCACATGCCCGTATTTAGCGGGCTCCGCTTTCCATCGCCATCTCATTTTGTTAAATTGTTTGTCAAAGATTGAGTGATGTTCTCTCTCTGGCCGACTGACTTTAAGGCTTCTACACGGCTCTCAAGTTCTTTGGGTATGTCACGATGTGCAAAAAAAGCTTTAGATGCTTTCTCGTCAAAGAACGAGAAACCGGCCTGAGTCATTCGTTGCTGAACTTCCTTTGCGTCTTTACTGGTTTTCAGAACAGGAAGAAGAACGGTCAACACCATCCTAGCACCATCGGATGTTCCGGTCATCCGGCCATAGGCAGAACCGAGGAAGTAGAAATCCCCTTTAATTAACCGATCTTCGTAATTGGCACGATCTTTGTCCGTTCTTTCAAGAACACTTTCACGGGTCCATTCCATAGGTTTGCGTCTCATAAGAATTAAGCGATGTTCCATTGTGGTTCCATCAGCCCAAGTTACACTTAAATGTTCTTCATCCCGTCCAGGGCT
>JAZDLP010000274.1:0-3867 GCA_043801885.1 Planctomycetota bacterium | reverse complement strand
TCTTCTGTGTCAGCGTAGGCGCAGTCTTAATTTCAATTTCTAAAAGTGTTACCCTGACGCTTGCGTATTTGAACCATGCTGATTCATTGAATTATTTTCTCAGCAACTAAGTTTTCTGGATATTCCATTATCTCCACTATCTCCTTATCCCCTTTCTTACACATCTGACGTATAGGCTGAACGGTTACCGAAATTTGTGGCTAGTGGCTGGTGAATAGTGGCTAGACGAAAGCGGTTACCAGCCACTATCATCTTCTTCTCATTCTATTCGCCAAGTACGCGATCAACGCTTTTTCAAAGCTTTCCGCGGTGTTCAACACGTGGTAATCAATACGTGCATCGCCGCAGGTTTTGCGATACTGAGTAATGAAGTCCTGCACACTGGTTTGTACCGCATCGCGGATCAACTCGGCTTCCACTTCTATGCGCTGACCGGTTTCGAGATCTTCAAAATCAATCAGGCCGCGGTACGGCAGGTTGATCTCCGCGTCGTCCAGTAGATGAAACAGCAGAACTTCGTGCCGCCGATGTCGAAAATGTTGCAGCGCGCTGGCGACTTCATTCGGATTATCGAACAGATCGGTCAGCAGAATTACCAGCGAACGACGCGGCAATCGCTCGGCAATTTCATGATAGACGCCGGCCAGATTGCTGCGTCCAACAGGGCGCAAGCTTTCCAGATGCAATAACATCTCGCGCACCGCCGGCGCGCTGGCGCGTGGCGGAAAAGTTTTATGAATAACATGATCATGCGTGATTAATCCGACCGCGTCCTGCTGACGGCTCAATAAGTAAATCAGCGCCGCGGTGGTGTAGCAACCGTATTGAAATTTAGTAATCGGCGATCCGTGTTTGAAGTCCAGCGACTTAGACGTATCCAAAACGATGGTTGCGCGCAGATTGGTTTCTTGTTCATACTGTCGAATGACTACGCGGTCGGCGCGCGCCAGCACGGGCCAGTCAATGTGCCGAACCGGATCGCCAGGCACGTATTCGCGGTATTCGGCAAATTCGACGGAAAACCCGTGATGTGGCGACTTGTGCAGCCCGGTCATGAATCCTTCGACGATGCCGCGCGCCAGCAGTTCGAGATTCTCGATCCGACCGACAGTCTCGGGTTTGAGGTACTGGTATTTATGTGCCTGGACAGACATTAAAACTCCGGTGGGTTATACTTATACTGTGCGCGATGGTTTCATTGTATCAGTCTCGATGGCTAATGTATCAGCCTCAGCAGTCCTATGTATAGTTTGGGACTGATACAATAGACGAGAACCAGCCGAGTATCTGGCGCCAATCCCTCGCTTACCGGTTCCGGCAAGCCATTGGCTCGCCACGAGTTCGCGCAACAGTCTGCCAGATGTGATCTTGGTTAGGCCAAGCGTTTCGCGAACGTCGGCATTAGTGAGAATACTTTTGCGTTGAAGAACAGGTAATAATAAAGCAAGTTCAGATGGCATGTCTGGCAACACTAGCCAAGGCTCTTTAACTTCATAAATGCGGCTCCCTTTTTTAGGAGATCGCACAATCCCCTTGCGAATCATGTCCTTGATGGCCTCGAAGGCTTTGTCTAATAGCACAGCTAACGGCGCCTCGATACGGAATCGTTTGGAGATATTCAGTTTCGCCCCGGATTTTCGCTCCACGCCCTCCCAGCGGACAAAGTCAATCCCGCACCGGTCATGCCAGCGCAAAGGATCGCGACCGAACAAGAGTAACGCCGCTAATGTCGGCACGGCGTGGTCGTTGCGGCCCTCGATGAGTCGGAGTCGCGACAAGGCATCGCGTACCGCTGTTTCGGGACCGGCTTTCTCCGCGAATCGCGCCAGAAGATCGTTGTCTAAGTCTTCGATTCTGCTCCCGGCGGGAAATGTTCGCTCGAAAAGCCCTTGGTGCTTGGCGTCCTTCAGCGCTTTGATCTTGTCCTTGTCGAACGGCTGATTACTCGATCCGACACGCAATAGACAGCGGCTGTCGGCAGGATGTGGCACACCGGACATAGCGCCGTCGTTCTCCAAGCCGATCACCAGTTCGCCACCATCCGCGTTGGCCATGGCGGACAACGTTTCGGCAATGTCGTGCGCCAAATCAGCCGCCTTGCGCGGACGGACGCGATTGGAAGATCGGTCGATGGCCGATTTTCTCTCAAAGAATGGGCCTTCTTCCGTCTTACTCCATCGTTGAATGTCACGTTCCATTTCCATGTTTCTATCCATAATTAAACGCTTATCTTATTTGTAATTCTTTTCCGTCGGCTGTGGCACGGCTTCGAGCAACTGGGCGATTACTTTATCCGCATCCACGCCCTGGCTGGCCGCGTTGAAATTACAGAAGATACGGTGACGCAATACGGGATGCGCGGAGGCTTTGATGTCTTCACAACTGACGTTCAGTCGCCCTTGAAGAATGGCGCGCGCTTTGGCGGCCAGCAGCAGGTACTGCCCGGCGCGCGGGCCGGCGCCCCAAGTCAGCCATTCTTTGATAAACTCCAACGGCTGCGGATTGTCCGGTCGTGTGGCGCGTACCAAGTCCGCCGTGTAAGTTATCACGTGATCGCTGATCGGCACACGGCGCACCAAGTGTTGTAATTTCAGGATGGCGTCGCCGGTGAGCGCCGTCGAGACGGTATTTTCAATGTCAGTGGTCGTGGCGCGGTAAATCTCAATTTCATCCGCGCGTTCCGGATAGACAATTTTGATCATGAACATGAAGCGATCAAGTTGCGCTTCAGGCAGCGGATAGGTGCCTTCCTGTTCAATCGGGTTCTGTGTAGCCAACACCATGAAGGGCTTGTCGAGCAGATAACTGGTACCGGCCGCGGTCACGCGACCTTCTTGCATGGCCTCCAGCAGCGCGGCCTGAGTCTTTGGCGGAGTGCGATTGATTTCGTCGGCCAGCAGAATGTTGGTAAAAATTGGTCCGCGCACAAACCGGAACATGCGCTGGCGCGTTACGCGGTCTTCTTCCAATATCTGAGTGCCGGTGATATCCGACGGCATCAGGTCCGGCGTGAACTGAATACGTTTGCTGTCTAGATCGAGAATCTGGCCGAGCGTGCGCACCATCAGCGTTTTGGCCAGGCCCGGCACTCCGACCAGCAGACAATGCCCGCGGCAGAACAGCGAGATGAGAATCTGTTCAACGACATCCGTTTGGCCGATAATGACTTTACTCATCTCGCCTTTGATCTTCGCCGCCGCCGCATGCAGGTATTCGACCGCTCGTCCGTCATTTTCAGGGATAACTGCGTCGCACTCACGCGCCGCTGATTTAATTACCGCCGGTGCGGGCGCCAATTTTTGAGCCGGCACTACATGTTCTTCAGACGCTCTGGCCGCGGTGTCTTTCACTACCGCTAATGTCGCAGTTCCATCGTCGTCGGCGGACTGCGCGGGCTTGTTGGACGGTTTCGTCACAAACAGCGCCACGTCTTCCGCGATGGTCTCGGTCACCAGCCGTAATTTCGCCTGGCCGATCGCGATCTCATCTTTGAGATTTAAAGACTGCTTGGCCACCTGCTTGCCGCCGACCGTTACGCCGTTGCGGCTACCGAGGTCCTCGATGGCCCAGTCGCTGCCGTTGAGAAACACGCGAGCATGTTTGCGTGATATGCCCATGTCCTCCAGACAAATGACGTTGGTCCGATCACGACCGATGGTGAGCGCTTCTCCCGTTAGCGGAAAACGCGCGCCCAGGTGCTGCCCGGCGATCACTTCTAAAAAAAAATTATTGGCCGACATTTTAATCCTTTCTTCGTAACGCGGAGATTTGCTAGGCGGCGTCGAAAAATTAATTAGTTTCTGTTTTCCAAGCCACAAAACGCGCAATTTACGAGGAGAAATATAATTTTTTATGTATAATATGTTC
>JAZDLP010000269.1:0-9063 GCA_043801885.1 Planctomycetota bacterium | reverse complement strand
CGAGCCGCTCGTAGACTGGGAGCTGTTCCTCGCGCCGGATGCGCAGTGCCTCGTTGGTCTCTCCCCTCTGCTCAAGGATGTCTGCGATCTGGCCCATGGTGATTGCCCGCTCTCGCACGTCCCCGATCCGATCAAAGACTGGTAGTTGTTCCTCGCGCCGGATGCGCAGCGCCTCGTCGGTCTCTCCCCTCTGCTGGAGTATGTCTGCGATCTGGCCCATGGTGATTGCCCGCGATCGCACGTCCCCGAGCCGCTCGTAGACTGGGAGCTCTTCCTCGCGCCGGATGCGCAGTGCCTCGTTGGTCTCTCCCCTCTGCTGGAGTATGTCTGCGATCTTGCCCATGGTGACTGCTCGTGATCGCACGTCCCCGAGCCGATCAAAGACTGGTAGTAGTTCCTCGCGCAAGATACGCAGTGTCTCGTCGGTCTCTCCCCTCTGCTGGAGTATGTCAGCGATCTGGCCCATGGTGACTGCCCGTGATCGCACGTCCCCGAGCCGATCAAAGACTGGGAGTACTTTCTCGCGCAGGATGCGCAGCGCCTCGTCGGTCTCTCCCCTATCTTGGAGTATGTCTGCGATCTGGCCCATGGTGACTGCCCGCGATCGCACGTCCCCGAGCCGATCAAAGACTGGCAGCACTCGCTCTTGCAGGGCTTGCAGCGCGTCCTGCCATGCGCCTCTCCGGAATAAAACACTCGCTTCAATCAGATCGGCGATTGCATGGCCACGCTCAGATTCCGGGTCGTGGCTCACCCGCGCCCTGTAGGTGTGAATCAGATCAACTGCCTTGTCATATTGCGATAGAATAATAAGTTCATTAGCGCGCTTAAGTTCTTCTGGCCAATCCTCGCCCGCAGCTGAGTCGAAAGTATTAGTGTGGTGACTAATGCTGCCGGAGGTATCGCGCTGGTCATGATCTATAGGGACCGACGATTCGATCCAGCAAGCCACGAAGTCACAAAAGTCCGGCGCCACCGCATACCAATGCTGGCGAGATTTTGGGTGGATAAAGAGGAGCCACCAATAGGGAAAATCACGCACAAACAGGTCGCGCTGTACATTGATTTGCTGCAAGAGTTCGGATCGGTCAACGCGCCCTTGATACATGAGGTCTTCGAATCCCCACAGCGCCAGCACACTACTTGCTGTCAGACTTTGTGGGGGAACAGTCTGAATGAGGAGATTCCAAAGATTAAACTGCGTCCCACACTCTTCGACAGACCGTTTGCTTAATGCGGCCACGTCAATTTCTGTGACATGTGCGTTGAGTCTGTTGAAGTATGGGCGAAGCAAGTTCATTACAGCTATTCGGTTCCGTGGCGATGAAACTTCAATTACCGACATCTTGAAACCACGGCCCAACGTGCGATCTAGCAAACGTAGCAGTCGTACTTGTTCCTGTTCCGGCAGCGTGACATCAGAAATAGCCAACCAGTCTGATCCATCTGACATCGTATTCAAGCTCGCTTCCTCGCAAAGCGGCGGTACGACTGATAATTGAGACTGATTTATCATATAGTTTTTTGGGTGTTTCTTTTTGGCAACTTTATTTTTTTTGAGGGACTACCTTTTGTTTCGTCACGAAAGTAGGCAATTCCGTAATCAGCGGATGCACATCATACCACACCTCGCCGTTATACTGGAATGCTATCCTCTGATAGAGAACTTCAAGAAACGCATCGTCTTTACTAAGATGCTTGGTCTCGGCAATGCTCATCAGCGTCTCCCACCAACCATTTGCGTCGATGCGGTCGCGTAGTCGGTGGCGTCGGCGATTCAATGTAAGCTCCAAATCGGTTGCAGTGATAATTTCACCTGTCGCATCCAGCGTGGCATCCTGAGCAAACTCGATCAGCTCGCGAATGGCGCCCCCCGAAGCGGCAACCAAACGATTTTGCACCGCTTTCTCCGGGATAAGCTTGTCCAAGTCGATCCGCTTTCGTAGGACTTCCAATAGACATTCGAGTCCGGGATCGTAAACCTCATGATAAGGCTGATTCTTTTTACGCAAGCTCACAGTCGGCATGGTTTCGCAGTGAAATATCGCCTCCAGTGCCTGTGATTCCGGACGCAAAACCAGACTGATTGGCGGCGTCACAATCAGATGACAGGCCAGCTTCTTAAATCGATCCGCAGACTGCACAAGCAGCTTGTCAATGACGTTTGGTTCGTAACGGTCCATGTTGTCAATAATTAGTAATAGTTTACGTCCACCTTTCGAGAGATTTTGGTCGGCCGCAAACAGTAGCTTATTGACATACTCCATCAGTGTCCCTGGAAACTTTCTTAGGGTTTGTTTGATGGATTCTCGATGACTACTCTCAATACGACATGAGGATGTTAGCGACGCCATTAATTTTACGAAGAATGGAACGCTGGCCCCGGCTTTCGCTTCGGCCTTGACGACGGCTAGATATGATTTCCCCTGCTCGTCCGAGAGCACGACCTCACTGAACCAATTCTCGATACTTTGTAATAGATCAGTATCGAGAGGTGTTCCCAATTCTCGCATTCTCTTCTCGATTAAATGCGCGATCACCAGCAGCAGGTCTTCCATTTCGAAACGATTGGTGTCCATTTCGCTGGTGGCTTCGAAGTAAACAGGGAAGTATTTCTGAGCAAGATTGGCAGATAGTCGTTTCAATTCGGTTGACTTGCCTGCACCGCGATGGCTGGCAAACACGACATGTATCCAATGATTATCGGTCTGCCTTTCAAATAACCGCTTGATACGTTCTATGTTGCTATTGTTGCGGGCTTTCGAGAGATCAGTCCAGCGTGGGTCGTCGCTCTCCAACGGGGTTTCGAAGTCCAGCGCCGATGTGGCTTCGGCTAGTGTATGTGCAATCATAATACTTTCTCCTCCTGCTCATGCGCAAACTCCAACGAAGATGGGGTGGCTGAGGAGATTTGAACTCCCGACCTTCTGAGTCACAGTCAGACGCTCTAACCAACTGAGCTACAGCCACCATGATAAACCAGAACCGCAACGCATCGCAATAAGCTTACTTATAGCATCCCTAGAACAAAAAGCCAGGAAAGCGCAGAGTATCCTTTGGAGGGTGCATGTCGCTTGCCAGACGCGCTGCCAGTTCGTAAGCGGCAAAGAAGCTGTCTGGACGCGCTTTGCCTTGCCAGGCAATATCAAAGGCCGTGCCGTGGTCTGGCGACGTGCGGATGATCGGCAAACCCAGAGTGATGTTCACGCCACTGTCGAAGGCCAGCATCTTGAACGGAATGCAGCCTTGGTCGTGATACATGACAATGTAGCAATCATATCGCCGGCGAGCTTGCGGACTGAACGCCGTATCAGGCGACAGCGGGCCTTCGATCTGAATGCCGCGCTCTAAAAGAGCCGCCTTCGCGGGCAGCAATACGCGATTCTCTTCGTGGCCGAACAGACCGTTCTCGCCTGCGTGCGGGTTCAAGCCCAGCAGCGCCAGTCGAGGCGGCTTGCCGTTCAGCGCAAAGATGGCATTCCAAGCGAGTGTGGCGACTTCAATGACTCGCGTTTGCGTTACAGCTTTCGGTACGCTGCGCAGCGATTGATGACAAGTAACGAACGCGCAGGCCATCCGCGGGCTATAGAAGAGCATGGCATGGGATGGCGCGCGGGTGAGATGAGCAAGCCATTCGGTGTGTCCGGGGTAATGGATTCCCGCCAGGTTCAGAGCAGCCTTGCTGATAGGCGCGGTAACCATAGCCGCAAAACGCCGATCCAAGCAGCCGCGCGCGGCTGTTTCGATGTAGCGCGCGGCCGCATGACCGCAGATCAATTGGTTCTGACCAGGTTCGACAGTCAGACCAGCCAGCGCGCTGAAAGGATCAAAGACCGCGGGCTGATCAAGCATCTTAGGCAACACGGTGAAGCGAGGCGCACGGAACGGAATCTTCGCCGCTTTGGATACGCGCGCAAGCAACTCGCCGTCACCAATGATCAGTGGCACAGCATCACCGGGCAACTTTTTCAACGCCAGCAACCGCAGGCAAAGTTCGGGACCAACGCCAGCGGCGTCGCCCATAGTGATCGCGATGATAGAACGACTCTTGCTCTTCGTAAATCTAGACATGGTTAAACTTCTAATTATCAAACGCCGGCGCATCGGCATTGGTTGAATAGGGGAAGTGCGGTTCAGTGTCCCAACCCACTGCCTGTGGCGGAGCAGAACGAAGAACTCCGCAGGCGCGCAGCACGTATTTGATCATAGTATTGGAATTCTGAGTAGGTTTATATGCCGGGCCGCCCAGTCCGACGTTATGTTTGCCGTTACCGCCGGTTCCAAGCTCGCCCGGCTGCGCGCCTTTGGCGGCATACTTTCGAATTTCCTGCTCAAGCTGCCGGTAGTCGCATTGAACTTTCTCGTCCAACACAACAACTATCGGTTTGCCTTTGTGATCTATATCGCGTGGTCTGCGGCCGGGGATTACGTACACGCCGTACGCATCAAAGGCCGTGCCGGGGAACTCTCCTCGTCCCACGCAATACCGAACGGCATTTGGGTCGAATTGCAGCGAACGCATCTCTCCGTAAAACCAGCGCCCATTCTCGTCGCGCCACTCTAGACTACAGTGAACCGCATCTTTGTGCGCAGTTATCCATTTCCGCCAAGTCGAAAATGGCGGAATAGGCAGCGGCGGCACAAGAATTTTATAGCGTTCAGCCACGTCGGTCTTAATCACCACCAATCGCACTTGCGGGTCGCTATCGTCGGCTTCCACGACTATTTTTTTGCTCGAATTTTTTAGAGGTTCAGCGCTTGATGCAATTTTTTTCAACGAACTGTCTGACTGATTCGCTGATTGCAAAGCAATAACGGGCGCTACAGCGATGTGTTTGTCTTCGGCCGTCAACCGAAGACAAACGCTCGCGAATGCAACTAACAATACGTACCGCAAATTGTTGTCCTCTGCATGAAACTAAAGAACCGTATTTTAACGATTCTGATAAGTATTGTATCGTCAAAATTAACCATAAGCACAGAAAATTCAACCGAGATATGGTATAGGCCTGGTATAGATGAACCTAAAATACTTCTATCAGTTTAAAGCCAACCCGTTAAGATTTATCGTAATAGACAAAGTAGGACGTCATCTGTTGTTTGATTTTATTGTTAACCTAAAAGTTAGTAGCACAAGGAAGGGACGCGATGCTGGCTCTGGCGATACGCATTATCATGCATCAACCGTTACGGTATTTAGTGGCGCTGATGGGCATTTCGTTCGCCGCGGGTCTGGCCTTCATTCAATTGAGTCTATACATCGGCTTCAAGGAAAACGCTTCGATCATCGCGGATCACACTGACGGCGACGTCTGGGTGTGCGCGCGTTTCCATGAGAACTTTGATTTTCCTAAGCAGTTGAATCCAGGGGTCTTGGAACTGGTTCGCGCTACGCGCGGAGTCAAATCGGCCGCTCCATTACTGCTTGTCTTCAGTCAGTGGAGATTGGAAGGTGGCGCGGAGAAGACCGTGCAGATCGTTGGTTACGATGTCGCTGGCGGTGTCGGGCGTCCATGGCAATTATTAACTGGGTTTTCAGATGAACTGGATGATCCGGGCGCCGTTACTATTGACACCACTGCTCAGCGCAAGCTGGATCATGCAGATGTCGGCTCGACCACTGAGATCGGCAACATTCGCGCGCAGGTGGTGGGCATCACCGATGGCATCCGTTCCTTCCAAGGCAACCCGATGATCTTCACCGATCTCAACAACGCTCGTTCGTTCGGGCATTTAAATTCAGACGCAGTACACTACATCGTGGTCAAGTTGGAGCCGACTGCGGACCGCAATGTGGTATTGAGCAGTCTGCGAAACATTGAGTATTGCGAGGCTTATTCGAGCGCGGAATTCTCAAAGAAGGCGCAGGATTACTGGCTTAATTCCACTGGCGCCGGCCCGGCGCTGGCCATGGCGGCGCTGATGGGGCTGATCGTAGGCGTAGTCGTGGCCGGCCAGGTGCTCTATACATCCACGCTCGAGAACATCAAAGAGTACGGCACACTCAAAGCCATAGGCGCGTCCAACCTGCGAGTCTCAAGTGTGATTGTTGCGCAAGCGGTAGCGTGGGCGCTGCCTGCGCATCTGATCGCTGGTGGATTGCTGATGATCGCGAAGCGCTTTATCGGCGGCAAAGGCGTTCATCTCTCGCTGGATTTTCATACATATTGCATTTTGGGTGTGTTTACGGTCGGTGTCTGTGTGGTATCCTCGATGCTCTCCGTAATTCGCGCCATGCACGTGGAACCAGTGGAAGTATTTAAAGGATAGGTGAAAGGGGTTTATGTTGAAGCGAGTAGTGTGGGTTTTTGTGCTGCTGTTATTGTGTGTTGCCGTCGGCATTATTTACGTCAGCAGTCGGAGAGAGAACGCTCAGGATACGCATTCTGTCCAGTTTGGCGTCATTGAACGGATGGCACGCGGATCGGGACGCATCGAGGGTCTTGGCGAGCCTACGAATTTATCGTTTGGCGTCTCCGGCTATCTGGAAAAAGTGAACGTTAAAGAAGGACAGGAGATTGATCCTGACGATAGCGTGGTGGCTGAGCTTAGTCCGTCCGAACTTAACGTAAAAATTGCGCAAGCGGAGGCTAGTCTGAAACAGGCGATGGCCAGGTTGGAACTGGTCAAGGCGCCGCGCCCACCGGAGGTCATCAAACAGGCCGAGGAAAAATTGCGCCAAGTTGCTGAAGAAGTCAAAGCTGCTGAAAGTCGTCTCAAAGCGTTGCAGGAACCGCCCTTTCCAGCACCTGGTCAACTGCATGAAATTGCCGAGGCGGCGCGCAATGTCGAACGCGCTCAACAGAAGCTGAATCTCGAAAAGTCTGAACTTGAGAAACTTAATAGTCGGCCTACGGACGATGATCGGATGGTGTGGGAATCCATCGTCAGTCTGGCGCACGCACGTTTGAATGGCGCTCAACGCCTGCTCGAAGATAAAGAGAATACATCGGTCATCACTCTCGGTTTCAGTGGCCCCACCAAGACTCAAAAAAAAATAGAGGTCGAATTGGCTCAAGAGGAGTTGCAGAAAGCGAAAGCCGAGCGAGACAAGGCTACGCGCAGAGCGTCTCCTCCTGAACTGGCTGCCGCGGAGGCGCGCGTAAAACTGGCCAAGACGGAAGTGGAGAGCGCCGTCGCTGCCAAGGAACTGCTGGAAAAACCGGTCAAGCCAAAGCCGTCATCGGAATATGTGATCGCTGAAGCAAATTACGTTCTGGAACAAACCAAGGCGCGGCAGGGACAAGAGGAGGCGGTGCTCAAACAGCTTAAACGCGGACACGAGACTGCCGAAGTGGCCGTCGCCGAAGCGGCTAAAGAAGAGGCCGAAAAATCCGTCGCGCTGCTCAAAACCTATCGCGAAGGACTGAAGTTGCGCGCGCCGTTCTCGGGATTGATTACTAAACGGTATGTCGAGCCGGGTGTACTGGTGCCCGCTTTCAGTCCGATCATCACGCTGGTGGATTTTAGCCGCAAGCTGGTCCGAGCCGAATTTGATTCGGCGCGCTTGGCTGAGATCAAAAAAGGTATGAAAGTGACGCTCTCCAGCAAGGCTTTTAAGGAAACTCTGGACGGCAAAGTCGAACGCATCGTCTCCGTAGGCACGCGCAAAATTTTAATTGACGATCCTTCCGCGACTAAAGGCGGTGAAGTGGTCGAAGCGCTGATTAGTGTTGAAGAACCCAGAAGCGATCTGAAAAAAAATGCCTTTGCCACGTTGCTGCCGGGATTGCGCATGGACGCTTCAATTACACTGGAACGCAAAGAAAATGTCTTGCGTATTCCAAAATCATTCGTCGCTAACGATGGCAAAGAATATGTCCTGCTGAAAAACAGCGCCGCTGGAGCTGAAGAAAAGAAGCGAGAAGTCAAGTGCGGCCTGCGGGATGAACAGTATGTCGAGATCATTCACGGTCTTGAAGAAGGCAATATCATCACCAAGCCCGAACCGCTGCACCGGCGTTGAAGTAATGGAACCGCGAATCAACGGCAAATGAACCGCGAATAACCGCGAATCAACGCGAATGAACGCGAATTACAGGAGAATGATTGTGCGCATTCGCGTGTAATCTAATGCGAGTGAACGCCAACCAAAAAAATTAGCGTCTATTCGCGTTCATTAGCGGTTCATAGTGTTTATTAGCGTCTATTCGCGTTTATTAGCGGTTCCATAGTGTTTATTGGCTCGCATTCGCGGATAATAGGTTTACGCTGACGCATTGGAAGATGAGTATGACGCCAAAAACTTCGATCCAATCCTCTAAAGCGTCTCGCCAATCAAAAAAGCCGGTGCTCAAGTCGGTCGGTCGTATCGCCAAAAAAAGCGCGGTTAAAAGCCGTCGATTGCCGAGCGACTGGGTTGCTCGCGAGAAGCAATACGCGAAGATATTTGGGTCCCTTTTTCCACAAGGCAAATTACTAAATGCCGACGGCGAAAGCATTACATCGTTGGTTGCCGCGCATGAAAAATTCTGCGTTCGACAATCTGCGCCTCAACCAAACCGCATGGGCTGGATTTACGTCTCGCATGGTCTCTCGCAATCTCGTGTTCGGAAATTTAATCAAAAACAGCGGATGGAATTACTCTTGCATTGGAAAGAGCGAGATACTCAAGCGCCAGTTCGCGTTTTGACGCAGTTTGCTCAGTATCTCCTCACCACCGGCAACGGACTCAGCTTCGGCCAGATCATTACCGCCGACGAGAAATTGGATCTGGCCGACAGTGGCTTCAAACATTGGTTGATCTGTCCGCCGGAACAGAGTATGCCCGCGTTTATCGCCGATGTCGGCGGCAAGGTGAATTTCGTGCTGCTACTGGGAATTTGCGAAGATGAATTACAGTCGGCGTTGCGAGTTAAACCGGAAATCGCCGACGGACGCAATGTGTTGTTCGAAGCGCTAAAGGCCGGCGGCATCTTCCCATTAAGGCGGCGTCGAAAAATTAGTTAAGGGACTCAGGGGACTGACCTGGAGCCATGGAAAAGTCGTGGTTTAATTGTATAGTTCCAGTTTGGACACAGGCGATGATAAATAATGTTCAACGCAGCCATGAACGCGTCTGTT
>JAZDLP010000032.1:0-14677 GCA_043801885.1 Planctomycetota bacterium | reverse complement strand
CGCTACTTCACCTTGTGCGCCCAAGTCGTGCATTGGGTAATGGCACAAACTCAACCCATGCACGTAGTGAAGTAGCGTTGTAGTGCTAATGGCTTTGAACCCTTCGAGTTCTCGCCGAACTGTAATGCTTAATTCGTAATTCTTAATTCGTAATTCGCTCAAAATGCCTATACTACAAAAGCCGAAATTTCGACCGCGTGCAGTATATCTCCCCTTTTTCTGGGGTTCCCGGATAAACGGTGGTCATTATGAATCAAGTCGTCATCGAGAATCCGATTATCAACTCGCCTTTCGACGAGCCGACCCGCCATTTTCGTTTTTCCAACGAGGGCATCACCAACGAAATCGTTGATGTCCGCCGGACCAGTTCGTATTTCATCCCCATCGCCAAGCCAAAAAAAAAGGGCAAGCAGTTACAGTTCGAGACCGAGTGGACGCAGGATCGCATCGAAGAGAACAAGCTCGTCAACGAAATCCGCCGCCGTGTCATGTTATGGCGCAAGGGCGGCTACAATAATGTGACGCCGACTACGGCGCGCCTGCTTGAATACTGGACCAATCCCGCTCGCGAGAAGAAACTCTTCTTCTGCCAGAACGAAGCCCTCGAAACCGCCATCTATATTACCGAGTGCGCAAGGAAATCTAGCGACGCTTGGATCGAGAACGCGATTCGCGAGGCAAACGATACTTCGAACCCCGGACTGCCGCGCACGGCGTTCAAGATGGCCACCGGTTCCGGCAAAACCGTCGTCATGGCGATGCTTATCGCCTGGCACACTCTCAATAAGTGCGCCAACCCGCAAGACGCTCGTTTCTCCAATGCATTCCTGATTATTGCGCCCGGCATCACCATCCGTGATCGGCTGCGCGTGCTGCTGCCGAACGATCCGGAGAATTACTATCGTCAGCGCGACATCGTTCCGATCCAGCTAAATGACCAGCTCAATCAGGCCAAAATTCTCATCACCAACTTCCACGCCTTTCAACTGCGCGAGAAGATCGTCGCCGGCAAGATCACCAAGTCAATTCTCGCCGATGGGCAGCCCAGTCCATTCACCGAAACCCCTGACCAGATGGCGCGCCGCGTCTGTCGCGAACTGGGCAACAAGAAAAACATCATTGTCCTCAACGACGAAGCTCATCACTGCTACCGCCGCAAACCGGACGACGAAGATGAAACGCTCACCGGTGAAGATCGCGTCGAAGCCAAGCAACGCGACGAAGAGGCTCGCGTCTGGATTTCCGGCATCGAAGCAGTGAAAGCCAAGATCGGCGTGAAGGCCATCTACGATCTTTCAGCCACTCCTTTCTTTTTGCGCGGTTCAGGCTACCCCGAAGGCACGCTCTTCCCGTGGGTGGTCTCCGACTTTTCACTGATTGACGCCATCGAGGCCGGCATCGTCAAAGTGCCCCGTGTGCCTGTCGCCGACAACTCGATGATCGGCGATCAGCCCACCTACCGCGACCTGTGGCTGCGCATCCGCGAGCGCCTGCCAAAAAAGGGACGCAAAACCGATGAAGTGTCCGGCGAACCGAATCTCCCTCTCGAACTACAAGGCGCGCTGATCAGTCTCTACGGCAACTATGAGAAATACTACCACCTGTGGGAGCAAAACGCCGAATCGCGCGCCCGCGGCACCACGCCGCCCGTCTTCATCGTCGTTTGTAACAACACCAATGTCTCCAAGCTGGTCTTCGACTTCATCGCCGGTTGGGAAAAGCAGGTCGGTGAACAGGCTATTGTTCAAGCCGGACAACTACCCATCTTCCGTAACGACGACGGCAACGGCGCGTGGCTGCATCGCCCGAACACTATCCTGGTGGACAGCCAGCAGCTCGAATCCGGCGAATCAATGAGCGACGATTTCAAGAAGATCGCCGCTCGTGAAATTGACGAGTTCAAGGCTGACTACCGCGCCCGTTTTCCCGGCCGCGATACCGACAACCTCACTGATGAAGACCTGCTCCGCGAAGTGATGAACACCGTCGGCAAAGCCGGCAAACTTGGCGAACACGTCAAGTGCGTAGTCAGCGTCTCCATGCTCACCGAGGGTTGGGACGCGCAGACCGTTACTCACATACTTGGCGTGCGCGCCTTTGGGACACAACTACTGTGCGAGCAAGTAGTCGGCCGCGCACTGCGTCGCATGAGTTACGCTGCCAACAAGAGCGGCCATTTCGACCCCGAATATGCCGAAGTTTATGGCGTGCCGTTTTCGTTCATTCCGTGTAGCGGCGCAACCAAAGAGCCCAAGCCCGGCCCGCTGCCCACGCGCGTCCGCGCCCTCGAAAGTCGTATCGCCTGCGAGATCGCCTTTCCCCGATTGCTTGGTTACCGCTACGATGTGGGCGATGATCGACTCATCGCCACCTTCAACACTGAATCACATCTGGCGCTCTCTGCCGCCGATATTCCCACCAAAGTGCAGCTCGACCCCATTGTCGGCGAATCCAGCATTCACACACTCGACGACCTCAAGCGCCGCCGGCCAAACGAAGTCGCCTTTCTGCTGGCCAAACTGACGCTGGAAAAATACTTCCGCGACGACGACGGCAATAACAAACCTTGGCTCTTCCCGCAACTGCTCGGCATAGCCAAACGCTGGCTGGCCGAATGCGTTACGCTCAAGGACAATACCTTCCCGCAACTGTTGCTGCTAATCGAGTTTGCGCACGACGCCGCCGACCGCATCTACAAGGCCATCGTCGCCTCGACCGACGGCACGGGAGGCGACTACAAGAGCGCGCCTCTACGGCCCATTCTGCGACCGTATGACACTCTCGGTTCCACCCGTTACGTAGATTTTGACACCACCCGACCCGTCTTCGCCACCCGCGACGACAAGTGCCACATCTCCCACGTCGTCGCCGATACCGACTCGTGGGAGCAGAAGATGGCCGAAGCGCTGGAAGACATGACCGAGGTCATCCGCTACGTGAAGAATCACAACCTCGGCTTCACCATTCCCTACACGCTGAGCGGCGAAGAGCACCAATACATCCCCGACTTCATCACTTGCATTGACGACGGCCACGGAACAGATAATCTCTTGAATTTGATCGTCGAAGTTACCGGCGAGAAGAAGAAAGACAAGGCCGCCAAAGTCGCCACGGCGCGTGCGCTGTGGGTGCCGGCCATCAACAACCACGGCGGCTTCGGACGCTGGGCGTTCATCGAGATCGCCGACCCGTGGGACGCAAAAAATATCATTCGTGCTTTTCTTAACACAAAGGAGTTGTAAATGAGCGATCAACTAATACCCGACTCGCATGGCAAGATCATTGTCTTCGGCGCGAAGCAGATTCGCCGTACGTTTATGGATGGAGAATGGTTCTTCTCCATTGTGGACATCATCGGGGCGCTGACCGACAGCGATGCTCCGAGCAAATACTGGACAGCAATGAAGCGACGCGAAGAAGAAACGAGCGGTTTTCAGTTATCTACAATCTGTAGACAACTGAAACTAACCTCATCTGATGGCAAAAGCTACAAGACTGATGTGGTCAACATCAAAGCCGCCTTTCGCATTATCCAGTCAATTCCCAGCCCTAAGGCCGAGCCGTTCAAACGCTGGCTGGCACAGGTCGGTTATGAGCGCGTCCAGGAAATCGAGAATCCAGAGCTTGCCCAGCAGCGAATGCGGAAACTCTATCTGGACAAAGGCTACCCGGACGATTGGGTCGAAAAGCGCGTCCGTGGCATTGCCGTCCGTGACGAACTGACCGTCGAATGGCAGAAACGCGGGATTCAGGATCAAAAAGACTTCGCCATACTTACCGGCGAGATTTCCAAAGCCACATTTGGCTTGACTCCTGCCGACTACAAGAAGCTGAAGGGACTGAAGCGTGAAAATCTCCGCGATCACATGACCGACCTCGAGTTGATCTTCACCATGCTCGGCGAGGCCGCCACCACGGAAATCGCGCGCAACAAAGACGCCCAGGGCTTCCTAAAAAACAAACTGGCTGCCCAAGAAGGCGGCTCGGTCGCGGGTAACGCTCGCCACCAACTTGAAGCCAAGTCGGGCCGCAAGGTCATCACCCGCGAGAACTACCTGACCGACAAGCCCAAACCCAAACTTCCACCAAAAGAAGAGGCCAAATTATGATCTACACTGATACAGATTTGTCGCAGCTCATTGTGTGCCAGAAAAGAATCTCTCAGTCACCACGCAAAGATATGAAGGAAGAGGGCGCGTACTTGCGTAACGATATGGAACTGGAATCGGTAGATGAGAAGCACATATTTAGAGGAGATAAAATGAAAGCCATTGAGTTACTTAGGATGCAATTTGGCGACTTTGTTTGGTTGGAAGAAAAGCGCCCAAATATCCAGCAGGTTTTTGCGCCGCTCTATCACGAAGACGGCGACATGATGGACATCTTTATCGATTTGCCAAAGAATGCTGACTTGCCGGAAGGACGGCGGATAAAACTGACCGATCATGGCATGACGCTGATGCGACTTTCCTATACCTTTGATCTCGATACGCCGAACAAGGAAAAGATATTCCATCGTATCCTGCTCGAAAATGGCGTGAGCGAAGGAGCCGGTCAGCTTTATATAGAAACTGAAGCGGAATCCCTTTATCCAGCGCTTATGCAATTTTCCCAAGCCATTGGCAAAGTTAGCAACATGCGGTTGTTTCGGCGCGAAACGTTGGAGAGTCTGTTCGAGGAAATGTTAGAAGAATTCATCTTGGAAAAACTTGCCCGCTACCGACCCACCAAATCCGTCTGCCCGGTTTCCGAGCGCGACGATCTGGAGGTTGATTGGCAGTTCAAGCCTAATGAGACGCCGCTTTATCTGTTTGGCGTAAAAGACAATACCCATGCCCGTCTCGCCACCATCAGTTGTCTTGAATTTCAGCGCAAAAAACTGCCTTTCCACAGTATCGCAGTGCATGAGGATTTCGATAAGATCGGACGCAAGGACAAGACACGACTCACATCGGCCTGTGACAAACAATTTATCTCTTTAGACGACTTCATACAGAACACCGAACAATACTTGGCACGCGAAACGGGGCATTAATCGATTGTACGCAAACAACTGGCGATAATGAACAATACGAATTCTAAGGAACCAATCATGCCAAAACCAAACAAGAAGAGCATTGCATCCATAGAATCCATTCGCCACAAGGACAAGCGCAAGAACATTCCCACTGAGGAACTGCGCGACTTCGTGGCTGACGAAGAACGCGCGCCAAAGACTATGCGCTACTCGCGCGATCCGTCGCTCGATCCGCAACTGGTCTGGAAGGGTAAAGACGAACAGGACAGCGTTGACCTCGCCGTCCCAGTCGTGCCGATTTATATCCAGGAGAAGATTCATCCGCAGGCGATTATCAATGCCCTGCCCCGGATTGAAAAGGAGAGCGACAATCAGCTCAACCTCTTCGCAGACTTCAACGGCGGCCCGGCTGACTTCGACCAGAAGATTGACTTCTATCACCACGAGCAGAACTGGTCAAACCGCCTCATCCTCGGCGACTCGCTGCTGGTGATGGCCTCTTTGGCTGAGAAGGAAGGACTCAAGGGCAAGGTGCAGACCATTTATCTCGACCCGCCTTATGGCATCAAGTTCGGCTCCAACTGGCAGGTGAGCACCCGCAAGCGCGACGTGAAGGACGGCAGGGCCGAGGACGCCACGCGCCAGCCCGAGCAGGTGCGCGCCTTCCGCGACACCTGGAAACTCGGCATCCACTCCTACCTCGCCTACCTGCGCGATCGGCTGGTTGTAGCCCGTGACCTGCTCACTGAGACCGGCAGCGTCTTCGTGCAGATTGGAGATGAGAATGTGCATCTGGTGCGCTGCGTATTGGATGAGGTGTTTGGGAGTGAAAATTTCGTCGCCAACATCGCCTTCAAGAAGACGAGTGCGACGGCTTCCGAACGGATGGATGGGACATTTGATACCTTACTGTGGTACGCAAAGCAAAAAGAGCAGCACAAGTATCGACAGCTCTACGAGGAAAAGGGGCTCGGCACCTTCGTCCCGTCAGCTTATAACCGCGTGCTCTTGGAAGACGGTACGACGAGACCCCTTGCCGCGGAGGAACGCGAGGAGGGGCTCAATAGAGGTGCAAGACTATACGCCCTTGACAACCTAACCAGCAGTCGCCCATCCGGCGCTGGGGATCTTTCGAGCTTCGATTTCGAAGGGCGGACATTCACTCCGGGCAACGGAACCTTCAAGACTGATCGGTCAGGCATGGAACGCCTCGCTGCTGCGAAGCGATTGGAAGCCACAAGCGGACGCCTCGGCTATGTCCGGCTTGTAGAGGATTTCCCTGCGATACCGCTGGCAAATTTGTGGACCGACACGGTGTCGAGTTTCATGGCGGACAAGGTCTACGTCGTTCAAACAGTTCGTAAAGTCATCGAGCGTTGCCTCCTGATGACCACTGACCCAGGCGACCTGGTGCTTGATCCGACCTGCGGCAGTGGCACCACTGCTTATGTTGCAGAGCAGTGGGGACGGCGCTGGATCACCTGCGACACCAGCCGCGTCGCTTTGGCACTGGCACGCACGCGCCTGATGGCCGCGAAATACCCCTACTATTATCTCGCCGATGCCTATCCACAGATTACACAGATGAACACAGATGAAGAGATCAAAAACTATCTGCGAAAATCTGTGTCTTCTGTGGATAGATTCTTTCCCGACATCCGCAAAGGCTTTGTCTACGAGCGTGTGCCGCACGTCACGCTTAAATCCATCGCCAACAACCCGGACATCAAGGAAGGCATGACGCGCGAGCAGATTGACGCCGCCATAGCCCGCCATGCCGAGACCGAAACGCTCTACGACCAGCCCTACGAAGATCACAAACGGGTGCGAGTGTGCGGGCCGTTCTCCGTGGAGAGCCTGTCGCCGCATCGTATGCTATCCACCGCCGACGACGTAGGGGCGGCCCTCTGTGGCCGCCCGCAGTCAGGGCAGGCACAGGGGCCTGCCCCTACAAATGACGCATCACAATTTGTCCACATGATCACGGACAACCTCCGGAAAGCTGGCGTGCAGAACACCCGCAAGACCGAACGGCTCACTTTCGACCGGCTTGACCCATACGCCGGAGTATGGCTACACGCGGCTGGCGAATACACCGATGCCGACGGCAAGACCCGACGCGTGGCCGTCTCTATTGGCCCAGAGCACGGCACAGTCGGCCCGCAGCAGGTGAAGGAAGCCGCCAAAGAAGCAGTGCAGGGCGTAAGCTTCGATGTGCTCATCGTCTGCGGGTTCGCGTTCGACCCGCATGTCGCCGAAGAGGCGAAACGCTACGGCAATCTGATTGTGCTGCCGGCCAAGATGAACCCCGACCTGGCGATGGGCGATGAATTGCTCAAGAAGACCGGCGCAGGCAACCTGTTCATGGTCTTCGGCGAACCGGACGTGGAGATACGTCCTGTAGGGGCGGGTCTTGTGCCCGCCCAGATCGTCGTTGAGATCAAAGGCGTGGACGTGTACGACCCAACCACAGGGCAGATTCGCAGCGCTTCCACAGATGACATCGCCTGTTGGTTTATCGACACGGATTACAATGGCGAGAGTTTCTTTGTCCGCCACGCCTACTTCACCGGCGCGGAAGAACCCTACGACAAACTCAAACGCGCGCTACGGGCGGAGATAGACGAAGCGGCTTGGAGCAGTCTCTACACCACTGTCAGTCAGCCATTTGCCAAGCCCGAGTCAGGCAAGATCGCCGTGAAGGTTATCAACCACTACGGCGACGAGGTACTGAAAGTGTTCGAAGTGTGAAGTCGTAGCGCTGGGGGCTTTACCTTTTCACCACTAACTACACAGGATTGAAAATCCTATTTTTTGAATGAATAAATTTAATTTTTCTGTTGTTTTTCCCGACACACTGATTAAGTTATCACTAATTGGTTAATCTGCAATAATTTTGTGGTTAATTTTTTAGGAGGAAAGAAGCATGTCGGAAGAAAACACAAAATCAATTTCGGCGCGAGGCGCGTTCACGATTGGGTTAGTCCTTGGAGCTGGTTTATTATTAGTGTTTTCCATTATTCAGACATCGCGAATGAAAAATGAAATTAATAAATTGAAAGAACAATTAATATTGACCGATAAGAAGGTTATTCAAGCTCGCGCCGACATGATCGAAATGCTTAAGGCTCAGAACAAGTTGCCTACCGACCAAACGGCGGTAACCGCGCCTATAAGCAAGTAAATCTTCGTGGCGCAGGCTTCCAGCCTGTTCGTTAGTTAGTTAAGAATCAATGTCAAACTACGAGGCAGGCAAGATGCCTGCGCTACGACATAATGGACGAAGTTCTCCTACGCAAATTTGATACAACTACGCTGTGGCATCCCTTCACGCAGATGGCCGAATATGCGTGCGAGGTGCCGCCATCGCCGATCATTGTCGGTGCTGAAGGTAATTGTCTGATTGGATACGACGGTAAACGGTATCTTGACGCTAACAGTGGTTACTGGTGTCTAACGCTCGGCTGCCGTCCAGGCATCGTTGAACGTGCCATTAAAGCGCAGTTAGATAAGTTCGCGCACTCCACACTACTGGGTCTATCGCATGCGCCGGCATTGGAACTGGCCGCGCAATTGACGACGCTGGCCGGCCCACCGCTTAATCACGTTTTCTATGCCGACTCCGGTTCGGAAGCAGTAGAAGCGGCTCTGAAGATCGCTTATCAATATCACGTACACTGCGGCCAACGAGAACGCTCCGAGTTTTTGGCGCTGGGTGATGCTTACCACGGCGATACATTAGGCGCCGTGTCCGTCAGCGGAGTGGATATATTTCACGCAACTTATAAGCCGTTGCTGTTCCCGGTGCGCCGTGTCAGTCCGCCGCACTGCTATCGGTGCGCATGGAAACGGAACCCGGAAAGTTGCTCGTTGGAATGCGCCGCCGCGATGGAACAAGCCATCTTCACTCACAAGCGCACTCTGGCGGCGGTGATAATCGAGCCATTCGTGCTCGGTCCGGGCGGAATCATTCCACAGCCGCCGAATTATCTGGAACGCGTGATGCAAGCCGCCAAAGAGCACGACGTACTGGTAATCTTTGACGAAGTAGCGGTCGGCATGGGACGATTGGGAACATTGTTCGCGTTCGAACAGTTGAAAAAAGAAAAAGACGGACAAGATGCTCGCTCGATGAAACCGGACATTGTTTGTCTGGCCAAAGGATTGACCGCCGGACTATTACCGTTATCCGCAGTACTGGTGTCGGAGTACATATACGAGGCGTTTCTGGGCAGCGTCGCGGAACGCAAAACATTCTTTCACGGCCACACATTTACAGGTTCGGCGTTGGGCTGCGCGGCAGCGCTGGCAACGTTGGAGCAACTCACCACGCCGGGTTTTCTGGAAAAATTGCGCGTAGAAACCATTCCGACATTCTGGCAGGCGCTGCAACCGCTGCGCGAGCATCCTCACGTCGGCAGTTTGCGCGGGCACGGCATGATGGCGGGCGTGGAACTGGTTCGTGATCGGCGCACTGGCGAAGACTATCCGTGGGAACAACGCTATGGTCATCGCGTAGTATTGGCCGCACGTGAACGCGGCGTCAATCTACGCGCCATCGGCGACTTGGTATTAGCTGTTCCGCCGCTGATCATCACCATGGAAGAGATCACGCTGTTAGGCCGCGTTTTGCAAGAAAGTTTAACCGTCGCGACTCAATGAACGCAGATTTGTTCTTACATAAGAATAATGAGAGGCAAGGAATCATCATGTCAAACCCTAAAATCGCATTAGTCGGCGCGGGACAAATCGGTGGCACCATGGCGCTTCTGTGCGCGCAGAAGCAATTAGGCGACATAATTCTATTCGACGTCGTCGAAGGAATGCCGCAGGGCAAGGTGCTCGACATCTTGCACGGTCGGCCGATTATTCCGACTAGCAATCATCTCGTCGGAACCAATTCATATAATGACCTTGCTGGCGCGGATGTTGTGATCGTAACCGCTGGCCTTCCTCGAAAACCGGGCATGAGTCGCGACGATCTGCTAGAGGTCAACTTTAAGATCATTGAGACCGTCGGCAAAAATCTGAAGGAAAAAGCAACCAACGCCTTCGTAATCGTGGTAACCAATCCGCTAGACGCCATGGTTTATGCCATGCAGAAGATTACCGGTTTCCCGGCGAAAAAAATCGTTGGCATGGCTGGCGTCCTGGATTCGGCCCGTTTCGCGTCGCTTATTGCCGCTGAAATCGGCGTTTCAGCGGAAGATGTCAAAGCCCTGGTCATGGGAGGACATGGTGATACGATGGTGCCGCTGGTTCGGTATTGCACGGTCGGTGGCGTGCCGGTCAAGCAATTTCTCTCAAAGGAGAAGATCGAAGAGATTGTCAAACGGACGGCGGGGGCGGGTGGCGAGATCGTGGCGCTCCTCAAAACTGGCTCTGCTTTCTATAGTCCAGGGATATCCGCCATTCAAATGGCCGAAGCTTATCTGAAAGACAAGAAAAACGTCCTGACCTGCGCCGCGATGCTTAACGGCGAATATGGCGTTCAGGGACTTTACGCCGGGGTTCCGGTGATTTTGGGATCAGGTGGCGTTGAAAAAATCATCGAAATCGAACTTGACACCGAGGAGAAAAAAGCCTTCGATGTCAGCATTAAAGCGGTCAAAAATCTCGTCGAATGGGTTGACAAACGCATGAAGCAATAAATCATGACTTCTTGTCATCCACTACTTTGAAATCGGCGTCAATAACTTCGCCTTCCGCGGATGATTTCGGCTGCTTGTTTTCGTTGCCCGACGCGTCTTTGGCGGCATTCTCGCCGGACGGCGCCTGTTGCGCCGTCGCGCGATAGACATCCTCCGAAATCCGATGCGTGGCCGATTCCAGCTTGTTCACCGCGTGATCCAGTTTATCTTTAATATCGCCGCTTTCTTTCAGTATTTCACGCACATCTTTAATCGCGGCGTTGGCGTTATCGCGCAGCTCGACGCTGATCTTCGCTTCGTGTTCGCGAATGAACTTCTCCGTCTGGTAGCAGAGCTGATCGGCCTTATTACGCGCCTCGATCAGTTCGGCTTTTTGCTTATCCTCGCTTTCGTGACCGGCCGCATCGCGCACCATCCGTTCCACTTCTGATTTATCCAAACCAGACGAAGCCTTGATCTCGATCTTCTGTTCCTTATTTGTGGCCTTATCCTTAGCCGTGACACTCAAGATGCCGTTAGCGTCGATATCAAAAGTAACTTCAATCTGCGGCACGCCGCGTGGCGCTGACGGAATACCCATCAACTGAAATCGTCCCAGCGTGCGATTGTCCGGCGCCATCTTGCGTTCGCCCTGCAGCACGTGAATATCTACCGCTGGCTGACTGTCTGCCGCGGTGGAGAACACCTCGGTCTTGCGTGTAGGAATGGTCGTATTGCGCGGAATCAACACTGTCAGAATACTGCCCAGCGTCTCGACACCCAGAGACAATGGCGTCACGTCCAGCAAAACGATATCTTGCACATCACCCGACAACACCGCTGCTTGAATCGCCGCGCCGATCGCCACAACTTCGTCCGGATTAACGCCCTTATGCGGTTCCTTGCCGTTGAACAGCTCTTTGGCAATCTCTTGTGTTCGCAGCATGCGGGTCGAGCCGCCCACCAGCACTACTTCATTGATATCGCCAGGTTTGACATCAGCGTCCTTGAGCGCCATCAGTACCGGCGGTCGCAGCCGTTCGAAAAGAGAATCGCACAAACTTTCAAACTTGGCGCGCGTAATCGTTTGCTGTAGATGCTTTGGCCCCGTTTTGTCCGCCGTAATGTACGGTAGATTTATGGTAGTCTGCGGCATGGTAGATAGATCGCATTTGGCTTTTTCGCAGGCTTCTGTCAATCGCTGTAGCGCCATCGGATCCTTGCGCAGATCAATGCCGGATTGCTTTTTAAACTCATCCGCCACATAGTCCACCATCACGCGGTCCCAGTCGTCGCCGCCCAAATGCGTGTCGCCATTAGTCGCCAGCACCTCGAAGACGCCTTCACCGACGTCGAGAATGGAGATATCGAAAGTGCCGCCGCCGAGATCGAAGACCGCGATTTTTTCGTTTTTCTTCTTATCCAAGCCATACGCCAACGCGGCTGCGGTCGGTTCGTTGAGAATGCGTTTCACTTCCAAGCCCGCGATCTTTCCGGCTTCTTTAGTAGCTTGGCGTTGAGCATCATTGAAATATGCCGGAACGGTGATGACCGCATCCTTGACTGGCTCGCCCAAATAAACTTCGGCGCTCTTCTTCAAGTCTTGCAGAATCATCGCCGATATCTCGGGTGGATGATAGCGTTTGGCGTCAATATCAACCTGAACCAGTTCGTCTTCGCCGCCGACGACCTTGTACGGCACTAATTTCTCTTCACTGCTGACCTCTTTGTGCCGCCGCCCCATGAATCGCTTGATGCTATAGATTGTGCGCGATGGATTAGTGACGGCTTGAGCTTTGGCGGCTCGTCCGACCAGTCGGCCATCTTCAGTAAAAGCAACCACAGAAGGCGTCAGACGCGATCCTTCCGCGTTGACGATAACCTTTGTCTCCTTGCCTTCATGGATCGAGACCACACTGTTAGTTGTACCAAGGTCTATCCCAATAATTTTTCCCATGACTTGCTCTCCTTATCATTAAATCTTTGACTCAATGTCTCTCATTCATAACGACTTGTACGGCAAACAGAACCTCGGGTCAAACTGATATACAATAAAGGATAGCCAGCGTCGCCAGTCCGAATAGCGTGGCGGCAACGATGGCGAGCGTTATTAGGCGCTGTTTTTCGCGAGCTGCTTCGGGGTCGCCGAGCAGTTTGGCATCTGGGTCGCGACTGGTGAGACTGTGGTCTTTGGCGGGGATTATCGGCTTCAGGTTACGACCGCTCTGCGTAATTTCAATAATTTTGCTTTCAACCTGGTCGTCGAACTCTTCGCCGGGCGTCACCCAGCCAAGCGCCTGCTGAACTAATTCCACCGAATGTGTCGCGGACATAACTTTACTGCGCAAATTAGAATCCTGCTTCATGCGCGCTTCGAACTGTTGACGCTGCGACTGATTCATGCGTCCGTCAAGATAATCGTCAATCAGCAGTTCCAGTTCTTCCATTGATTCCGCCACAACAAACACTCCTTCAGTCCCATCAATTCACAATCAAAAATCTAAAATCAAAAATTCTTTTGTTCTATTTCTCCGGCTCCACCAAGTGCTTCAACTTATCGCGTAGCAGCCGATGCGCTCGAGATAGTCGGCTGGTTACGGTGCCTGGCGATATCTTCAGTGTGTCGGCAATCTCTTCGCAATTCAAGCCGTTCACATGCCGCAAGAGTAGTGTTACGCGATAATCTTCGCTCAGCGAATTAATCGCGCCCAGAATTTGGTCGCGTATTTCATCGCGAGACAATTTGTCCATAACTCCTTTGGCTTTAGTGTCCTCCAGCAGTATCTGCCCCTGGCTGTCTTTTGGGCCGCATGTTTCCAGCGACACGGTGCGAGATTTGTTTCGCAGGTAATCAATGCAGATATTATGAGCGATGGTTAGCAACCAGTTAGAGAATGCGCTTGGTTTTTTTAGATGATTCAGAGCCTGGAAACCGCGCACGAAAACCTCTTGCGCCAGATCCTCAGCTACTTCTCGCTGCTCAACGCGACTGTAGCAATAAGTGGTGACCAGACTTTTGTAACGCCGTACCAGCTCGCTGTAGCGATCATGCATGCCCTTCAGCGTTGACTCGACCAGTTCGGTGTCGGAGCGGAGCAGGTTGGCGCGTGTTGTTTCGCCGGGCATAAGCGCCTCTGGTCTCTTGAATTAATTGACAACCGGTTCAGGCAATTGGCGTTTGATCTTATCCAAACAATAGCCAAAGCCCGGGCCTTTCAACGTAGAAAGATCTACATCACCCTTGTTGCGTGTGTAAAGACCGGGGTGGACAGCCGCTTCTGGTTTTGAAAATTCCGGATAAAACTGCATGCCGTTAGTCTCAACGCCCATGATCGTCCCCGCATGCGCGGCCAGCAGGCAGTGCGGAATCTGCGCCAGCATCGGATTGCTCAAGTCCTGCACCATCAGCGTCATGCCATGCGCTTTTGCCCAGCATAAACTCAGCAGCGCGCCGGTCTGCGTCTTGCAAGTCTTCAGCGCCACGCCGGACCAGCCCAGCAAGCGACCAAGTTTAATGAGATGCCAGTCGTGAGCGCTTTCGTCCATGAACAACGGTTTACGCGCCGAGACGCTATGCACGTCAATCGGATTTTTCTCCAGATCATAAGGAAATGGCTGTTCGACGTAGAGGATCATGCCATATATGCGCGGGTGTTCGATAACCAGACGATCAAGAATGGTGTTGACGTATGACGGATCAGTAACCGTGCAGTTGAAGTCACTGGTCAGCCAGTCCACATTCTCTTCGATGGCGATCTGGCCGACTTTAACGAGACGTTCGTAATCCCACGGAGCGTCGTTGCCGCGCAGTTTGACTTTAATACAATTCAGACCGTCGCGACGAATCCAGTCGCGCAACAGCACCGGGTACCCGTCTTTTGGTTCGCTGCCGGTCAATTCAGATTCCTCGATCAAGTCTTTTCCGCCCACCAAGTGCCAGGCGGCCATGCGGTTGAGACGCGGCAAAACTAAGTAATCGGCGGGATACATGTTCTTAAAGGATATCTTCGCGCCTTCTGCGGGTGTGATG
>JAZDLP010000236.1:0-2742 GCA_043801885.1 Planctomycetota bacterium | reverse complement strand
TCGAGCGATTGAAAATGCAATCCGAATAGAACCACAAGAATATAACCGGTTCCGTTTCTGGGGCGTTATTGAAGAATTTGATGGTAAAATTCTTCGGGTTGTCACTCTTGCGGATAAGGTTACTATTCACAATGCATTTCCTGGTAGTGTATCCGAATAGCTAAAGGACACAATGTGTAGTGGTTGTGGTTTTCGGCTAACACAAGAGATTGTGCGCATTCGAAATGATTAGCTATCCTGAGTCACCACCCAAATTTGAACCAGTGCCAAAAAATCCGAGAATTTTGCAACAAAAATCCGAGAATTTTGTAACAAAATGGAGTGTTGAAGTGTCTTACTATTATAGAAGTTGAAGCAGTTTGCGAATCAGAGTTATTTTTTGGCGCGGAGGTATTCGATGGTTTCTCGATTGATGTTGTTCATCACACTATTGGTGATGAGTTTGGTCTCAACTGGTTTCTCGGCTGATGATAAAACCGCCGACGCTTTGGCTGCCGGTGGTATAGATTTGATCGTAAAAGGCAATTCGGAGAAAGGCAAGAACTTGCTCTTCAAGGCGCTCGCTTATGACGCTGATTGTCCCCTTGCGCTTCATGAGTTGGGAAAGTTGTTTGAGATAGAAGGAAACCGTATTGCAGCGGCGCAATTCCTGTCGCGCGCGGTTGTGGAATTGGGTAAGCGCCAAAAAATAGATATTGCTTTCGCTAGTAAAAAAATGGATGCTGATCGCCGATTACGACAGTTGAACCCATACGCCGGCAATTTTATAACACTACTGGAAGAATATGCGCAAGATTTGACTAATATATCCAAGAAAATTCCAGACAGCCTGACCGCGGAAGAAGCCTCGCAACGAATAAGCGCGCTACACATGGCGGACATCCTGCCCAAGGAGAAACTACCGCAAATTCAGAAACCTATAGCTTCAAAGTCATCGTCACCGTCTGAAAGTTCGTCGTCAAGCGCTAATTCGAGAGTGACTGGTGTTACGCCTGAAATAGAACGCGCTCTGAAGAGATCGGGATGGACGACTATCAAAGGCGATTGGAAAAAAATCAGCGAGAACGTCTATGAAGTTACGAATGGCTCATTGGAAGCGGCCAAAACTAACGGCGGTGTACAGGTCATAATGCACAACAGCAATAAAGGCACACTCTCGGTTCTGGTGCGAAATTCGCCTTCGCATAATGACTCTCCCAGAATCGTAGGAGGGTTGGGTAGAAGATCCGAAAAATCCGTGTTAGGTTATGGAATCGTAACCAATAGCAGTAATAACGAAGCCCAGATATACTCGCCTGGAAACAATTGGTTTGTTGGTACCGGTAATAACAACAACTACTACCCTAGTTTCGCTCATGCCTGTCCGTTAGGCCCCGGCAAAAACCAATTCGCCGTCACGGTCAAAGATCTTGAAAAATCCACAACACTGGAGATTTGGATGAACGGCAAACGCGAGAAATTGACTTCTTATAAAATTGCTCGTGACGGTCATTTCATAATACAGATCGAGGGAACGCTCACTATTGAATCACCGTTAGCGATGGGGTAATAAGTCAGCCATGGCATCTTTATTTGGAAAAAGCTGGAAACGTCGCGAATTGCTTTCGCGCGGAGATATTGCGCAATTCGCCGGCATCGAACGAGCTGTACTGGATGATGGTCCAGCACGCGGTCTGCGCGTCGCCACGCTACGCACTGGGTCCGGTCTGGAAGCGCAAGTGCTGATAGATCGTTGTCTGGATATCGGCCTCGCCACGTTCAATGGCGCCGCGCTAGCTTTGCGTTCGTTCACCGGCGACACGCATCCGGCATATTACAACCCCGCGGGCATGGAATGGCTACGCACTTTTGGCGCTGGCCTGCTGACGACCTGCGGCTTGTCGAATGTAGGCGCGCCCAGTCGCGACAACAACGAAGAGTATGGCCTGCACGGCCGCATCTCCAACACACCAGCTTCCAATGTTGCCGTCAATGCGCAGTGGCGTGGCAATGAATATCATTTCTCCGTCAGCGGCGTTATGCGCGAAGGACATCTTTTCGGGCCAAAGTTGGTTTTACACCGCGTGATTTCGTCTAAACTGGGCGCTAATTTTATCGAGATTCGCGATACGATCACCAACGAAGATTTTATTGACGCGCCGTTACTGCTGCTCTACCACTTCAACATCGGATTTCCTATTGTAACTGACGGCTCGCGCCTGCTCTGTCGCGCCAAGACCACCACTCCCCGCGACGCGGAAGCCGAGAAAGGGCTGGCGACCTGCAAGCAATTCGAGGCGCCGCAAGTCGGATACAAGGAGCAGGTATTCTATCACGACCTGACCGCCGCCGCAGATGGCAAAGTGAGCGTCGCTATCGTTACTCCCGCGTGCAATCAGGCGCTACTGTTGGAGTATCCGAAGAAAGCGTTGCCGTACTTCGTGCAGTGGAAGATGATGAGGCAGGGATCGTACGTCGTTGGCTTGGAGCCTGCCAACTGTCACGTCGGTGGTCGAGCTGCGGAACGCGAAGCCGGAACGATGGAGATACTCAAACCCGGCGCTGAAAAATCAGTGACACTGCGCATTTCAGTGCTGCACACAGCGCGTGATATCGAAAAAATCGTAACCGTTCACCACGAAGGCACAAAGACACAAAGATGAACAGATTTGAAAAGTAGTTATTGAGTCTAGTTTATCTAAAGTTAAGTGCGTTATAAGTAGCACAAATCTACATTAGAAACACTGGACTCAATAAGTAAAT
>JAZDLP010000183.1:0-14357 GCA_043801885.1 Planctomycetota bacterium | reverse complement strand
TTCGGCAAGGGAGGATTTTTTCTTTACATAAACTTTAAATTCCTTAATTAAAATTCCTTAACTATGTGCCATTCGATACACTACCCTGATTTGAACCAGTGCCACAATCTACATAAAAATACTGGACTCAATAGTGGTTGCCGCGTTTAAGGTTCGTAAAAGCATTTGGCCGGAGTTATTTGGAGTTCGTAAAGAATAATCTGCTAGTTTCTTTGTGCCTTTGTGTCTTTGTGGTTAATTTAGTCTAGTTTCTTTGTGTCTTTGTGGTTAATTTAGTATATTGAGGGCGAATCATGAATTTTGAAGAATTGGTGGTCAAAGGCCGTTCGTTCCGTCGGTTTGTTCAGGAGCAGCGTGTGCCGCGGCAGGTATTAGTGGAGATGGTGAACATTGCTCGACGCTTGCCATGCAGTGGGAACCGGCAGCCGCTACGGTACATGGTGATCCACGAAGCCTCCGCTTGCGCGCGACTCTTTCCGTGCTTGCGCTGGGCAGCATCGTTAAAAGGCTGGGGCGGCCCGGTCGAAGGCGAACGCCCCGCCGCGTATATTCTTATTCTCACTGACACCACGATCAACAAAACTCCAGACTGTGATGCCGGTATTGCCGGCTTGGCGTTGCAGTTGGCCGCAACCGAACGCGAGTTGGGCGCCTGTATGCTCGCTTCTATTGACCGTCCGAAGATTCAGAGCGAGTTCCGTATTCCGGAGCAGTATCAGATCATGTTAGTTTTGGCGCTGGGCGCGCCAGCGGAGAAAGTGATGCTCGAAGATGTCAAGCCTGGCGGCGACGTAACCTACTATCGCGATGCTCAGAGCGTGCATCATGTTCCAAAACGGTCGTTACAGGAAGTGCTGTTGGACTACTAATCGTCAAAATCTTTGCGTGACGCCAAGATTTTGATGATTGAATTACAGGCGAGATACTTGCGTTACGTTTTCTGTAAATAAGTTTTTCTCTGTGGCTAAATTGAATTGCAGACGAGATGCCTGTGCTACGTTTTCAGTAACTAAGTTCTTCTCTGTGTCCTCTGTGGCTAAATTAAATTGCAGGCGAGATGCCTGCGCTACGAGATTGGCGGCGATGCGCGGGATATGCTGTTCCAACTTTCGCTGGTCAAATCTTCTACTTGGCTTTTTGTTGATGATCACCGCCGCGGCGGAGGAATTGCTATTTGAGCATGGGCTTGAGCTGATTCGCAACGAACTGCTCTTGGCGCGTACGGGCATTCGCGTACTCGTCATTGCGGCTCACCCTGATGACGAAGACAGCGGCACACTGAGCTACTTGCGGCGTGCGCTGAATGTCGAGACGCATCTGTGTTTATGCGCGCACGGCGAGGGCGAGCTGAACGAAAACAAATCGGAATCAGCGCCGAAACTGGCCGTGACGCGCGCTCGCGAGATCGAAGCTGCCTGCGAGATTCTCGGCGCCAAAGCCTGGTACCTTAATTTGCCCGACTTTGGCTATTCCAAGTCGCGTGAAGAAACTTTAAAAATCTGGGGTCATGAGCAGGCTCTGGCAAAGTTGGTGCGCGTGATGCGGTTGGCGCGACCGCATATTATTTTGGTCAATCACGATCCCGACGACAAGGACAACGGGCAGCATTGTGTCGCAGAAGAGTTGGCGCGGGAAGCATTCGAGGTCGCGGCCGATTCGACGCGGTTCTCCGAACAATTAAAAGAAGACGGGATGTTGCCTTGGGCGGCGACAAAACTGTATTTGCGCTGCGCCGACGCTCGTCAGGCGACGATCCGATTCGATCTCTCGCCTCGCGATCCGCTTACGGGCCTTAGCGCTGCCGAGATCGGCGCGCGCGTGCTGGCTCGACGCATTGGACAGAGTTCGGCGCGCCGATGGAAGATTGGCGAGAAGGAATGGCGATACTTTACCTTGCTAAAGTCGCACGCGTCGCAAGCTGTTGAAGAAAAGACGTTGCTGGATGGCATCCCGCCGCTGACCACTGTGGAATTACAGCGAAAAATAGACGAAGCGCTGAAGCAACTGCAACCTGCCGCGGCGGCGGATGGCGCGCTGGCGCTGGCCATTCTGGTGGCGCTGAGTACAGCTCAAAGTAATCCCGATAGCGTCGCGCATTTACAAGAAGCATTGATTGAATCGCTGGGTATCAAGACGGAAGTGACGGTCAGCGATGCGGTGACGACTTACAATGAGCCTGTAGTAGTGAAAGCGCGTGTGGCCAACACCGGCCCGCTGCCACTGACGGCGCGTTTACAAGCATTGTTGGCCGAGTCGCCGTACTGGGATCTAAAATTCGATCAGACCACTCAGTCGCTCGCATCTGGAGCGGTGGCGGAATTTGAAGCGACGGTAACGGCGCAATCGAAAGCGTATCCAACGTTTCCACTCGATCAATACAGCTTTGATCGGTTTCAGTCTCGCCCGCCGCTGCGCGTGGAACTGAAAATCAGTTTACAGAATCCAAAAGCGCTGGACGCGTGCGTCGAATTTACGCTGCGTCGTCCCGTGCCACTGAATCTGGCGTTGCCACTGGAAAGCTCGATCACGCCCAATCCGGTATTAGTTTTCGATGACCCGGCGCATGGCGATGATTTTCTGGCGTTGGCGCGATTCCGAATGGTCGTCACCAACCGCCGCCGTCTCGACGCGCCCTTGAAGTTGTTTTGCGGCATTCAGCCTCAAGACACCTCGTTTGTGGATCGTTGGGCAACATTGCAGTTTCACAACGAAGACGAAGTGTGTTCCGAAGAATTTCGCTGCATGGCATCGGTAGATAAACTGAATCAAGGCGACGTAGCCGTGCCAACCGCCGTGTGGACCGCTGATAAAAACTTTGGCGGGCCTGTCGCGCATATCCGGCGCGTACCGATCAAGTTGCCTCCGCGCCTTGCTGTCGGCCTGGTCAAAACCTCCAGCGATGCTGTTTTTGACGCGCTGAAACTTCTGGAGAACGCCGGACTTGGTCTGACACTGGATACGCTCTCGGACGATGACTTGCGAACTGCCGATCTGAACAAGTATCACACCGTAATTTTGGATGCTCGCGCCACGCACGACCGACCGCAGGCGCGGCACGCACGCGAGCGACTGATGGAGTTCATGAAATTTGGCGGCAATGTGCTGTGTCTGTATCACCAGGATGACGATTGGAACTCGCCGACTGAAGAGATGCGTGGAGAAGGGGAAAGGAGAGAAGGGAGAGGGGAGGGAAGGGGAGGGGACATCGCGCCTTATACCATCGAACTATCATCGGCTCGGATTACAGATGAGAATGCGCCGGTGCGCATATTGATGCCGGAGCATCCTTTGTTGCGCGAGCCGTGCCACATCTGGGAGCGCGATTTCAAGGATTGGGTGCGGGAGCGCGGAGTGTGCTTTCCGAAGAAGTGGGCGTCTGAATACGCCGCGTTGCTGAGCTGCCATGATCCTGGTGAAATTCCGCTTGAAGGAGGTTTGCTGGTCGCCGACGTTGGACGCGGTAGTTTTATCTATACCAGTTATGCTTGGCATCATCAACTGCGCGCCGGCGTGATTGGCGCCTACCGCCTGTTGGCGAATCTGATCAGTTACTCGCGGGTCAAACAGGCGAAGTGAATTACGAATTACGAATTGTGAATTACGAATTACGAATTACGAATTACGAATTACGAATTGTGAATTACGAATTACGAATTACGAATTACGAATTGTGAATTACGAATTACGAATTGTGAATTACGAATTACGAATTATAAATTACGAATTGTGAATTGCGTAATGATTGTTTGACGGGAACTCTTCGGGTTCTTGAACTATACGGGGCGACCAGATTAGCTACAACAAGGATTTCTCGATGTCTGCGATGCCTTTTTATCCGATGTTTTTGAATCTCGCGCGTGTGCCGGTGCTAGTGGTGGGTGGAGGCGCGGTTGCCGTGCGGAAAGTGACTAAACTACTGGCCGCGCACGCGACGGTCACCGCGGTCGCGACGAGTTTCTGCCCTGAATTTCTGGCGCTTCAGAAACGGGCGAAAAAATATGGAGGTTTGCGATTGGTGCGGCAGGCGTTTCGGAGCGATTATCTGAAGAACCAGCGCATTGTCTTTGCAGCGACCGATGATCCACCACTGAACACGCGGATTGCTGACATTTGCAAACAGCGAGGTATTCTGGTCAACGTGGCCGCGCCATCGAATGCGGGCAATTTTCACGTGCCGGCGATCATTCGGCGTGGCCAGTTTTGTATCGCCGTCTCTACCGGCGGCGCATCGGCTCATCTGGCTCAACACTGGCGTCGGCGATTAGAGAAACAGATTGGCCCGGAATGGAGCGCGCTGACGGCAATGCTGGCCGTCAAGCGTCGGCAAGTCCTGGCGCGCACAGCCGACGTCGCGCTGCGTAAACAGATTCTCGTCGCGCTCAGCCAACCAAAATTTGCCGCTCTGATTCGCCGCGACAGCGTCGCCGCCGCTTCTCGAACAATGGACCGATTGATCAGCCGCCTGTTGCTTGCGGCGGCGGGTGAGCAACGATGAACGCGTCTTTGCCGAACGACCGCGCACAACTTGCCGCTCAGAAATTAATTGAATATGTAGAATCTGTCCGACTACAGGTCTTGCGACAGGCCAAGATCGCGGATCTCGACGAGAAGGCCGTTGCGGAGCTATCCGACGCATTGGAGCGAATGCAGCGCCGATTTCTGCATGCGCCGTTGGAGTTGCTTAATCAGGCGTCGCGCGATGGTAATGGCGAGGACGTCGCAAACTGGGTCTCACGTATCTTCCAACTCGAAGCGGATGCAGGCAAGATGCCTGCGCTACAAACAGCGAATCCGCGCCGATAATCTTCGATTAAGCGATCAGCCAGTCCGCTCCTACTCGCCTTGCCAATATAAAACTTGTCCGACTTATGTCATTTGGTTATATTATTTTTACAATGAAATACGGTAGCCAACAAGAGCATTGATCGTTACGTTTCAAGCCACACGCGGCTTGACTGGAGACTCCGCATGTCAAACGATCCTTTCGCCGAGATCATTCATTTTTGCTGTCCACAATGCAATGTCACCTTGCGCGTGTCGGCTCAGCAAGCTGGTCACGTAATCAGGTGCGAAAAATGCCAGGCAAGTGTCGAAGTGCCGTCGTCTTCGGATAGCGTCGTCGGATCAGTCGGATCAGTCGGATCAGTCGGATCAGTCGGATCAGCCGGATCAGCCGAATCCGCGACGCCTGCTTCGCCATTGCGCATTCAAACACGTAATAAACGTCCACAGCGCGGGTCATCTCGCAAAGTAACGATGGCTGTCTGCGCATTGCTTGTTCTGATTGTCGGCGCTGGCGTCGGGATCGCGGTCTATCGTGACTCACAGCATACGCGCCTTCAGAAAGAAGTGAACGATCTGCTGACCAAGGCGCAAACGGCCTGTTCCGCGAACGATATCGCCGGCGCCGCCAAGCTCGCCAATGACGCGGACCGCATCATCAAATCTAACTCTCTGGCGCTGAACACTGAATGGAAGACAAAGATTCAGCGATTCAATAATATGCAGGCGGAAGTCACCAAGCTGCAAGCTTTGGCAGTCAACGCTGAAAAAGAACCAGGCAATGTGCGCAGTGTGCTGGAAGGCAAGCGATTGTTGTTGGAACCGGTCAACGAAGGTAATCGTCCGGTTGTCAATCGAATCGAGACGATGCTGGTAGAAGTGAGTCGTCTGGAAAGCAAAAAGAAGCTGGAGAAGTTGCGCCGCGATCAACAGGATGCCGACAAGCTGTACCGCGACGGAAAGATCGAGACTGCGGCTGATCGAGCGTTGCAGATTGGCAAGGATCTGCTGGCTAAACCATCCGTCCAGGATCGTGATCTGGAAATTCGGCTGGAGACTCTGCGCAAGCATGCCGAGACGCTACAGACCGCCAAGTCCCTCGCGCTCTCTGCCGGCGCCAGTAAAAATTACACCGAAACCAAGTCCAAGCTACAAAGTCAGCTTAATGCGTTGGACGAAAAGAACGAAGATTTGCGGCCGTTGATCCAACGACTGTCGGAATTAAAGAAGAATCTCGTCGAAGAGGAATTAAAGAAAAATCGCGTCGAAGAGGAAAAACGCAACCATAAACTGACACCGCAAGAGACGACGGAACTGCGGCAGTTAGCCAATAATCTGGCACGTTTGGATCAGCGCCTGTCGGTCAAACAGCTTGATGCCGACACAATCGAGATGGCGATTGACGGCAAGCCATTTCGACTGGGCTTGCTGCGCACGGCGCTCGGCGCCAAATCGTTCTTCGAAATCGGCGGCAATCGGTTGCTCGTTAATGGTCGAGCGCTATTTAGTCAAGCGGCGCGACCGATGCGAGTGCTGCGTTGCGCCGTGGCGTTGGGCGAGGCGCTGAAAAAGGCGGGCGTTACCTCTGAAGATGCCTGGAACGCAGAGGAGGAAGCGCCGTTCGTCTCTGCCCGCCGCACTGACAACGACGGCAAAGAATACGTTTTCCTCAACGACCGGCTGTACATCGGCGCGCCTCAACCGAAGATCATCGCTCATCAAGAAGTGGAGAGCAATTTCGCTAAAAAAGGCGACACTCTCGAACAAGCCATCAAAAATGATCAATCCACTTCCGAAGAGATTCGGAATATCGTGGCTACCGCGGTGCGAGCTTCAGTCAAGAAAGCGGATTGGCACGATCATCTGCGCGGCGATTTTGTGCGCAAGATCATAGATGAGCAATATATTGAAAAAAATATGCCGGGAGCAGCTCAACGTCTGAAGAACGAGTTAGCCGATTATCGCGCGGCATATCAAGTAATCATTAAACCTGCGCCGGTATTCAGCGGCGTGACGCCCAACGGCGATCAGGCGACCGAGATGCGCACATTCGATGATTGCGCAATCTGGACGCTGTATGATCAAGCAACCGATATCACTACTTTCGCGCTGAAGAATCCTGACGAAGAGAAAGACTGCCTTTTTATCCTGTACGATTTTCCGGGAAAGCTGAGCGAGTTCCCGAAGACGACGACTCCCAAGACCGTGCGCATGACTCACCAAGCGGTAGGCGTTACAGCGACCTACAACTTCGCCACGCAGAAGATGACATACAATAAAGACGCTTGGGAATTGGCGGTCGCGCTGGAATTGCCGATGTGGAATTCGGAACATGTTGCCGCTAATGGCTTCGGCACACTCGCTTGGATGCTGCCACCGCACGTGTTGCTTGTTGATTTGAAGAACAACTGTAAGAGTATCATTACGCCGCACGGCAAACTAGATATCCAGGACTTTAGTCAGATCGCCGATGCGACTCAGCGCGTCAAGGCGATGGATGCGTTCCTGGACCAGATGGCGCGCGTATTGCCTACCGCAAATTATCTACATCTATATTTTCGGTACTTCCACGAATATATCCTCGATAGTCCGATCACGTCGCTACCAAATCTACTGGGCAGTCGTGCGCACTGTGGCGATATCCATCAGACAGTGTACGGATCGCTCGAGCGATTGTTCGGTGGGCGATACATCGGCGACTGCGACGATCTCGCCGAGCTGTTTATGACCGTCACACGGCGTCAAGGCAAACTCAGTTATGTTATGGCTCTGCCATCGCACGCCGCTTGTGGCTGGACCGAGAAGATGCCAAACGGCGAGTACGCCTTCTATACTTGCGATACCGGCCCGCCACGGATGTTCACTAACCCGTCACTGGACAAAGTGATCGAAATGGCTTGTCGAGCTTACGACCAGGATAAGACCATGCGTTTTGACCCCAAGAGTCTGGGTTTTCTGTTCCGTTTCGATAAAGAACCGACACGCACGCCGTATTGGCTGTCTTCGCGCATGTATGTAGATAAAAATTATGGCGAGGTTATGGAACGTGTGCAGGGTTACTGGCATTTTCATTTCTACGCGCTCGGTATCAAAGTCATGACGGAGATGATCGAGAAAGGCGATCGTGTTCCGGAGAATTGCATCGAATTGGCCGGACTGTATGGTCAGGTGCGCGAGAACGAAGATTCCATTAAATGGACTAACGAGGCGCTCAAACAATTCGGTCCAAACGACAAGCTCTCGCGGTTCAATGAAGAATTTCGCATCGGCTCTCTCTGGCGCGAAGAACGCCAAAATGAGAAGGCTTACGAAGCGGTCAAAAATATGATCGGCGAGCTAAAGCAGCTCGAACGAAACCGACAATGGTTAAATTACACGAGTTCGCGTCTGCAGCTCATGAACCTGCTCGAAACCATTGATCGTCCTTGGGAAGCCTGGAACGTGGTGGCGCACGACATGAACATGTTTAGTCACAATAATGCGTTGCGTATCGAACACGTTGGCGGCATGACTAATGTTTATCAGAAGATGCAGCAGTTGGCAAAATCCGGCAGGCAACTAACCAACGTGGAACGCGCCGCGCAGGAAAATCTGGTCGATATTCTCACAGGATTCTATGGGCAGACGATTTTCACTGAAGCTGAAGACGGTTTTAATGATTACTTGCGCAAATACGCTTTCCTAGGCAAATGGTACGCGGGCAAATACGGCCAAAATCGGCTCGTCGAAGAATTGCTGAAGGATGGTCCGTATCCAGATCCGACGCGCCCCCGCAATCATCGTGATCGTCAGAATCCCGAGTCTGAAGACTGGAAATGGATTCGTCTCTCGCCGATCTCATACGCGCTAGCTGTCAACGAGGCGCTGGATATAAATGATCCGCCTGAAAAATGGCGCAAAACGGAGGCAGTCAAGCTGATCGAAGCCATGCTACGATCTGCCGCGCATGCTCGCAAATTCGGGTCGTTGGCCAGCACTGAATATCAGATTCTAAGTCTGCGCGTCTTCCGTGATTTCATAGTCAAGGACTGGAATGATCTGGAATCGGTACTGAAGGAAACAAAGGATCGCAATTGGGCGCGGCTGACGTCAGATATCGCCGAGAGTTTTGGTGGCTGCGCTCGTTTTGTTACGCCGCAGGAATTCGCTGATCAGTACAGGATATTCACCAAATACATTAAAACGCGCCCGTCATACTTTACTGTCGTGTACGAAGCCTACCGCGCCAAAGCCATCGAACATGCTCTCGCTGCGGCCAGGATTGTATCGAGTTGCTGCCCCGGCGACGAGGACATGGCGCGCGAAGTCAAGTATTTGGAGCAACTGGCCAGAAAGAAACAGGCCGTCGGCGGCTCACCCAAAAAAGCGCAAGGCAACTGAGACGAATCGTAATCGTGTAGGGGTACGGCATGCGGCCTAGCCGCGCATATATGCTCTACCGCTCTCGTCGGTTAAAGAAGAATTGCCACCCTTCCTGCCACACGATATTCAGAAAAAAAATCGAACCCGGAATGAGCGCCAGGTAACGTGTGCAGACACGCAGCAGGATCGCTACGGTTAAACTTGAGCCTGAAAACGTTTGATCGAGCAAATAACTGGTGGCGAATTCCGTCACGCCAATAGAGCCGGGCACGGGTATGATATATGCCACCATCAGACTGATACTGAAGACACAGAGCGCTCTGTCCCATGAGATGTCCAGTCCCACGCCTTGGCAGAGAGCAAAGCCGATGAAGCAATAGGTGAGCAGGTAGCCGGCGCAGCAAGCGTGCGCGAGAAAATGCATTCGATGAGTGGATTTGCCAATCGTGGCCAACGACGCGGTGGAATGATCGATCCAGGAGATAACTTTCTTCCAAAACCGCGAGATATTTGGATTATTCAGGTAAATGATCGCCAAATCATGAAGGTATTGGCCGAAAAACATCAGACAGAGGAAGAATAGCATGATCCCGAAGATCGGCAGAAAATAATAAATCTGATTATCAGCAATAAATGCGGGCAAAAAGAGATGCCGGCCAAAATACAATGCGCCCAGGCCAAACAGACAAACCCAGCTCAACATATACAGCGTCTTGCTGATCACTGCCGCAGTGGCCTTGGCCACAGGCACATTCGACTTTGTCAGAATGTAAACGGTGGCGGGTATATGCAGTTCCTGTGTCGGAGTCAACATGGATGCGAACTCGCCGGCCATGGTGGCTCGCAGGCCGGTGAATAGACTCAGCCGGACGTCGAGCAACATGAGTAATGTGTACAATCGTAGCCAGTCCAATAGGAAATATAACAGAGCGCCCAATATGACTGCTATCCAGCCCCAAGGCGAAATCTGTTCCATCAGTTCTGGGATTTGGCTGAGGCGGTTCCAAAAATAGAAGATGCCGTATCCGATGATGGCAAACGTCGCCATCAGCAACAGCATCCAGATAAAGAGAAAGCACTTCTTCATTCGCGCAGCTCTACGGTCGCACAGTCTCTTTTGTTGGCCATCGTTCCGTGACGCGACGCGCGATCATGCGTCCCAAGTCCTCGACTGTTTTCTCCCTGGCCTGCACTTCATATTCACCGAATCTGAGATTATAAATCCCAGATTCGCCATGTTTCTCCGCGTTAGTTACCAATTGATCTTTCAGCAGATATTTGGCTTCTTTCACATCGTAGAGTGAGATGCGCGAGCGAATGGTCAGGCGCACTTCAGCCGGATCGCCAAAGCGGTCCATGCGCACGATTTCACGGTCGAGTTTGGTGACTTCGCCTTCCAGAATCAAATCCGCATTCTCGCGACCGGCCAGCTTTAACTCGCCCGCCTGAATAAACGCGTTGCGCACTGACTCCGTTACTTCAACCTCAAGTTTGCGAGTATAATCTTCGATGTATGTTTTATTGATGAATACCGGCACCGCAATAGTTTTGTGATGCGAAGGCAGCGCGCTGCGAGTCGTATAAGTACAACTCGTCAACAATAGCGCCAAAAAGAACACGTATCCGAATACTACAGAGACCGTACCGCAGGCGTCCCGCCTGCCTCACGCCCCGGAACCACCGCATTTGTTAAAGCAGGCAGGCGGGACGCCTGCGGTACGAGAAAACAGTCGTTGTAGTAATAAGACTACTTTTGTGCGCCTGGTCATGTCTTAAATCTCCGTCTGTGGCGAATAGATTATCGTTTACGGATCGCTTCCAGTTCCACTTTAGACTTCTCGGCCCAGAGCGAGTTTGGATAGCGATCCTTAATCAGTTCGAGATATACTTCAGCCGCGCGAAAATGACGATTTTTAATATAAAATAAAGCCTGCTCATACCGTTTTCGAGCTTGCCGGTCAGTCAATACTTTTTGGTGTTCTTCCAGCAATCCAATGTCTACGTCAACATCGTCACCTTCGGATGCGTCCAGCTTGGCGCGCTCGATCTCCTTGAGTATGAGTTCCTCATCCTGCCCGGTGTACTCTGGCAACGGTTCACGCTTATTGATGCAAATGGCGATGTTGCCTTCAGTCTCGGCGCGCAGTTCGGAACGCGGATACTTTTCGAGCAAGTCTTTATACTTTTTAATGGCGCCGTCGTACTCGCGAACAGCTTGATCGCATTGAGCCAACCCGAACAAAGCGTTATCCGCCCAGCGTCCCTCCGGATCCTGATCGAGTTGACGCTGAAAAATAGCGCGAGCTTTTCGAATGCGACTCTTGAACAAATAAGTGCCGCCTTCACCTTTGCCTTCCAGATAGCCGCGCGCCAGAGCGATCTCGACTTCACCCGTGGCGTCCAGGTAGGTGGGATTAGCGTAACGGCGACGCAGCTCGTTCAATTGATCACGACATTTAGTATAGTCGCCCGCGGCAAGATAATTGCGCGCCGATAGAACCAATCCTTCTTCCTCGAGTCCGGACTCGCTATAGACATTGGCCAAGCGCTTGTACTGTTCAGCCGCTTGTTTGAAGTCTCCGATGTTTTGCATGCGTTTAGCTTTTGCCGCCTGCTTTTCGGGCGTGATCTCGACAGACGTGGAACTGCGAGGCCAGTGGCCTTCATTGACCCAATCGGCGAGGTCATCTTCTTTAGCAGACAGCGAACCAGCAAACAACGCGACTGCCACCGCCATCTTAAAAATAAACAAAAAAGAATTGTGAATTTTAGATTTTTGATTGCGGATTGAAGGAAAACAGAGCGCCTTTGGCGGCAATTTTTGCCTCGAGTGACCAACTGAAAAATTTCTATATTTAAAAATTATTTTCATCATGATTAAAATATACTGGCTCTCAAGCATAAAGCAAACAAAGCTCTACTTTTCAAATCTGTTCATCTTTGTGTCTTTGTGCCTTCGTGGTGACCGGTTACCAAAAATCCAGTTTTAATTTGCCGCCGATGACGCATCTGGTAATTTTAATCGCTTGGAATTAGCATGGCGACGAACTGAAAGAGGAGTTCTAGATATAATGAAAAGTTCGACAACGGTAATGGTTGCTAGGTCCCACAACGCCATCATCAACGATGTTTCGATTCAAATCGCCACCGTCAACGGATCCGGCAGTCAGACCGCCAATATAATGTTAATGCGGGCGATCTTCCAAATGGGCATTCCGGTCGGCGCAAAGAATTTATTGCCATCAAATGTCGAAGGCGAACCGACTTGGTTTGCCATTCGAGTCAATCAAGACGGCTACGTGGGAATGAAGAAGGAATATGACGTCCTGATCTGCTTAAATCCACGCTCGCTGTCGGATGATGTGAAGACCTTGCCGCCCGGCGCAGTTGTCATCTATGACGCGCCATTGCAGGCTGACAAACTTCGTAACGATCTGGTGTATTACGAAGTTCCGTTCACAAAACTGGTCGCAACAATCCCTGATATCGAACCGCATATTCGAAAGCTGCTGGTCAATACATGCTATGTCGGCGTGTTGGCCGAATTACTCAATCTGGATATGGTCGAAGTTGAGTCCGTCATTAACAAACAATTCAAGGGTAAGACCAAGGCGATTGCGGCTAATATTCAGGTCGCGCGCACGGGAGCCGACTACGCCAGGACAAAACTACCAAAACTCGAACGGTTTCGCCTGGAACGCATAGATAAAACCGCCGGCAAGATCATCATTGATGGCAACACCGCAGTGGCGATCGGCTGTGTGATGGCCGGCTGCACTGTCATGGGTTGGTATCCCATCACTCCGGCTACCGGCATCTGCGAAGCATTCAACACTTTCGCTCGCAAGTACCGGCTCGATCCTAAAACCGGCAAGGCCACTTACGCTAGTGTGCAAGCCGAAGATGAACTGGCGAGTGTTGGCATTCTGATTGGCGCGGGTTGGGCTGGCGCGCGCGCAATGACCGCTACTTCCGGACCGGGACTCAGTTTGATGGCGGAGCTGGTCGGCCTAGCTTATTATGTCGAAGTTCCTATCGTTATTTTTGATGTGCAGCGAGTCGGACCGTCCACCGGCCTGCCCACTCGCACCATGCAATGCGACTTGATTAGCGCCGCGTTCCTCAGCCATGGCGACGTTCAGCATATCTTGCTACTGCCCGGCTCAACAGAAGAATGTTACGAGATGGCCATGCAATCTTTCGATCTGTCGGAACGATTTCAGACGCCGGTTATGGTACTCCTAGACTTGGATCTGGGCATGAATTGCTGGATGACAACGCCTCTTCCCTATCCTGATCCAAAGAAATCGCCTGACCGAGGCAAAGTGCTGACGTCTGAATATCTCGAAAAATTGCGTCAACAGGGAAAAACTTTTGAACGCTATCGCGATGTAGATGGCGACGGCATCCCATACCGCACCTTGCCAGGAACGAACCACCCGTTGAGCGCCTACTTCACTCGCGGGACAGGACACAATGAACAAGCTCGCTACAGTGAAGACCCGTCGGTATTCACCCGCAATCTGGACAGACTGGCTAGAAAAATCAACACAGCGCGAACGGCCTTGCCTGCGCCAATCCGCACGGGCGATCCGGACGCTCCGGTTGGGCTGATTGCGTTCGGATCAACCACCGCGATCATGACTGAAGTGATGGCGCAGCTTGAAGCTCGCGGCATTAAAAGCGAGTATCTGCGTCTGCGCGGTTATCCCTTCTCGCCTGCGGTCACAGAGTTTATCAAAGCAAAATCCCGCGTATATGTTGTGGAGCAGAATCGGGACGGCCAGATGCGGCAACTTTTGCAACTGGATATTGCGCCGGAGCTGGGCGCCAGGCTTCGCAGTGTACTGCGTTATGACGGTATGCCCATTGATGCTCGCAGTGTCAGTGACGAGATCATCGAGCGCGAGAAAACAGTGTCTGGTGAAAAATAAACAGGTGTATATCGCAAGTCGTCATGCAACATGGAATCCTACCAATGAAAAGCCGTATGCATCAGTGATGGCGCAAGCTGGAATACTAGATGCGGAAAAGCAGGCACCCTAACAAATATAGAATAAGCAGAAAAAATGGGGCTCATCCGATTAAAGCGTACTTCACAGTGTGCAGTGCAAAGATCTTCAGCCTGAAGAACTCCGTATCGCGGTAGCCGTAAGCTTGACGTTGCATCGTTTTGATTTTGTTGTTGAAGCCTTCGAGTTTTCCGGATGAGA
>JAZDLP010000146.1:0-3501 GCA_043801885.1 Planctomycetota bacterium | reverse complement strand
AATGAAGTGGACATGCTTGATTCTCCTTTTCTGAAGGCTTTAAACATCCACAGAATAGACATGCATATCCACGCTTTTTCAACTCCACTTTACCGACCTCCGCACTTTGTGAAGTACGCTCGTTCCGGATGAGCCCAAAATACCATAACCGTTCACCACAGTCATGATGACGCTCACCCGGAAACAATGAAAATACCGCGCACGTTGCGATATTTTCAGAACAGCGACGTAGGAGCACGGCATGCCATGCCACTACGATTGAGTCGAATGATATTTTCGGAGCAGTATGCGAAAATTCGCAATGGAGCGGGTGAAGGGGTTCGAACCCTCGACTACGACCTTGGCAAGGTCGCGCTCTACCACTGAGCTACACCCGCACGTATATTTAGAATTAGTTTATACGCATGATATTTAGTGTGTCAAGGCGTTTGATCATACAACTTTGATAATTCCGTGATATAATAAAAAAACATAAAGGAATTTGGAGTCTATAGCATCAGCACAGCATTTTTTTTGAGTCGCTGATGTTCGATTATTGTTGTCCGAGCCGTGACCGTTAGGAATCGGTTTGTAGGGGCGGTTCGCGAACCGCCCTTACTAATGCTATAAACTCAAAAAAGGGCACTTATCGCAGTGAATAGCGCAGAAGACGATAAAGAATCGGTCTTGCCAAAGTTGCGCCAGACCGAATTATTTGATATCGAGGAGGGCGCGAAGAATTTTGCCGCATCCGCGCTGCCCACCGCAACCACCGTGGACGACCCTATTCCGGCTATGCGCAGCGTTCACGCGCAACTGGTGATGCTGCCGAATAAGAACGACGGTAAAAACGAAGGCGGCGAAGAAAATAATGATAGCGCCGTTTTACTCGAAGACCCTGAAGGCCTCGCTCAAAAATCCATCGTGATCAGTATAGCGGCCTACACGCTGGCATCATTGTTTAATGGGAAACGAAATGCGCGCGACGTGGCTCTGGCGTTCAACGAGCAACAGGATCAGTGTGTTGAAGTAAAACAAATCCTGGAACTGCAACACGAACTGGACAAAGCCATGTTCCTGTATAGCCAGCGCTTTGAGAAAACGCTCAAGCGCCACGTGCGCGGCTACCTGAACAAAAGTATCCGACCAGCGATCCACGCTGGCAGCGCTTACCCCGCAGACCCGGACGCGCTGCGCAAGATGGTCGCCGGATTCTTTAGCGCACCTGACGGACCGGGTGATTTAAATAAACTGCTCGCGACAAAAATCGCGGAAACCGACTGTGTGCGAGCGTTGGTGGTGCCGCACATTGATATGCGTATCGGTGGCGCAACTTACGCGCACGGTTATCGAGAATTGATTAGTAATAGTCAGGCTGAACTTTTCGTGATACTGGGCGTGGCGCACCAGGCCTGTGGTAACCACCTTTTCTACGTTTCACAAAAAGACTTCGCTACGCCATTGGGTGTGCTGCAGACCAACCGCGACCTGGCGCGTCGCCTGCAATCCGCTGCAGATGCGGAAAGCTTTGTCGCGGAAATGACGCATCGCACCGAACATTCAATTGAATTTCAGGCAGTCATGCTACAAACATTGCTGAAGGAATCCTGCAATCGTGAAGTGCAAATCGTTCCGGTGCTGTGCGGATCGGTGGAACAATTTTTGACTGAGAAAGAAGACCCGAAGAATTCCGCGCCGTTTCGAAAATTTGTCGAATGCCTGGCAGGCGAACTGGAAGGATGTAAAAAAAAATGGTGTGTGCTCTGCAGCGTGGACTTGAGCCATGTCGGCCCTGAGTTCGAGCACGGCACAATAATAACCGAACACCTGCTGCTGCCCGTGGATCGCGGCGACCGCAGAATTCTGCAACATATTGAGAGGCTGGATGCGCGAGCGTTCTTCGACGAGATCGTACGCGTACAAAATTCGCGCCATGTAGATGCGGTACTATCGGTCATGACGATGCTGGAGGTCTGCGCGGGCCGCCTGAAAAGCGGTCGAGTTCTGCATTACGACCAGATGTTTAAGAAAGACGCTCACAGCGCCGTCTCGTATGCGGCGATCACCTTTGAAGGTTAGATCATGACTGTTTCATTCGACTCGATCGCTGTGTCTGAATTTCCCGATGAACTGACCATTAATCCAATAAATGGTCAGTTGGACCTCGATATTGCCGTGCCTGGCTCCAAGAGCATTACTAATCGGTGCTTAGTGATTGGCGCGCTGGCGCCGGGATGCGTCACTCTGACCGGTGTACTACGTTCAGATGACATCTATTTTATGACTGAGGGGCTGAAGGCGCTCGGCTTCAAGGTGGTTGTGAACTGGGATGCGGGGGAGTGCCGAGTGTGGGGTCAAGGCGGAGAAATTCCGGCGCACGGCGCGGAGATATTCGCTGGCGCCGCCGGCACAGTGATGCGGTTTCTCTCCGCGTTTGTCAGTCTTGGGCGCGGACGATTCCGCTTGGATGGCACAACGCGTATGCGCGAACGCCCCATCGAAGACCTGCTGCAGAGTTTGCGAATGCTTGGCGTAAAAGCGCGCAGTGAACTGGATAATCGTTGCCCGCCGGTTATCGTGGACGCCGACGGCTTGGCTGGTGGGACGGCGATAGTAAACGGTTCTCGTTCCAGCCAATACATCAGCGCATTATTGCTGATCGCGCCGTACGCACGTTCGCTGCTGCAAGTCGAAATCGCTGACGCATTCGTTTCGCGTCCATTTGTGGAACTAACGCTGAAGATCATGTCCGACTTCGGCGTACTAACGGCGACCGATGGCGAACGCATTTACCGGCCGACTCACGGCGCCCGATACCGCGCTGGCGAATATCGTATTGAAGGCGATGCTACCGCCGCCAGTTATTTTCTGGGCGCCGCAGCTATTCTGGGCGGTCGTTGTTGCGTTACGAATATTCCAGGAGACTCGTCGCAAGGCGACTTGGCCTTCACCGATGTGCTGCAACGTATGGGTTGTCGCGTGCGCAAGGGATTCCTGCCCGGCTACATGGGAGTTGAAGTATCGCGCGACCCGAAGATTCCCTTAAAAGCCGTGGACGCGGATATGAATGATATTCCAGACGTGGCGCAGACACTGGCTGCCGTCTGCATGTTTGCCGATGGTTCCTCGACAATTCTGAATGCCGGAAATCTGCGTATCAAAGAGACTGACCGTCTGGCCGCGCTGGCAATAGAATTACGACGCATGGGCGCGGAGATCAAGGAAGGGGATGACTACCTCGAGATCACTCCGCAAACGCTGCAATCGGCAAAGATCGAAACCTACAACGATCATCGTATGGCCATGGCTATGTCACTGGTGGGCTTGAGACACAACGGGATCACAATCAAAAATCCCGCTTGTGTCTCAAAGACCTATCCCTATTTCTTTGACGATCTGAAAAAACTCAAACGCTATTAATCGCGAATAGAGACACGGGAGCACGGAAATCGGCCACTATCTTTTCCCCCCCCCCCCCCCTTGAAAAAGGGGGGGGACAGGGCTTGTCGTTACCCAGATCTT
>JAZDLP010000143.1:0-10769 GCA_043801885.1 Planctomycetota bacterium | reverse complement strand
TCCATAGTTGAGACCTCTCTTTAAGTATGGGCGGTTCGCGAACCGCCCATACGAACCGCTCCCTAACGGTCGCGGCTCGGATAACAAAAATCCAAAATTCTCTTATGTTCCGCTTTTGGTTGCGGTTTAACTGCGTTAGACTTTATTATAATAGACTCTTCGGAAAAATCTGTGGATAAAAAATAGAATATTTGTACACACTTTATCGAGGATTTCGTTGATCTCGTTTTTTTCACACCCTTGGTTCTTGATTTTAACCGCTCTTTATGGCGCATTCTTGTGGCGGTGGCTGGTCGCGTTACGAACTGCCACCGGGCCGCTGCGCCATCGGCGGCGACGAAGATTGTTTCTGCATAGCGCTGCAGTTGCCTGTCTGATTCTCGCCGCCGCAGGTCTGCAACTCCCTCTGTTTATGCAGCGCATTCAACTGGTGGTTCTGGCGGATGTTAGTGACAGTATTCTGGACAAGCAGATTCAGACTGCGCGGATGCAGGAACTGCTCCAAGTATTAGATCCTCGAACCACAGATGTGGCCGTGGCCGTCTTCGCGACGAATGTTGGCACTGAACGACGCCTCAGTCCGCTGCCCGAAACGCAGGCCGAGTCCAGCCCATCTGCGCGGCACAAGTCCAAGCCTGAATCTTTGCCATCAGCTCAACGCCCTCCTTTACCCGATCTTCAGCGTCTGAAGACGGATATCCACACATCCGCGACCGACATTGGTCGCGCCATTGATTTTGCGCGTGGAATTTTCGCGCCTGGCGGCGCGCGAGCGATTTTGCTGATCAGTGATTTTCGCGATACTCGCTCGCGCGCGGTCGGCGCCGCAGCCGCGCTATCGGGTAGCGGCATTTCGCTGCTGGCCACGCCGACCATGCTAAGTCAGTCAGAAGATGTTTACATCTCGTCGTTACGCGTGCCGGAGATTCAAAGAGCGGGCCGCGCCGTGCCAATTGATGTCACCGTTGCCGGACTCAGTCCTCGTCAGGTAAAGGTTGCGGTGATGCGGCAGCGATTGGGCCAGGAGCCGCTCTTGATTGATACCAAGATCGTCGCGCTGGAATCAACATCGAGCGCGGAGCTGCGCAAAACGATCCGTTGCGTGGACGCGCATTCGGACAGTTCGGGAATGATTATTTACACCGTGCGCCTCAGCGCCGTGGAAGGCGAATTGATTAATGACATCCGCACTAATAACGAACTATCAGCGGCAGTGAAAATCGTCGGAGCATCGAACTGGGCCGTGCTTACTCGCTCCGGCGCGACACTCGATACTCTTTGCGCGACGGTAAAAAAGCCGCTGGGTGTCAACCTGCAGCCATTCTACGCCGGCGCTCTGCCGACGCGCGCGTCCGCGTATCAACATTTCGACGGCATTCTCGTAGACGGTCTCTCCGCCGACGAATTGAAAGACGCTCCGCTAAAAGCGCTCGCCGAGGCTATAGATAGCGGCAAGGGACTGGTCGCGCTGGGTGGCGAACAAGCGTTTGGCGCGGGCCGGCACCCACGCGACGGCGCTTGGGAGCAACTATTGCCGGCGCAGATGACTCCCGAAGATGATCGCAGACGCGCAGTTTTGTTTGTGATTGATATTTCAAAATCCATGGAACAGCGCATGAGCGGCAGCGGGCGCAAAATTGACTTTGCGCGTGAACAACTGGCGCGAGCTGTCCAGAGACTTAAACCACTCGACCGACTCGGCTTGATTACGTTCTCCAACGTGGCACGAGTCTCCGCACCGCTGTCCGCGGAGTCCACGCGCGCGCCGTTTCTGGAAGCCGTGCAGAAAGCTCGGATCGAAGAGAAAACCAATATCCTGGCCGCGCTGAAGACCGCCAAGGAGACGTTGAAAGCCGACGACTCGGAAGAACAGCTCGTCATTATTCTCAGTGACGGCGTGGATACTGCCGGCACGCCGCGCGAGGAGATCGTCGAGGCGGCCAAAGCTCTATGCCCGCCGCCAGCCAAGCCCGATGCGCCACGTCGCGTCGCGTTGTTTACGTTCGGCATTGACGTAAATTCCAAGGAGGCCAGTGCGGGCGGCGAGAAGCTGCTCAAGGACATCGCTGTCGTCGGTGGCGGACAGTATTCGCCGGAATTCACCAAGCTCGCCGAGCGATTGGAACTGGCGTTTGAGGGCAGCAAGAAGGATTTTTTTGTTCGTCATGAACCGTTCGCTCTGCAAGCTCGTCGCGATCATCCACTGCTGCAAGGCGGACGTGACTGGCCGGAGCTGAATTTTCGCAATCGGGTCAAGGCCAAACCGCGCGCCGAGACGCTGCTTTTCAGCGCGACGAATGCGCCGGACGAAAAAGGTTTCGAGCATCGCCGTCCGGATCCGATTTTTGTCGTCTCTGGCGTGGATTGGCCGGGCGCAGCACGCAGCGCAGTGCTGGCACTCTCGCTGGACGGCGCCGCCGGCACAGCATTTCTGGGAGCAGCGAGCGCTCAATCGCTGTTGTCGGGGCTGTTGGATTGGGTTGAGGCCAGACCGGCCAACCGGCCCGGAATATTGATACGAACAGATTCTACGGACGGCGAGCAGCTTGAAGTCGAAGCTCGCGCCAGCGATCCTGAGTTGCGCCTGCCGCTCAACGGTCTGAAGTTCAATGCGTTGCTGACGCCGATTGTCCGACAGAGTGGGAACATAACTGCCGGCGCCGTTGCTCCGCAACCCCTTTCGCTCAAACCCGTCGCGCCGGGCGTTTATCGCGCCGTTCTGCCGGTCGAATCGCAATCAATCTATCGTCTGTTGCTGCGTGACGAAAAGGGACTGGTGGATGAGCGATTCGTAAGCACACCGTACTCCGCCGAACTGCGACGTTTCGGCGTCGAACGCGCGGCGATGTTCGAGTTAGTCCACAAAGCCGGCGGCGATTCGCGTGTGATCGAGAGTCCGCAAGATTTGGAACGATGGGCCGCCACGCAGCAAGCCAGCCAGTCAAATTACGCGCTGCGCCCGTGGCTGTTCGTTCTGGGCCTGCTGCTGCTACTGATCGAATTTGCCACTCGCGGCATGAAAAGTTGACAATCGCTTGAAGAAGTCATGGACATCTTCGTGCAACTCATCTGCGTGCATGCTGCCGGCGACGACCTCCCTGAGCATATTTACAGCTAAATCTCCGGCGCGGAGCTTCACGAACAGTGCGTGTTTATCCTCAAACAAAAGTTTCTTTCCGTCCACAACTTGGAATATGTTAGCGGTCACATTGCGCCATGTCTGACCTAGTGGTAACGCAAGATTCTCGCTCCCGAAGAACTCAGATATGGTCTTCTCGACAGGATCAAAGAGCAGGCTATTCTCTGGCAACTTCAAGAGACTGGCAGCTATTCGTTGCCAAGCTTCAGGGACTAGAAGGTAGTTCTCAATATTACGACGTTTCCACTCGAACAGCGCTGGATTCGCAGGCTCCGGATGATAAGAGTCGTCCGTGTCGTAATCGAAGAGCACGAGCCTTTTCGCTTTTGGCAGGATTTGGCGGATACCTTCGAAGTGACGGTCGGTTACTTCCTTCATTTGTGATTTGCTGCCTCCACCCATGCAGTGAAAGCAGACTTTGTTCAACGTTTTTTCCATCTCGCACACGCGGGCCCATCCACGAAGTATTCGCTCATCGTTTTCCCCCTCGACATAGAGAACTATGGGGGATGTCGCGAGTTGCGCCAGCTCCGCGTTAGAGACATCCGCCATCGCGGCGAGTATTCCTGAACCGCTTGTCAGCCGCGAGGGTTTTGGGCTGAGTACCGATATGATCCGGCTCGCATCAACACCCCGGACGAGTTCTTCGGCATGCGTCGCCAAGATAAATTGCACCCTTCGATCCCTGCATTTTTTCTGGAAGTAGTCCAGTACTTCCCGCTGCAGATTGACATGCATGTGCGCGTCCGGTTCATCCATTAGAATTGCGGTGGGTTTATAGCCGTAGAGGAAGGCGAGCAGCGTCAGCGCCTGGTGGAATCCACTGCCTCCAGCGATGATGTCGAAGGTCTTCTCTCGTTGCTTGTATTCACAGACGATCTGCGTATCCACGCCTTTTTCGTACTTCGGTTCCAAGAGTTCCATGTCGAACCATCGCGCAATCATTTCTTTCAGTTCAAGCCAATCAGGGGGGAGCTTATGGCCTTTTTCATGTCGGTTTTTTTCATCGGCAGACGGCGGGAAGCAAACTCGATAAAGGAGATTTCGGAGAATGCTTCCTGGCTGAGCTTTGCCGATCTGTCTTTTGATTGGGCCTTCATCGCGCCATTCTTCAGTCGGCTCCAATCCTGAAAACGGCGGCACATATGCGATTCTGGGAAACCCCGCCATTTGCTCGGCCTCTCGAAAACTCTTCCAGTCCGGGTTTGGGATGGCAAATGCTGTTTGGGCAGCCAGGTACCGGAGGGAGGCTTTGAATGTTCGTGGCACGCGATTCTCAGATAGCCACGATAGTTCGACTTCGATCAGGATGTAGTCCGGTTTGCTTCGTTTGCCTTCCACCGTTGTATACTTTCGATCAACTTTATCGTGCCAGAGCAAGTTGAACTCCGGCACTGGAAGAGCTGTGAAGTTCGGGAGCACAACTTGGGTTCCGGATTTTCCGCCGCGTTTGGCTCGGTGAAATTCGTCCACGCAGAATTGCCAGATGGCCATCGCCTGAAGAATCGTGCTCTTGCCGCAATTGTTCCGCCCGACTAGCAAGTCGAAGTCCGTGAACTCATATATCTCCATCGCCACGCTCTTGAAATTTTTCAATACAAGTTTGTTAATCATGAATGTTGTCCTTGGCTTGAAAAAAGGAGAATCAGTCAATAGGCTACATTAATCTATGACATATACAAATATTCAGTATGCAAAAATTGAAGTTCGGCGCCTGGTGGAGCTGATCAATTATCATAATCAGAAGTATTGGGTGGAACACAAGCCTGAGATTTCGGATATCGAGTACGATCAACTGGTTGAATCTCTCCGCACGCTGGATCCGCAGAATCCAGCGCTGACTGCATTGATCGAAGATACGACGCGCGAGTTCAAGAAAGTCAAGCATGACGCGCCGATGCTAAGTATTGAAAAAGTGTTTACGGTTGAGGATGTTATCAAATGGGCGACGGATCGGGGCGCATTCTGTGGCCAAGCGCCCGCGGACGGGCTGGTCTCCAGCTACAAAGTGGACGGCTTGTCATGCAGTTTGATCTATGAGGACGGTCAGCTCATCCGCGCCGCGTCGCGCGGCAATGGACTGTTTGGCGACGACATTACGCGCAACGTCAAGACCATTACGGATATTCCGCGTGCGCTCAAAGATTGCAAAGGCAACGTCGAGATTCGCGGCGAAATATACATGAGCCACGATTCGTTCAAGGCGGCCATCGCTCGCTTCGAAAAGGCACTGGCCGCGGGCGACGCGTGCGAAGAAGAACGGCCCGCTAATCCGCGAAATTACTGCGCGGGTAGCATCAAACAGAAAGACCCTCGCATCACTCAAGAACGCAACCTATCATTTATGAGCCACGACGTAGTTGGCGCGCTGCCTGGCGCGGACGGATTGAGCGATGTCAGCAACCTGCAGACGTTGACTAAACTAGGTTTCAAGACGCCCTTTTTTCAGCATGCGTGCAGACCTGAGGAGATCGCTGAAGTCGTGAACGCCATCGAAGCGGAGCGTAAGACTTTGCGATATGAGATAGATGGCGTTGTCTTCGGGATCAATCGGCTCTTTCTGCGTCAGGAACTGGGCAGCACCAGTCATCATCCGCGCTACCGACTGGCGTATAAATTCAGTCGAGACCGCGGCGAGACGACGGTCAAACGTATCATCTGGCGCACTACGCGCAGCGGGCGAGTCGTGCCCGTAATGGAAGTTGATCCCATCAGTCTTGGCGGCGCTACCGTCGCGCTTTGCACTCTTCACCACGCCAAGATTGTCAAGGATACCGGTCTGGTGGTTGGTGACCGTGTGCTGTTGGAACGCGAGGTTATCCCCTACTTCGTTCAGAAAGTCAGCGATTCGGCCACGGCCAACTTGCCGACGCGTTGCGAGTCCTGCGGCGCGGAGCTGACGTGGGATGAGACGGCGACGAACCTGATCTGTCCAAACCTCGGCGGTTGCTCCTCGCAGCTCGAAGATTATCTGGCGCATTATGTTTCGCGTGGCGTTACTAACATGCTGGGCATTGGCGAGAAGCTGATTGTTAAATTGATCAAAGTCGGCCTGCTTAAATCGCCCGTGGATTTTTACAAACTCGCCGAAAAGCAGCTTCTCGATAACGTCGAACGACAGGGCGAAGTCTCGGCGCGAAACATTATCGCCGCGATTACTTCGCAGCGCGAACAGACGTTTGAGACGTTTTTAGTCAGTCTCGGCATCCGCGGCTTGGGACCTGCCGTCGCCGGCAAACTGGCGGAACGCTTTGGTGAGATCGCGACGCTCTCGACCGCCGATAAAGACGAGTTGATGAAAGTCGAGGGCATCGCCGAGACCATGGCCGACACGTTGCTCTGCGGACTGGCCGAACGTAAAGAATTGATCAAAGAGCTGCTGTCGTTCGTGAAGATCAAAGAACGGGAGTATATCGTCGGCTCGTTGAGCGGAAAAAGTTACTGCTTGACCGGCCATGTCGAATTCGATTACGAAGGCAACCACTACGACGCACGACCCGATATCGAGACTCTGATCAGGTCAAAGGGTGGCGCGATTAAAAACGTGTCAAAGACGCTGAATTATCTGATCGTTGGAATAGAACCGGGTTCGAAAGTTGAGAAAGCGCGGAAAGCTGGCGCCGAAATCATTACAGTCGCCGATTTGATTCGATTATTCGGCCATGTGGTGTAAAGAGATTACTATGGGTTTAGGGCAGAAAAAATTCATCTATCGAGATGTCAAGGGGAATATTGAATTCTTCGAAGTATCGAGAACATCCGAGTCTGAACGATACATACAGGGCATTTGTAATTTGCCCGGAGGATTTAGGATATTCCGAAAAGATCGGGTCCTCGAAGAAGTTAACAATCAAACTAACATTGAAGAACGAATTCAATTCTACAAAGATACAATCCCGCCGCCAGTTTCTAATGTTGGCAAGAAACGAAGCGTCGAACGAAGCGTCGAACGAAGCGTCGAAGGAGTTCTTGAGGTTTGTTTTTCGGGATTTCACGCTAGAGACAAACAAATTCTACAAGAGCTTGCAGAGTCTTATGGTTTAATTGTGCGCGATACGGTTACAGCGAAACTAAATATTCTTTGTGGTGGTTATAACGTAGGCCCCAGTAAAGTTGAAAAGGCACGGCGCCAAGGGGTTTTAATACTTAATGAAAAGGAATTCCGAAAGTTGCTAGAAACTGGTGAGATTATCAGTGAATAACTGAACTTTTTCAAATTTACTAACAAAAGTTCAATTGTTAGATTCTAGAAAGACTTAATGCCAGCCAGAGCAGATTTAATCGCCGATCTTCACATTCATAGCGTCGTTTCCGACGGCGAATGCTCGCCTGAGCAAGTCGTGGACCTAGTCGCGGCGGCGGGGTTCTCCGCGATGGCGCTGACTGACCATGACACCGTCGCCGGTCTCAATCGCGCCAAGTCGCGCGGCTTGGAACGCAGCATCGAAGTATTCTCCGGCTGCGAACTGACGGCCTACGAAGGCTCGATTGAACTACACATTCTTGCGCTTATGGTGGACGTCGCGAGCGAGTCGCCATTTATTGCGTTTCTTGAGAAATTACAGAAGGCGCGTCGCGTTCGCGCCCAAAAGATCATCGAGAAACTGCGCGCAGTCGGCATCGCTATTGACGAAAGCGATGTGCTGAATATAGCCAAAGAAGCCACGTCTATTGGCCGGCCGCACGTGGCCGCCGCGCTGGTCAAGCGCGGCCATGCGCCGTCGCTACAAGTAGCTACGACTCGGTTTCTGCAGGAAAACGGACCCGGTTACGTGTCGAAGACAAAGCTCACACCGGACGATATCATCGCCGCTGTGCATGCTTCGGGCGGAGTCGCCATTCTTGCGCATCCGGGTTCCAAGCCGCACGATGAACTGATCGCGTCGCTATTTCAGCGCGGCTTGGACGGCCTCGAAGCCTATTCTTCGGCGCATTCAGAGACCAATTGCCGCTTTTACGCGGGACTGGCTCATCGCTACGAGAAAGTAATCACCGGCGGCAGCGACTTCCACGGTCCGACGGTCAAGCCGGGCGTGCAGATCGGCTCCAATGGCGTGGATCGCGCGATGCTGGCGCGATTGCGGCGCGAGGCCGAGCGACGAAGAGCGTTGCTGGCAGCACGATGAAGTGTCTGCATTATTAGTATCGCAAGACATTATTGCCTTGAAGCTAAATTTAGAATCGCATAAATTATCTTCTGGTTTACGAATCAAACAATCATTGGGAGAGCATCATGGCTAAACGTGTTTTTAATTTCAGCGCTGGTCCGGCGATGTTACCGTTGGATGTCCTAGAAGCTTCTGCCGCCGCGCTGGTGAACTACAAAGACAAGGGCTTTGGAATTGCCGAGGTCAGTCATCGTGGCAAGGATTTCGACGCCGTGCTGGATGAAGCCATCGCACGCTGCCGCAGCTTGGTGGGTATTTCGAACAACTATGATGTGCTGTTCCTGCAAGGCGGCGCAACGCAACTCTTCACCACCATCCCGATGAATTTTCTGCAAAACTCGGCCGACTTTATTGTCACCGGCGAGTGGGCAAAGAAGGCTTACGAGGCCGCCAAACCGTTCGGCGCGACGAACTTGCTGGCCACGAGCGAAAGCGCGAACTTCGATCATATTCCCACCGGCTGGAAGACCAATGCCAACGCCAGTTACCTGCACATCTGCGCCAACAACACGATCTATGGCACGCAATGGAGTAAGTTCCCGGAGCATCCGTGCCTGATTGCGGACATGAGTTCTGAGATCATGTCGCGACCGTGGGATATGAATAAGTTTGCGCTGGTATACGCCGGCGCGCAGAAGAATCTCGGTCCATCCGGCGTAGTTCTGGCGATTGTGCGTAAAGATTTGTATGAACGCATTCCGAAGACCGTCGCTAAAATTTTCAACTTCAAAGCGCACGCGGAAGCCAAGTCTTGTCTTAATACGCCGCCGACCTTCGGCATTTACATGCTGCTGGAGACATTTCGTTGGCTGGAGAAACAAGGCGGCCTGACGGCGCTGGAAAAACGCAATGAACAGAAGGCGAAGCTGGTGTATGACGCGATTGATCGCGCGCCAAATTTCTACCAAGGCACGGTGAAAGACATCCCGAATCGTAGTCGCATGAACATTACTTTCAAGCTGACCAGCGAGCCGCTCACCGAGCAGTTCCTAAAAGAAGCCGAGCAGAAGAGCTTGGTGGCACTGAAGGGTTACCGAACCGTTGGTGGCGTGCGCGCGAGCTGTTACAATGCCATGCCGGTCGAAGGATGCCAGGCGTTGGCTCAACATATAGATGAATTTGCAAAGGCTCACGGGTAATCATGGCCTAAAACTAATGAGATTCGGGTACTGTTATCCGAGCCGCGACCATTCGTAGGGGGCGGTTCGCGAACCGCCCCTACTAACGCGTGCGGCTCGGAAAAGGATAACCATTCACCACAGAGATAAACTAGACTCAATAACTACTTTTCAAATCTGTTCATCTTTGTGTCTTTGTGCCTTCGTGGTGAACGGTTACGGAAAAGGAAACGACAGATGCGCGACAAACTCCTTGTTCGACTGATCTTTGCCTGCGCCATGTTGTCCGGACCGGCGCTGGCGGACACTATTTTTATGTGGGACGGATCAACGATTGAAGGCGAGATCATCTCTGATGACGGGCTGGTCGTTGTTGTCAAAATGCGCGCTGGCAAAGCCACTATCGCCAAAATCGAGATTAAAGACATTCAGAAAAAGGCCGTTCTCGATACTGCGGTCACGGTCGTTCGCGAAAAAATGAGCGAACTGCGAAAAAATGACGACAAGAACATCGCTACCTGGCTGCAGCTCGGCGTCGAAGCCAAAGCCGCCGGCAGTTATACAGAGATGAGCGCCGCCTTCGAACGCGTGCTCGCGCTGGACCCCGAAAATTCAAGCGCCCGCACCGAACTGGGCTACATCCAGCGCGATGGATTGTGGGTCAAAGGCGTGTTCTTCAGCGAGATCGAGAAACGGACTCCGACGCTTCCTGTCACACCAAACATTCAGCTCACTGATCGTGAACGACTGAAAGCAATCGCCTGCGTTGGAACCTTTTCGAATGCCAACGAGAAACTCGCTGATTGTCCGCGCTGCCATGGATCAGGCAGCATCATGACGTTTGACTGTACCACCTGCGCTCGAAGCTCTAAGCCTGGTTTTAAGATTCTGGTTGACGGGAGCTATGTGGCGTGTGAACGCTGCCATGGGACTAGGAAAGTAGCCGGCGCCTACTGTTCACTATGCGACAGGACCGGCAAAGTGTATATGAGCCAGATTGCGCCTTGGGACGGCGGCGCTAAGAAAGCGCCGGAAGGATTTGCATGGTGTCAAAAATGCAACGGCGCAGGTATCGAAGCTTATCAGGACTGTGTTCGCTGCAAGGGCAGCCAATGGCCCGGCTACATTATGCGCGGCGGATACGCGGCGCGCTGCGATCCTTGCGCAGGGAAGGGGAAAATCCCTTTGACGCAATGTGCTCATTGCAGCGGCAAAGGTCTCGTGCCCGCCAATCCTCCGGTGGCTGACAAACCTGAGTCTGTCGGAAAATAAATTCGGGAAAGATGGACACTGTAGTAGCGAAGTCGGGAATTCCCCCCCCCCTGTCCCCCCCGTTTCGAGGGG
>JAZDLP010000068.1:0-2011 GCA_043801885.1 Planctomycetota bacterium | reverse complement strand
GTCTGTTCGATAGTCATACGATATCTCCTTATAATAGAAACCGAGTTTTTGGCAAAGACTCAGTTTCTAACATTAACAGTTCATGAGCGCGCCTCTTGTCGTCGGATGTGATGTTCCTGCTGTTCTCTGCTTAACATTGTGAAATAAGCGCACCAGCCGCCCATGCGAACGCGTAGCGACCTATATTTTTCAGGCTCGCGTTGTGCGGCTCGGAGTTCCTCAGTGTCAGCCACCGTCAGCGTCATCATCGAACCACTGACATCCACAAAAGTGCGAATCAGTGATGCCATGCGCGTTGTGCCTTCATCGCCCTCCACCAATCGTCGCGCCAAACGCAGGTCTAACGGCCCGCCGGCCGGTAGATTGCCCTGCATCTTCGAGTAGGAGAGGATTGCACTGGGAATCCCTTCCATGTCGCGCCCTAACGCCGGTGAGAAGTTAGACGACACCGGCTGTTTTGATAAGCGCCCATCAGGTGAAGCGCCCAGTCCTTCTCCAATACCGATGTACCAAGAAAAAGTCCCTACGCCGCAGGGAAATTTAATCAAGGCCTGATGAGCTTCAGCGTGCCGCGCAACCGTTGCGGTGAACGCATCAATGAGTTGCCGGCCAACAGCGTCGGCCGGTTCATTATCGTTGCCATAATTCGGTGCAGCGAGCAACTTCGCGCGCAAAGGAACATAGCCCTCAAAGTTCGCGGCCAACGCGTCGCACAATTCTGACATATTTGCCTGTTTCTCGTCGAAGATTACCGTTTTGATTGCCGTCAGCGAATCGATTGTGTGACCCGCACTCTCAGCGAGCATGCCAAAAGTCCGAAACTTCGCGCCGCCGGCTGTCATGTCCCGTCTTGAATCAATTGCGCCAGCAATCAAAGCGCTGAGCAGCGGAACCGGCGCGATGATGTTGCGGTCGTCAATGGTTTCAACCACACGACGAACGGTCCGACCAATCATGGCATCCATCTGTGTTAGGAATGCCTGCCAAACATCGTCGAAACTTTTGACAGCCCGTGGGTCGCCAGTGTCCGGTCCCTGCTGAATGCCATCAAGCCGCGAACGGCCGCGATTTAGAGCCCATTCCAAACACAACATCATACTGAGGCGCTGGAAGCGAAAATCAGTCCGACCGGGGATGATAACTTCCCAGCAACCGTCGTTGGTGTAGTCAAGCGCGTCGGAACGAGGGATTCCAACTCCTTCAAGCGCAGGCACGAGGCATTCGTCATTGAAAATCGCCGGCATGCCGCCGCCATCTTTGAGCACATCACACACATAGCGGATGAGTTCCTCTGGCGACCGGCGATTTACGCGCACAGTCAGAAGCGGATTTGTCATCTGGTTGCGGCGGTAGCTTTCCAGCAGCAAAAAAGTCAGCGGGTTAGTGCCATCTTCTTCATTGGGTGTAAGTCCACCGACGACGATGTTTTGCAGCCAATGGTTCGTTGCGTCCAGACTATCACGCCGTGTACCGAGTTGTGAAGACGTATAATGCCGGGTGCGACGACTCAAATCAATCTTTTCTGTTTCGCGGGCTTCAGGGCGTTGTTCTTCCGTAGTCTTCGCGCGTTCGTTAAATTTCAGACAGAAGCAATCGACCAGTTCCGCGGCTGCTTCCGGTTCAATGCGTCCCGCCTCCAGGTCAGCTTGCAGGTAGGGCCAAACATATTGGTCCAGCCGTCCCATGGCGTTGCCGTTCATGGTCGCATGAAAAATCTCATGCAACAACCAGACTGACTGGAGAGCTTGCCAGAACGTCTGAGCCGGTCCAGACGGAGATTGGCGCAGGTTTATCGCCATCTGCCGCAGTTCTGATTTTCTCTGCTTATCGGATTGTACTTCAGCCTCAGCATCACAACACTCCGCCAGTCTTTTGGCATAATCCATGACCGCTTCGACAGCAATAACAACCGAATCTAAGAAAGCATTTTCCTCGGCGTTTTTGGCATGAGGACGCTGTGCTTCCGCTTCAGCGCGAATACCTAAAAGCCCTTTGCTCAACAGCCGAGGGT
>JAZDLP010000046.1:0-6221 GCA_043801885.1 Planctomycetota bacterium | reverse complement strand
ATATGGAGATTATGGAGATAGGGGGATATTATTTTAAATTCAACTCTTCTGTGTCAGCGTAGGCGCAGTCTTAATTTCAATTTCTAAAAGTGTTACCCTGACGCTTGCGTATTTGAACCATGCTGATTCATTGAATTATTTTCTCAGCAACTAAGTTTTCTGGATATTCCATTATCTCCTTATCCCCTTTCTTACACATCTGACGTATAGGCTGAACGGTTACCATAATTCGTAATTCGTAATTCAATTTACACGCCGCCCATCACTTCGCGGACCTTCTGCGCGATGTCCGGCGCGCGCATAAAAGTCTCGCCGATCAGCGCCGCGTCAAAGCCGACTTCCTTTAGCCGCTGAATATGATCGGGCCGGCTGATCCCCGATTCGCTGATCAGCAGGATCCCGTTGCGGCTGTGGCGCGGTAGTTTCTCCGCAAGGCGAAAGCTGGTTTCGAGATCAATTTCGAGCGTCTTTAAATTGCGGTTGTTGATGCCAATGATGCGCGCGCCGCTTTTCAAAGCTATCTCTAATTCGATTTCATTGTGAACTTCGACCAGCGCATCCAAGCCTTCTCCTTCTGCAGCTTCGCGGAAATCGCGCAACTGAGAGATGCTCAGGCAAGCGACGATTAACAGCACGGCGTCTGCGCCAAAACGATCCGCCTCGATAATCTGATATTCGTCAATAATGAAGTCCTTGCGCAGCACCGGCAACCGCGTCGCCTGGCGCGCAGCCGCGAGATGTTCCAGCGCGCCTTGAAAATATTGTTCGTTAGTCAATACGGATAATGCAGCGGCGTGCGATTGTTCGTAAATGCGAGCGATGACTGACGGGTCGAAATCAGTTCGTAGCAAGCCGCCTGACGGACTGGCTTTCTTGATTTCAGCGATCAGAGCCAGGCCGCGTCCTTGCAACGCATTGTAAAAACTACGAGGCGACTGGCGCTTGGTCGGTTGAGCGCGCAGAGCATCCAACGGCTGCGCGATCTTGATCTTCGACATCTCCGCATACTGGCGTGCGACGATCTCTTGAAGAATATCCGGCGGCGCAGACGATTTGGCGACGTCAGACGTCGTAGCGGCGAGCATGTTTTTTAAACGGCGCAGTTCTTCTTGCATTTCTAAAATTTTCTCTATCAATGGGTCCGGCAGGTGCGCTTGGTCGAGTTGCTTGGACGGCAAGCGCTGGCCGCCGGTCGCGACGACTCGGCCCGGCACGCCCACGACCGTTGACTCCGGCGGCACGGCATGCACGACGACCGATCCTGCGCCGATCTTGGAGTCTCGACCGATAACGATATTGCCCAGTATTTTCGAACCAGCGCTGAGAAGCGTACCATCTTCAATGGTTGGATGCCGCTTGCCGGTCTCCTTGCCAGTCCCGCCCAGTGTAACTTGATGCAAAATGGTGACATTGTTGCCCACGATGGCCGTCTCGCCAATAACCACGCCATGCGCATGATCAATAAAGATGCCTTGTCCGAACCGTGCGCCAGGGTGAATGTCCGCGGCAGTGAGAAACCTGGCCAGAAAGTTGAACAGCCGAGCCGGCGTGCGCAGTCCAATGCGATACAACGGATGAGCGACCAGACGATGAATGACCAACGCCCACCAGCCGGGGTAAAACAAACTGGCCAGCCAGCCTTCGGCAGCGGGGTCGCGCTCGCGAATGGCACGCAAATCAGACAGAATGCTTACGGCCACGCTCGGAGAAATCAGCAGCGTTAATAGACTAACCAGTAGAAAGACAGTCAGAATCAACGCCGGTATCGCGGCTATGACGATTACGATGATATGAATCGGAGTTTCCATATAAACATTTTAGATTGCTAATTTTGGATTGTGGATTGAGGGAACGCTATAAATGAAAACGAGACTTATGTCTCCGTCATCTTCACCGCCTCTGGCCGCACCATGAAGCAAAACAATCCAAAATACACAATCAGAAATCTAAAATCCCAATCCCAAATGATTTAATACCGGCGACAGGATTTGAACCTGTGACCCAGGGATTATGATTCCCTTGCTCTACCACTGAGCTACGCCGGCACAATGCGGACAAGCCGCAGATAATACTTATCTTTTTAGCGTCAAAACGGACGGCGTCAAGCGATAGCGATGGGTAATGCGGACGGAGGGACTCGAACCCTCATGGTTTGCACCACCAGATCCTAAGTCTGGCGCGTATGCCAATTCCGCCACGTCCGCAAGCAAATTCAATCATTTAACATTTTCGACAGCAAGTCAAGTCAGACGATAACGCGCTCACTTTTATTTTTGGCGCATGTCGCTAAATGGCCAAATTAAAACTATCGATACTTTTTCCAAACGCGTCGAAGAACTGGCGCTGGCCATAGATTCTTGTTATCCTGCTCATCAGAATCTTGACAGATTGATTGGAAGATTGGAGATACACATACGGAGGCGCAACATATGACAACTATCACGATTACCTTGCCAGATGATCGCCTGCAGAAGTTGCAAGAAATAGCGCGACGTTTTCAGGTCGTCCCTGAAGACTTGCTTCGCGTTAGCCTTGAAGAGTTGCTTACTCGGCCCGAAGAAGAATTTCGTCATACATTAACCTATGTGTTGAACAAGAATGCGGAACTTTATTGGCGGCTGGCATAATGCGCTATCTCGCGCTAAATGAAATATGGTTGCGAGATTCGCGCAACCGTGGATGAGTAAGAACAAGTTATTCTTCGAATCGCATCGGGTGAGATGGGGCGTGAAGCATTCACGGAGTGGCTACGGACTCATATCGTAGGAAAAGGATAATGGCGCGTATACTTTTGACTGGTGGACGAGGTGTAGTGGGAATGCCGTTAGGTGAGGAACTGGCGCGGCGTGGCCACCAGATTCACATCGCCGATCTCGGACACTCGCCGTTGCCAAATTACACACGCTGCGATGTCGGCGAATACCGCCAATTGGAGCGCGTGATCAAAGAACATAAGTTCGATTACGTCTATCACCTAGCCGGCGAATTTGGTCGCATGAATGGCGAGCACTATTACGAATCTATGTGGCGAACCAACGCTGTCGGCACAAAGAATTTACTAAAATTGCAAGAGCAACATCGGTTTCGCGCGATCTATTTCTCCAGCTCGGAGATATACGGCGACTATCCTGAACTGATGTCCGAGGACGTGCCGGACCGTGTTCCGCTCAAACAAATGAACGACTACGCCATCTCGAAGTGGGTCAATGAGCTGCAGATATTGAATTCGGCCGCGCGCACTGGTGTCGAATCTGTGCGTGTGCGACTGTTTAACACCTACGGACCGGGCGAAACCTACAGCGAGTATCGTAGCGTGATTTGCCGCTTCGCTTATTGCGCGCTGCACGATATGCCTTACACCGTCTTCGAGAGCCATCATCGCAGTTTCACCTACATTGACGACTGTGTACGCACGTTGGCCAATATCGCGGATTACTTCCATCCCGGCGAAGTCTACAACGTATCCGGCGAGGAGTACTGGAGTATCAAACAGCTCTCCGATGCCATTCTGACGGCCGCCGGGAAAGATGATCGTTACGTCAAATACGAGAAAGTCGAACATTTAAACACGCTGAATAAGAAAGGCTGCGCGAAAAAATCCATAGCGCACTTGAAGCACGAAGTTCGCGTGCCGCTGAGACAGGGTATTCCAAAGACGGTTGCGTGGATGAAAAATTTTTACGGCAAGTGAGATTAGCCACAGAGAACACAGAGAACGTAGAGGGAAACGACTATTGTTATCCGTGCCGCGACCGTTAGGGATCGGTTCATAGGGGCGGTTCGCGAACCGCCCCTACTAGTGTGCACGGCTCGGATAACTGCTTGAGCAACAAACTTTGAAATTACTATACATGAACAAAGTCAACGTTATCGGTGTCGGACACGTGGGGCTGCCTCTGGCGCTGCTGCTGGCGCAGCGCGGCGTCAATGTCGTGGGTGTGGACATCAATCGTGAACTGGTGAAGGCCATCAATGCTCGTTCGCTCAATATGGGCGAAACTGAACTACAGAAACTTTTTGATGATCCTCAAGTCGCCAAGAATTTCATTGCGTCGGAGAAACCGACCGAAGGCGACGCCTTTGTCATCTCCGTGCCCACACCGCTATCCGACCCGCGCAAAATCTGCGATTTGGCGCCGGTGCTGAACGCGCTGAATGCCATCGCGCCCGTGCTGCGCAAGGGCAATCTGATTAATATCGAATCCACCATTCCACCCTTGACCTGCCGCGACGTAATCGCGCCGTGGTTGCGTGAAAAAGGCTTCGAGCCGGGCAAAGATATCTATTTGTCGCATTGCCCGGAACGTATTCTACCGGGCGATGTTTTCAAAGAGATCGTCCACAACGACCGCATCATCGGCGGCTACGATATCGAATCAGCTAATCGAGCCTGTGAGATTTATCGCCCTTTCCTCAAGGGCGAGATGTTCATCACCGACATCACCACAGCCGAATTGTGCAAGTTGATGGAGAACACCTACCGCGACGTGAACATTGCGTTGGCTAACGAACTGGCGATCACCGCGCAGAAACTGGGCGTGGATATTTATCAGGCGATAAATCTGGCCAACCGTCACCCGCGAGTGAAGTTTTTGTATCCGGGCATCGGTGTTGGCGGTCACTGCCTGGCCGTGGATCCGTGGTTCATCAGCGAAGTCAACCCCGAGGACAGCACAGTAATTATGGCCGCACGACGCGTCAATGATCGCATGCCCGAAGTTATTGCCACGCGCATCCGCCGCCTGGTGGCTGGCCACCCCAGCCCAAAGTTGTTGATGCTAGGCGTTACTTACAAGCCCGACACCTACGATCCGCGTAATAGTCCGGCCATGGATATCATCGAACTGTTGCGTGTGGAAGGTTACGCTCTGGACGTGTACGATCCCAACGTGAAGCAGTTCAGCCGGCCGGCTCTGGCTAAAAGGCTCGTCGGGAAAGAAGTGACGCACATTTTTAATTTGGCGCCGCACAAAAGTATTCTGGCGGAGCTGGAGAAACTTGGCGCCAAGAACGGCAAAGTCGCGGGCATCCCGCTATTCGCTGTCGAAGACCTAGTGCGCGGCAAAGACGTCGCGTCACCTTCCCGCGCGCATAAGGGATGAATGGGGTGAAACGCAGAAGTAATTCTTCGACGGTCGCTTATCACTCATCATTCATCATTCATCCTTCATCCTTCATCATTCATCATTCTTTACTCGCTCCGTATTTCCAAGCGGTCTGTTCCCAGCCGGGAACGGAGAAAAAAGTATTGCCGCCGATGGCCAGATTCAGAACCTCTTCCGGCCCTCTGTTATTTATATCGGCTTCGTCCACATATTTCGGCGTACAGTGCCAAAAGCAACGGATGATCGGTAACCATGTGCGCGGATAACAACGCATCGGCGAAGCGTCGGCTTCGACAGAGATGTCCCGCCATACGACGCCGCCGGGCGGATTGCCAAAGCCGGTCACATACACGTCTCCATTGTCTAACTGAAAAAACTTGGCTTCCTGCCAAGTCAAAGTTCCGTTGCCGTCTCGATCTACGTCTTCTAAATCCGGCATCCACATCGGAACATCTTTGTTCCAGTACACGAGAAAGTCATCTACGAAATTCTCGGCGCCCTCCGTACGCGTGCTGAATTCGTACAGGTACGAACAGTTCTGCTCGTTGTAGCCATCTTGGGCGCCATGCGAGAATCGTTCGGCCCAACTCGCTTTGTTGTCCTTTGGAATCCCGGGCCGATAAATGGGCTTCAGGGTCTCAATACCACTGCTGTCTTTTGTCGCCTTTGTGTAATCCATAGGGCAGATGAATATTTTCGGATCCACCGCGTATTGCAGCGCAAACAAAGACGTCAATCGACCGGTGTAGTTCTCGGTCTGCAGATCATGATCCATGTCGTACATGGTCAGTGCCATGCCGAGCTGTCGAAGCTGACTGGTGCACTGTGCCAGTCGCGCGCTACGACGCGCGTTTGCCAGCACCGGTAAAATAAACGCAGCCAGGATAGCGATAATGCCGATAACGACGATGATTTCGACGAGAGTGAAACCAGAACGGACAGTTGGTCGTCGATCTGCCATTTGTGGATGACTCGCAAGCTTTAAATAAACTACCATCTTCCGTCATAAAAGTCACATATTTGGTAACCGTTCAGTCCTTATCTTTTAATCCGACGGTTCGTAGCCGTCAGGTAGTGTAAGAAAGGGAGATAAGGAGATTATGGAGATAGGGGGAT
>JAZDLP010000037.1:0-2135 GCA_043801885.1 Planctomycetota bacterium | reverse complement strand
TCTCAACCACATGCTTTTCGCCGCGTTGCCCGTCGTGGTGATGATAGATGGCACGGACTATGTGCGCTCGATCCAGAAGGCTAACGCGGACGGCAGCCTGACTTTCTTTTGCGCGATCGAGGAGGGGCTGGTGCTGCGGATGGCGCATGGCATGGACTTGGTGAACAACCTTGAGCGGACTTTTGACATGGTTCGGGTGGAAATCGGGGAGCCGTTACTCGTGCTCGGCTGCGACTGCATTTTGCGCAATCTTGAAATTTCGCAGAACGGTTTTAAAGATCGCGTCGAAGAGATTTTCCGGGACAACAACACCATCGGTTTCAGCAGCTACGGCGAACAATTCCACGGCATACACATCAACCAGACGCTTACCGGAATCGCCATCGGCGCTGCCCCGGAACCCATTTATCCCCAACTTGGTCAGGAGGCGCGCCGTGCCTGACCGAACCGAACAGGCGGAAATCGCGCGTCTGAATAAAATCATCCAGTCGCTGATGAATCGCGCCGAGCGCAACGCGAGCGTCCAGGGTTCGGACTTCAACTTGTTTCATACCGGGATCACACTCGAAGATCAGGTGCGCCGTCGCACCGAAGAGCTAGACGCTGCAATGCGGGTAAACGAGAAAATTACCCGTGACTTGCGCGAAAGCGAAAAGCAAATTCGCAACTTCGCCTTCTATGACACCCTGACACAACTTGCCAATCGTCGCCTGCTGACCGACCGCTTGGGGCAAGCGATGGCCACCAGCAAACGCAGCGGCCGTTACGGCGCGGTGTTGTTCCTTGATCTGGACAACTTCAAGCCGCTCAACGATACGCACGGCCATGAAGTGGGTGATTTGCTTCTGATCGAAGTGGCGCATCGCCTCACCCATTGCCTGCGCGAAACGGATACTGTCGCGCGCTTCGGCGGCGATGAGTTCGTGGTGATACTTTGCGAGCTTGATACAGATAAACAGCGATCCGTTGCAAAGGCCGATATCGTCGCTGAAAAAATTCGCACTACGCTGGCCGAGCCTTATTGGCTGTCGCGCAAGCGAGAAGATGGCGGAGAAAACAAGGTGGAACATCACTGCACATCGAGCATCGGCGCGGTACTGTTCATCAGCCACGCAGCCAGCCAGGAAGACGTGCTCAAGTGGGCGGATATAGCGATGTATCAAGCCAAGGAAAGCGGGCGCAACCGGGTCAATTTCTTTGCGCCTTGAACGCCCCGGCTCGTGCCTTGTGTAACAAAAAAAACGTGGCAAAAACGGGGTCTTGGCATGTCAGTTTATTAGACCTGATAATCATCTTTTTCGTCCGTCGAGCCCTTGTTGGTAGATTCCCAGAGTATCTAACGCCAAGGCAAGAGTATGGACTTGAGGTGAAGTGAGGAGCCCAGCAAGTGGGGACAAAAGAGGCTCCCTCTACGTTTGCCTTTCTTATTGCCCATCGACCTTAACTCCCTAACCGGAAACATCCGAAACTTCATATCAGCGATGCGCATCCCGGGCGACTCAACCGCCTTTGCCATGAAGGCGGAAGCGCTTCTGCGCCAGGCCCCCACCAAAGGGGGCGAGGAGGTGCCGAGGACCGTGAATCTCGAGCTCGACAAGTACCTCAACGAACGCGGCAAGAAAAAACTCATGCTCCGGGAGGGCGTGGAATTCAAAGACCCCTTCGGGGTGCAGGACAGGCTGATTAACGTGCAACTGAACAGCAACTAAGATTAAAAAAAATTTGGGTATGCACATGACTCCACCCATTGCTATTTCTCATATTTTTTGTATCCCCGCAGTCGGAAGCTGGCAGCAGAGTTTACAACAGGGATGCTTCTGATCCTGATATAAAGTTAACACGCTGGTATCGCGGCATTTTTTTATTCGTGATGGGTATTTGATTCTGACGCCATGAACGTAGTTAGGCCAAAGCATTAGACCGGCAAACATCCGTGAAACTCATTAGGTGAGTTTGTTCTTTACTGGAGTCAAGTGCATACCTACATAAATAAATAAGGGACTCGGAAAATGTTAATTTACCTGGATCGCGCCCGGATTTGGGTCAGATTTGGTTGCGCCGATTGAGCAAAACCGCAGGCGTAGCAGTGCTCCGGCGAGGATTTTGCGATTGAGGCACGGCCAAAGATGGCCTGA
>JAZDLP010000014.1:0-2485 GCA_043801885.1 Planctomycetota bacterium | reverse complement strand
TGCAGTCATACGTCGAGCCGAGAGAAGCCGGGTCGATCTGGAAAATCACCATCTGGTTGGTCGCAGTTGCCGCAACTGCCTGTTGTACGGCATCTGTTTGGCGAGCCAGAACATCCGAGGTTGCCTCATCGCTGTTGAGCCAGATTGGTACAGTATTGGCGATGATCACATTGCCGGTTCCGGCCACTGCCGTCGCTCGGTAGACGCTGAACACTTCCGCCGTCCCGCTCGCGCTGTTGAAGTGGAAGATAACCCACGCCATCTGCGCGTTCTTCAGCGAGATGTAGTCAGCGGTAAGCACCGCTGCCGCGCCGACGCTCGGCGCGAGCCCGCGCACAATTTTGTACTCTTCCATGAATAAGTTGCTCATGTCATCTCCTTTATGCCCGCACCGCCAACGCAATGAATGGCGACACGGTATCGCTTGTGCCCTTGTACGGCGTCAGTGGATTTTTCCACTTCGGCTGTCCATCATAACGCATGATGAAACGGTAGCAGTTTTGGTTCGTCAGAAACTGCACGTGGATGCTGGTTGCCGATTGCAACCCACCTTTGGTTGCAAGTTGATATTGGCCCAAATCCACGAGATAGACGTCACCCTGAGTCCCAAGACTAGCGCACATTTCGCTCACAACGACCGGACGTCCCAAGAGAGTCGCGAATGGCGAAGCCGATGCGCCGCCCGGCGGCAGATAAACCGCGCTTCCACCGGTACCCACTGCCAGCGACATTCTTGGCAATTGCGGCAATACGTTCTGATTCACTAGCCACACGGAACTTCCGAATGACCCGGCAAACATACGCGCCCACATCGCGATCGCATTTTCGTAGACGAACGTTGCCGCCTTCTGCCCAGTCTCTTTAGCAACCGCGATCACTGCCGCACTGTTGCCGAAGCCCAGACAACCCGCTACGCCAAGCCCGTTCATGATATCATCGTCCAACATAAACGCGAGTTCCGCCGGCACGGCGTCCATGATTTCGGATTCAAGCAACGCGGTATCCTGCAAAACGTCGTTGGTTGCATAGTAGACTGCCGCGTATTCCTTTGGTTTCAATGTGTACTTGTAGAACTTGATCGCACCTGACGCGGTGATCGTCACGGCTTCCGCCACGCGATAGCCAGTCACGCCGCCATAGCGCGAGCCAGCCGCACGCGAATCCTCGTCGCGTCCATATAAATCCACGCTATTCGCGCCCGCGCTGATTTGACGCAACGAGCAACGCGATGCAAGTACACCACTGTCAAACATTTTCTTTTCGACTGCCGGTACTTGATCGGTCGCAACCAAGAAGCCGCCTTCGCTGGGAATTGATTCGCTACTTCCCAAGATGGCTTTTAGTTGCGGCGTCATCGTGCCGCGCATAGCATTGTCGCGTACATCGAGCAGAAATTTACCGAAAGGCGCGCGCGGGTGGATTGCCTTGTAGGACACATCCTCTGGACCAGTTACGACCTTCACGCCGCTTCCTCTCGGCGCCTCGGCTTCGAGTGCCTTCGTCACTTTTTCAAGTGCCGCTGTCTGCGTCGCGAGTGAATCAGTCAAGGATTTGACTTGTTTGCCCTGTTCCTCGATCAACTTCGCTTGCGCCGCGTTTGCATCAGTGATCGCCTTTGTTTGCGCATCTACCAATGCTTTGATTTCTTTTTCATCCATTTCATTTACTCCTTGAACTACTTGTTGACTATTTGCTGCACTCTGCGCTCGCGGTGCGGGATTCGCCATCCCCTCTGCGCCGCCTCTTGGCAAAGCGATTAAACTTTTCAACGCAACGACTTGTGTGCGCGGTTCGGCAGGTGTCGGGGTCAGCGATGCTTCAGCGATAAACCATTGAGTAACACGCGTTCCCTTTGCTTCCGGCACGCGCTCAATAGCGTGTAACGCGCTTCCACTCGACCACGACATTTTACCTGTGCGCGCAAGTTCGTAAATCTTTTTCTCGTATTCGTCACGCAGATTCAACTGCGCTTCAAACCACAGACCAGCATCGTCGTGTTTTAAGTCTCCCGTGCCGATACGGCGACGTTTTAGTTTTGAATCCAGTCCATGATTGTAGAGAACGGGCAATCGGACCGCCTCACCGAAATCGGTTTCGGCATCAAACCGCTCAGCAGTTAGATCATAATCACCCGCTTTGGTGAAAGTAACCAGATACCCGCCGAGTTTACCGCTGTCAAGTGCTTTGACTGCGCCGCCGAACGCGATTAGTGTATCATTTAGTGACTTGCCTTCCATGTGCTTCCGATACATCGAATGGCAAATCGCTGCCGCCTGTGTGCCGTCCTCGGCGGTCTTATCGCCGAGCACGACTGGGATACATCGCTCGACAAAATCCTTTTCGCTTTCGTTCTCTTTTACGTTAGGCATGTTGCCTCCAAAATAAAAACGCCTATCTCACACTCCATAAGGGAGTAGAAATAGGCGCATAAAGCGCAACGGGTATTTGATTAGTTTAAGTTCGCAGTAAGTTAATTAGAAGAATC
>JAZDLP010000012.1:0-3476 GCA_043801885.1 Planctomycetota bacterium | reverse complement strand
CAGATGCAGGGCAACGCTTTTCTAACGAAGTGCGATTCACCGCAGTCGCTATGTGACCGTGTTAGGGACTCAGGCCGGCCAGAAAGTCAGACGACGAGAGTTGATGTCAAGCAATTTGAGGATTTCCAGAACCTGGTTTATATTCTGATGAGTATCGTACGCCCACTGAACGATATCGAGATTCTCGCCACCAGCTTTAATTTTAAGGACGATTTGCTGCGTGAGAGCGCTATTGGAGTGAAAATCACGTTTGAGCAGTCCGAAGTCGTCTTGATCCAGTTCGTTCCAGAATCGCTCGCCGGACAAATGTTCAATCCAGCGATCACGACACCACCGCCACCAGTAGTGTCTGGACCAGTCGCGCAACGCTACTTCGCCCAAGTCGCGTCCGGCCTTTTGAGACTCGATCCACTTATGTTTTTCGGCTTCAAGAGTCGCCAAACGAAGCAACTGGCTATCACTGCAGCGATTTTTATTATCAACGACAGCCATAGTAGTCATGTAAACCACTCCAGAGTCTCAAAAATCCCAAAATACGTAACCGTTCACTACAGAGCCACAGAGGACACAGAGACTTTAACAACATAATGGAAAAAATAAAATCCTCTGTGGCAAAATAGCCTGAACGGTTACCAAAATACAATGTATAAATTTTACTGGCATCGGTCAACTTGTTTTTGGTGGCAGCTAAACGATTGCTTAAAAAGTGGAAATAAGGTTCTCCGCTTCCATCTGTGGTGATCGCTCAATCCCTAGCATGAACGCCAGCGTCGGCGCGATGTCGGAGAGACGTCCCGCGCGTAGTTTCGCATTCTTAAATCGCTCACTGATCAAATACAACGGCACCGGATTGAGCGTGTGCGCGGTATGCGGACAATTGTTGGTGCGGTCCCAGGTTTCTTCAGCGTTGCCGTGATCGGAAGTCAGTAACAATTCGCCATTAACTTCCGCCAACGCCGTCACAATCTCGCCCACGCATTTATCTACGGTCTCGATCGCCGCGCAGATCGCCGACTCCACGCCGGTGTGGCCAACCATGTCGCCATTGGCGAAGTTGAGCGCGATGAAATCGTATTTCTTTGAACGAATCGCCGCGACGACCTTCTCCGTCACTTCCGGCGCGCTCATCTCGGGCTTTTTGTCGTAAGTCGGCACCGCGGCGCCTTTCGGAGACGGAACCAAAATACGATACTCGCCAGAAAACGGTTGCTCACGTCCGCCGGAGAAGAAGAAGGTAACGTGCGGATACTTTTCAGTCTCCGCAATGCGCAATTGTTTCAGACCGGCTTTTGAAACGATCTCCCCGATCGTCCCTTCGACATTTTTACCGGCAAAAGCAACCGGCGTCCGAATGTTTTTATCACGATAGTCAGCGATGGTGACCAAGTGAATCTGCGGATGCTTCTGTCGCGCGAAACCCTGTGTATTGCCTCTGTCATCCTTATAAGGAAATTCTTTTATATACAACGCGCCGCACATTTCCCGCGGACGGTCGCCGCGATGATTGAACGAGATGACCGCGTCGCCGTCCTGAATAACGCCTCGCGGTTTGCCGGCGTCGTCCACGATCACCGTAGCTTTGATGAATTCATCTGTTTCGCCGCGCAAATAACCGCTCGCCAACGCTTCCAGTCCGCTCTTTGCGGTGAACTCCCCCACCCCATCTACCAATGCCTTCCAAGCTTTCTCAACCCGATCCCAGCGATTGTCACGGTCCATCCCGTAATAACGACCAGTAAGCGTTGCGATGACGCCAGTGTCGTATAGATCGAGCTTGCGCTGTAGTTCCGTTACCCATTGCTCGCCCGATTTCGGCGCAGTATCACGCCCATCAGTAAAAACGTGAATGGCTACATGATCGCGGCACAGTTTATGTTTGGCGCACAATCTAATCAGCGCGAAGTAAGCTTCGTCCAGCGAGTGAACCATCGCTGAGGACACCAGCCCGAACAGATGCAGTCGCGAATTGTTTTTTTTAACGTGCTCAATGGCGCCCAATAGCGCCGGGTTTTCGTAGAACGACCCATCTGCAATGGCTTGCGCGATTTCCATGACATCCTGCCAGACAATACGGCCGGCGCCCAGATTCAAATGCCCAACTTCGCTATTCCCCATCGTCCCTTTCGGCAGACCGACGTCGGTGCCGCTAGTCATAATGACACTATTGGGAAAGTTCTTGGACAGTTGATTGATGTTCGGAGTCTTGGCTATCTGGATGGCGTTGTGTATCTTTTCTTCACGAACGCCCCACCCGTCCATTACGAGCAGCATGACTGGACCGCGACGTGGTGCTAACATTAAATAATCTCCTGTGATTCGCGTTCATTCGCGTTTATTAGCGGTTCATAAGAGCGTAAGCGAAACGCGGAACGACGTCAAAGATCGAGTCGCGAAAACGTAGTTGAACTTGACCGCGCGCATCATTCGGCGAAAAAGAATAGTGAGCGTTCACGTGGCGGCGCAGGCGTCTCGCCTGCAATCCAACCCTGCTCAAAAAGGAGAGGCCGTATGGCGAACATCAATGAGCACTATCTCAAACTGAAAGCCGGTTACCTGTTTCCGGAGATTAGTCGGCGCGTCAAAGCGTATACAGCGGCGAATCCCCAAGCCAAGATCATCCGCATGGGCATCGGTGACGTGACTGAACCGCTGGCGCCCGCAGTCATCACCGCGATGCACAATGCCGTGACGGAGATGGGACGGCGCGAGACATTTCAAGGCTACGGGCCGGAACAGGGTTTTGATTTCTTGCGCGAAGCCATTGCTCAACACGATTTCCAGAGTCGAGGGTGCGACATCCTCGCCGACGACATTTTCGTCTCCGACGGCAGCAAATGCGATATCGGCAATATTCTCGATATCTTCGGACCGAATAATATCATCGCCGTCACAGATCCAGTCTATCCGGTGTATGTGGACACCAACGTCATGGCTGGTCATACCGGACCAGCCAACAATCACGGCGAATACGCCGGCATCGTCTATCTGCCGATGACCGCCGAGAACAACTTCACGCCCGAGCTGCCGAAACAGCCTGTGGATATTATCTATCTCTGTTTCCCTAATAATCCGACTGGCGCAGTCGCTGATCGCGCGACTTTGACGAAGTGGGTTGAGTATGCCAAGACGCGTCGCGCCGTAATCTACTACGATGCGGCTTATGAGGCTTACATCACAGACCCGGCGATCCCGCATTCGATCTACGAGATTCCAGGCGCGCGCGATGTAGCTATTGAATTCCGAAGTTTCTCCAAAACCGCGGGCTTCACCGGCACGCGCTGCGCCTTCACTGTCGTGCCAAAAGGATTGACCGGCCAAACCGCCGACGGTTCGACTGTTGAGCTTCATAAACTCTGGACGCGCCGTCACACGACCAAGTTCAACGGCGTCTCGTACATTACACAGCGCGGCGCCGAAGCGTTATACACGCCCGAAGGTCGAAGACAAATGCGTGAAGTGATTGATTTTTATATGAC
>JAZDLP010000006.1:0-2780 GCA_043801885.1 Planctomycetota bacterium | reverse complement strand
GCTTGAAGAAAAGAGCGCATCCCTTGCAGAATGCGCTCTTCCTATCGAACCACTGGGTCACTCGCCAGTGTTGCCAAATTCATAAAAGAGATTAAACCAAAAACAAAATGGAGGAAGAAAAGATTGAAAAAAGGATAACGGGAGCTTTTGAACGATCCGTCTAAAAGATCACGAAGAGACGCGGCCGATTGGTTCTTGGGAGCAAATCCCGACACAGAGTATGGTCCGTTTCTGGCGATTCGATAACATGGTCTTTCCGGAAAAGTGGAAACGACCGAATAGCAGAATGCGCGTGATCATCGACGGCAACCCATCCTTTTTGAGAAAACAGGCTTGACGGGTAGTTCCATAGCAGAACACAGAGAATGAGGCTACAGAGAATTTTGATTTTTAAGTTTCTGTTCATTTTTGCGTACCTCTGTGTCCTCTGTGGCTCTATAGACGGTTACGAAAAATGAAAATTGCCGTCTGTCTAAAACTCGTGCCCGCCACCACCACCGACATTCGCCTCGCGCCAGATGAGCAGTCGTTGTCGCTGGCCGACGCGGAGATGGTCGTTAATCCATATGATGAATATGCTCTGGAAGCGGCCTTACAGATACGCGAAAAAGTCGCCGATTCAACAATTCTCGCGATCAGCGTGGGCGGCGATGAAGCTCTAAAGTGCCTGCGAATCGCTTTCGCGTTGGGCGTGGATAGCGCGTACCATATTCAACATCCTCGGTTGGACACACGCGCCGCAGCTCGCGCAGCGGCGGCGTTACTGAAGAACATCGCGCCGGACTTGATCCTCTGTGGTTGCCAGGCGATTGATGATAACCAATGTTTTTTTCCAGGCGCGCTTGCCGAATTACTCGATATCCCCCATCTAACGGCCGTCGCAGCGTTGACTATCACGTCGAATGGTCGGTCGCTGAAGTGCCGTCGACGATTGGCGGATGGCGAGCAGACATTGGACTGTTCATTGCCTGCTGTAATCGCTTGTGATCGAGGCTTGAACGAGTTGCGAGCGCCGATGTTGCGCAATCGGCTTGCAGCCAGAAAAAAACAGCCAGTCATTCAAACGCCGGTGAACTTAGGCTTGACGGATAACGATTTGGCGCCGGCGCTGAATGTTACTCGTTACATGTTATCACCGCAAAAAACACCGGGCAAAATCGTCGCCGGCTCGCCTGCAGAAGCAGCGAAAGAACTGGTGAGACTGTTGACGACAATGAACAGTGACCAATGAACGGTGAATACCGATCATTGGTCATTGCACATTGTGGCGTGATATTTGCAAAATTATAACTGGACTTTTGTAAATCACATTGTGCACCCAGAGGGCTGGCTGGGAACGTCAATAAGTTCTTCATAGGAAAACCTGTGTCACAAAGTGTAAATTTACAAAAGTCCAGTTATAATTCCTATAATTCCCATAATTCCCATAATTCCCATAGCTCCCATAGCTCCTATTTTGGTTCGTTTTTAAGGACATAATGCAAAATTTGAGTGTTTCGGTTCTTATTCTCGTTGAACACGCCGACGGCAAGCTGAAACAGGCAGTCTTCGAGTTATTTACTGTCGCGCGTCAACTGGCGCAGCCGTTGGGCGCGGAGATTCATGCGCTGGCGTTGGGCGCGGGCGCGACGGCAGCCGCCGCGAAACTCGGCGACTGGGGCGCACACACAATTCATACGGCCGAGACGTGTTTCGAACGCTATGCGCCGATGCGTTACGTTCGCGCTGTTTCAGAACTGGCTCAGCGGCAGCAAGCAGCGGTGATTTTGATGAACAGCGGCGCTCTGGCGCGTGACATCGCCGGCCGCGTTGCGATGCGGTTGAGCGGCACTCTGGCTAGCGATTGCGTGGAGCTGAATATCTCCGACGGCAAACTGCAATTAGTGAGACCGATCTTGGCTGGTTGCGTGCGGATTGAGGCGGAACTAAACTGCGCGAGGCTAGGATTCCAGCCTTTTCTACCAGGTAAAAAAACCGAGTTTTCATCCGCACTCAGTATAAACGGAACAGGCTCGCTGGTGGCGACGCTGCGACCCAATGCCTTCAGCATCGCCAAGCCGTCGGCTGCTGCGCCGAGCATAATCGCGCCATTGGCTTTCGACGATGCGCCTGAAGATTTACGCGCGGTGGTGACGGAGTTTGTCCGGACGGACAGCGCGCGACTCGCGTTGCCTGATGCGGCGATTATCGTCGCCGGCGGTCGCGCTCTGGGCTCTGCTAAAAACTTCAAGTTGATCTTCGAATTAGCGGACGCGCTGAACGCCACGCCGGGCGCGTCGCGTGCGGCGGTGGACGCCGGCTACGCGCCGCACTCTATGCAGGTGGGTCAGACGGGTCAGACCGTTAACCCATCGCTCTATATTGCCTGTGGGATCAGCGGCGCGATTCAGCATCTGGCCGGAATGCGCACCAGTAAATATATCGTGGCGATCAACCGGGACCCGCGCGCTGAGATCTTTAAGCTGGCCGATTATGGAATTGTGGGCGACCTGTTCCAGACGTTGCCGATACTAACGGAAGAGTTCAAGCAAGCGCTGAAAATTAGTAACCGTTCACCACGAAGGCACAAAGACACAAAGATGAATAGATTTGAAAAGTAGTTATTGAGTCTAGTTTATCTAAAGTTAAGTGCGTTATAAGTAGTTTCTGTTTCGTAATCGATCAAAACGCGAATATCTCCATGCCGATGATTACACTTAATCGCAGTAAAGTGATTCAAAACACGGCAAAACGAGTTAAAATATGGCAAATTTGACAATTGCCGTAGTGCAGGCACAGAG
>JAZDLP010000388.1:0-6008 GCA_043801885.1 Planctomycetota bacterium | reverse complement strand
GCGTTCGGAATAAATTTAGCGAAATTGCCAAAAACAAAAATCATAGCGCGCAAGGAGACCCCGTCGATTTTGTAGTGCCTCGAGAGGAAAGGTTGTTGACTACAAAGGACTTACAAGTATGAATGCGAAACTTGGGCTAGCGGTTACAGCAAACGGTTCTGTCAAGTCGTCTTCGATCATCGCCTGCGGACAGAACCGCGACGCAGAGAAAACATTCCGCACTGCGTCGGAATCCTGTGTTTCGGGGTCGGTGTTTTGACGCTCAAGGAAGAACTCGCTACTTGGCGGCTTTGAGCTTCAGGATAAATGGGCGAACATCAATGACCATGAGCCAATCTACGTTGTAATCCGCTGCAACGATAACGTCATTATCGCGGTCCAACGCAAAATCTGGCCGAGTATTTCGCGCATCAAGTGGCGGCTCAATCTCTCCCAAAAGTTTCCCATTGACTATATCGAAAACCATAATGCTCGCCAACGCCCGCTGTCGAGACATCTTCGCCATTACAGCAATCGGATAATCATGCGCCGCAAAACACTGCGTAGAAATAAATGCGCTATGATCGTATGGTATACACTCTAATTTTACGCCGCCCGTTCCTGATGGCCGATCTATACCAATTATTTTCACTTTTCTATCACTGGGTTCATAACCGAAGCCAATATCTATTGCGTCGCCACGAGCCCTTTGCTCGGGTAGCCTGTCAACCAATACATTGCCACCAACATTGTCTTTTCGCTCTTTCGGCTCAACCGTTTGTTTGGTCCAGTCAATGAGTAAAGAACGTTCCGCCTTGTGACTCCACAGGGAAGTCGTCAATTGCCCGTCGCTGTTTCTTTCGTTGGCAACCCTGAAATGAAAAGCATTCGCGTTGGTCTCCGCTTCTAATACGGCGCGAAGCTTCGTCGCAATCGCGTAGGGCAACTCAATCTCGCCAAGCGGAAGCGATTGACGTATCACCTTTACGCGGCCCCAATCGTCGGGAGTGGTTGGTTCTGGTGTCAAAAACTTGGACAGTTCATTGACCGCTATCTGTCTTTCTTTTTCTTTGGACATTTTTTGGTCAGTATCGTTCTGTATGTTCTTCGATATACTCGGCTGTTTTATGGGTTCAGTCTGTTTAAGTACGCCGTCTTGCCGCAAAACCTGCTGGGGTTGGGAACTTCCTTTGTTCTTTTCTGACGCGGCTATCGCCGAGGGCGTAGCAGGCGTCGAAGTCGCAGCCGTTGGCTTTTTTTGCCCATCGGCAGTTTTATGCGGCCAAAAGCAAAAACAGACTATAACGACAACAGACACCATGATTACTATTGACATCCGTAATCGCGTCATTTTCGCCTCACTTTAAATAGCCGATAATATCGTGCCGATAGATCAGTTGTTTTCCGATTTGGTCGTCGCAGATGTTGCCATGCATCTTGCCTTGAAAGAAAAGACTGCCAGTATAAAAAGGCGAATCCGGATGCTGACACGCCGCGCTTCTGCGCGATACAAGGAAATCATTGACCTGTTGGTCGCCGTTTTCAAATTTATGTTCGATGACATATACCCACGTACTCGCGCAACTCACCGAAGCATCCTTAATGTCACGTATTGCGTAATATGCTTCGCGCGCCCCGATGGTGCCGACGACCCAAAAATCAGACCACGAGTCACCCCATTTGACCGCCAAATCGGTTTCAGATGGCTCGGTGTACGGACCATACTTTTCTTGCCATCTCGGATGCAATTGTTCAACTACATACTTTACTCCTGCCGTGAAAAACGGCGCTATGCAAGTTAACCCTTTTACAACTGCTGTCATCCCCTCGCTGTAGGACGATGGCAAACTAATGGTGCGATCCATGACCGGAACATCAGCCTCTAAATCTGCGTCAGATGAAGTGGCAAAGAACAGTGGCCGCGTATGGTCAATGTTCTCATGGTCTTTGACTTTGGCTAGATTCCAGTCGTTAAAAGTCTTCATGGAGCTTGTCATCAGCGATTGGGTCGCAGGTGAACCCGCCGCGACCCGGTTTACTATTCCGGACACACAGAGGAACGGATACTCCAAGTTTGGACCTTGCCTGATCAGATCGGGGATCGCGAACGTGTTGATGCTTGTTGACCCGTAGGCGTAATCAGCGATAACACTTCCCAAGTGAACACTGTTCATGGTTATGAATTGACCCAGTATTAGATTATTTGACGCATATTGAACTTTAGCCTTACGCTCTGTGAGCCACCAGCGAGCATCCAATCCGCCCTTGCTGTGAGCCATGAGATTAAAGTGCCGGGTCCCAAAGCTCGCCACCACTGCGGGCAATTGTTCTTCTATCTGCGATCCTTGGTCTTCCAGCGATCCTTGCGATGGTTCCTTTGAAAATTCAGGCGTATTGGGATCAGTGTGCATGAGTTTTATGCTATTGTCGTAAGGAATGCCGTAGTCTTTAAATGTTTTGGTGATACCCGTCCAGCATTGCTTGCCGTTCGGATTAACTCCATCCCAGTACCTTCCATCAGCTCCTTTGCCATGTACCAGAATATACGGCGACATGGCGTCGAAACTCAGCTCCATCCACTGGATTTTGAGTTTGTCTCCGGAATATGGATTGATGATGAAACGGTTCTCGCCCGGAACCGGTCGAGAGCCTTTCGATCCTTTTTGTTTGGCAAAAAAGATTCTGTCAATCGGCACTGTCGCTTCAAACATGGTGGGGACTCCAACGCGAAGCCATTTCTCGCCTATGAGCCAGCTTATGATGCCATTCTCGACTTGCACTGAAACATTTCGATCATAACCTTCGGCAAGTGTAGCCACAAAACGAATCCGAGCTGTTTCTGAAACGACTCCGTTACTGATCGCTTTTTTAGGATCACGTAGTCGGCCATCGCTTGGTCGGCCATCTTTTGCGTCGAAAATCAATCGGTCAACGTTAAACTTTAATACTGATGTCTCCGGCCAGCCCGATCCGCTATTTGGACCCGGATTCGACGCATCGTAGGAGTAATAGTATTTTGTCGTCTCCCACGGCTGTTTTGTCTTTTCGCAATCTCGGCCTTTGGCGTCTACTGAATAATCGCCGGGAGGATGCATGTCAACGATCAGTATTCGATCTATTATTGTGTCTGGCAATTTTGTCGGGCGAGCCACCAAGTAGTCGCCCTGCTGTATGCCCGCAATGGTCAGAATATTGAAGTAGTTTGGGAAGACGACCGACCAGTCGAATATAATTGGCGTGTCGAGTTCCATGCAGGCGAACCAAGCTTCATTGCCCGCGTTGTGGAATACTTTGCCATTCTGGATACTGTAATTCAAACTACTTGCTTTTTCTTCAAACTTGCCATTCGCGCCGATGCGTTCAATGCTGATCTTTACGGGATCGCCATTCTTGAACGCCACTCCCGCAAACTTGATGTGGAATGGTTTCATGGTCGGCATCGGCGTTGTGTCACGAGAAACGACTGCCGGCGGCGCGGCAGCGACGACAGTGGTGACAGTGGCAGCGCTGGTGGCAGATGTGGCAGCAGTGGCGGTGGCGGCAGGTGCGGCAGGTGCGACAGGCGCGGCAGCGGTGGTCATAGTTCCTGTATTAACGCCGCGAATAGCGGCCGCAGCCGCAACGACTGTTCCCGTATCAATGTTACTGGTCTCCGCGACTTCAACCGGTTTATCGTCTTTATCCACCCACCCCCATTTAATAATTTCCGCCACCTTATCGAGTTTGTGATTGTTCAGGCCTTGTTTAGTGGTCAGGACGATGTCGCAGAGGCCGGTGGGGACGTCGGGGCCGATGGTGACTTCTACTTTCAGACGCTGCTGTAGCCGTCCAGCAGTAGCCCAGACGAGGTAAAATTGTATATTTTCGTGTCCAATATTATGGTGTATCCCTACGGCGCGATGAACAACGATCTTGTTCTTCGCTTGCTCCGGCAGAGTGGCGGCTGACGCCGTCACGTCCGCTCCGTTGACTTTGAACTTAATGTTGCCCGGCGAGACTACTTCGCCCGGATCGGCCAGCTCCGCGCCAACTACGTACACGAATTGACGCTGGCCGCAGACCAGCACGGATGGCTCAACGCGCAAAAGGTTCAGCTTTGTGATCCAGTCGCCCGCCTGCTGTCCGGTGTCGCCCGCGATCCTTGGCCGCCGCTCTTTCTCTCGCTGATTCTTCACTTGGTAAATCTGATCTTGGCGCTGCTTTTGGATGCGTTCTCTAGCCGCATTGTCTTCCGCATCGCTCAGAGCTTTCAGATACGCATCTGACATTTCCTTGTCTTCTTTGATGTAGCGATCAGCCTGTTTGATGTCCTCGACGTCTTCCTGATGTTGCACGCGGTACCAGAAACTCGACCAACCGGGAGCGCAGCGCCACCAATCATTCGTAATTCCTCCTCCAGCCAGCCGCACAGCGAATTCGTTCGCTATGCTGAATTGCGGCTTCGGCAGATCGGCTTGCAGCCGAGCATCTTTTTGAGCCAAGTCTTTATCGAGCTTATCCCAGAGGAACAGCGGCCCGAGTCCGACAGGAGCAATCATATGTTTTTTGCCGGAATCGTCCTCGTAAGTTGACGATTTTTCGAACACTTCTTGCGACGGAAGGTGGGGAACATTATCCGGGGTAACCGTCACTCGATTAGGTCGCGCATTGTTGAAGATCGCCGCCGTAATCCCATCGGCGCGCGGCACTTTCAAGTCATAAAGGCGTCCCGGCACTTTGCCTTCTTCCGCCTGCATTTCGTCAGGACGAGGCAAGGTTAAACGAATCGGCGAGTCCAAGGAACCATTTCGTTTGTGAACCAGAATCGGACCCCAGAGCGGTGTATCAACCGTATATTTGCCATCGGCCGTCTTCACCGGCCTCGTCCGCTCGCGATCTCCGTTATAGAATAGGTCGGGTATCTGTTTGACGCCTTCACCAACCGGTTCGCTATAGATTCCCATCACTTGTCCGCCCCAATGCGAAGGGACTTTGAAGAGCCACCGGTTAGTGATTCGATAGCCGTAACTTGCAGTTTGGTCGGCCTTCGTGGAGACTTGAATTTGCTCGTCGCCGGCGATGGGCCGCGTGCGTCCACAGTCTTCCCAATTCCCACCCCAGAATCCCTCCACCTCAAAGCGTTCGGCTATGAATGGCGACTCAGTGACATTGCCGGCAATATCCTCGACGTAGGCGCCAACTGAAGTCCTCGTGGCCATCCCGCCGAACGGCACTGGATTGGCCAGTGTCCAAACCGAGTAGCATTTACGAGAAACTTTATTGATAAAACGCTGATTGTCCATTGATGCCTTCTGACAGAGCACTCCTTTCTGCTTCACCACGCAAACATCGAGGTCTGAGTGAAAACTGATAACCGGCGACCAGACACGAATGGCGCGTGAGACTGGCGGCGTCGTATCTTTGACCAGCGATAGCGCCCTTATTTCTTGTTTATTGCCGACGATGTCCTCAACGGTGAGCATCAGTTGATAAGCCTTGTTGAACTTTTTGAAGAACTGTGTGTCCATGGGGAACTTGTGATTTTTTAAATTATCGCGGTCAACTTCATTATTATCATTACCAATCAATCGCTGTTCCCGGTCTGAGCTTAATGCCCATTCTTCAAGTGAAGCCGTCAGAGAGCCGGGACTACCTGCTTTCCACAGTTTAGCTCGGTTGCCGTCGGACTCGAACTCCTTCCACTCGCTCTTGACTTCGGCCGACGAAGTCGCAAACGACCCAAAAGCATCGTAGAGGCCATCATTGCTGCCGGCCAAATCCAAGCTGCGCACACTGGCGGTTACGGCAAACGGTTCTGTCAAGTCGTCTTCGATCATCGCCTGCGGACAGAACCGCGACGCGGAGAAAACATTTCGCATTGCGTCGGAGTCTTGCGTTTCGGGGTCGGTGTAATGAAGTCGAAAAAGGGCGCGGTGACGTGTCAGTAGACAAGGCTCCGTTTCCCCTTCCCGCTTCCCGAACCGGACAGGCGGATTTCCCGCATCCGGCTCTCCCTCAGAATTTCACTGCGCAAAGCTTGCAGCAGTCGC
>JAZDLP010000371.1:0-7819 GCA_043801885.1 Planctomycetota bacterium | reverse complement strand
GATCCGGGGTTGCCGCCGGACACGGGCGGTTCGCGAACCGCCCCTACGACGACCGTACCGCAGGCGTCCCGTTTGCCTCTCGCTCATGAGCCGCCGTATTTATCTGAACAGGCAGGCGAGACGTCTGCGACACGAAAAAATAGTGACAGGGAGACGCCATGAGCGATGCCGTATTGTGCCGCCTGTCATGGTTTAAACTTGCTTGTTCGGTTGGCGGCGGCGCGGTGTTGCTTTTTATCATTGCGCCGCTAATAGCCATGTTACTGGCCGGTAGTGGCGCCGACCTGTGGACTGCGGCTACGGACGCGGAAGTGGCGCGCAGTATCTGGCTGACATTGTGGACGTCGTTGGCCGGCACGTTGTTATTAGCGATTCCGGCGATTCCGTTTTCATGGCTGCTGGCTCGCGCCAAATTCCGAGGCAAGCGATTGGTATTGAGCATTATTGATCTGCCGGTAGTGATTCCGCATTCGGCGGCTGGGATAGCGCTTTTGAGTGTAATGAATCGAGATAGCTTGGTGGGCAGTATCGGTGAGTCGCTGGGAATCTCGTTTGTCAGCAGTCACTGGGGCATCATGGCGGCTATGACGTTTGTCAGTCTGCCGTTTCTGATGGGCGCCGCGCGCGAAGGTTTTTCGGCGGTGCCAATGCAATTTGAAGAAGCGGCACGCACTCTTGGCGCGTCGCCCGCTCGCGTATTTTTTACAATCTCGCTCCCGCTCGCCTGGCGCGCGGTCGTAACTGGAATTATTCAGATGTTCGCTCGCGGATTGTCTGAGTTTGGCGCGGTGGTTATCATCGCCTATCATCCCATGATCACTCCTGTTCTCGTCTTTGATCGTTTCAACACGTTTGGTCTCCGTTATGCTCGTCCGGTGGCGGTGATCTTCATTGCGATTTGTCTGGTTGTGTTTATTGGATTGCGCGTATTTTTGGTAGGCCGACGTGAGGATCAAACGTGATCAATCGGCCTGACACGATCCTTATTGGCTCCAGCGGACGCAACTCGGGCAAGACGGAGTATGCGTGCCGAGTAGTCAGCGATTTGGCGAAAAGTGGAACCGTGATCGCCGTCAAAGTTACCACAGTACGCGAGTCCGGCGGCTGCCCGCGCGGCGGTTCCGGCTGCGGAGTCTGCGGCAAATTACAGGCACCGTATTGTCTCGAAGAAGAGACGCAGCCTGATGTACGCAATGACCCCGTAGGGGCGGTTCGCGAACCGTCCCTACGATTGACGCAACCTGACGCGCGCAAGGACACTCAACGCTTGCTGGCCGCCGGCGCGACTACGGTATTCTGGCTGCGCGTTCATAAACAACATCTTGAGGCAGGGCTGGAAGCTCTGTTCGCTCAGATTCCTTCCGGCACGCCAATAGTGATTGAATCGAATTCCGCACGATTGGCGCTAGAGCCGGGTCTGTTCTTGATCATTCGAGACGCCGGTGCCGCGGAATGCAAGGTCAGTTGCGCGGAAGTGATGCCGTTGGCGGATGCTATCCTGGATACGGATGGGCGTAACTGGAGCTTGGATCCGGAGCGGCTGAACTATAACGATGGACGATGGCGAGTGCGCTGGCCGGCCGGCGCGATCATCCTGGCGGGCGGCGCCAGTCGTCGCATGGGCTGCAACAAAGCGCTGCTGCCGTTCGGCGGCGCGCCGCTGATCCAACGCTTGGCCGAAGACCTTCGGCTGCGTTTCGATACGGTGCTCATCGGAGCCAACGACCCATCAAAATATTCGTTTCTAGGGCTGCCAGTTCTTGCGGACGAGACGCCGCATCTGGGGCCGCTGGAAGGTATGCGAGTGTGTCTCGCTGCTTCTACCCACGAGTGGAATTTCGTAACCGCTTGCGATGTTCCCTGTATATCGCCACATTTTTTATTCAGACTTTTTACTCCCAGAAACGACGTAGATGTGGTGTTGCCTGTCTCCCGAAACGGACGGGAGCCGCTGCTGGCCTTGTATCGGCGTGATGCGTATCGCGCCGCAACGGAAGCTCTGGCCGCGAACCAGCGTCGCATTGAAGCCATGTTGTCTCGTCTGCGAGTGCGCGAGATACAAATGGAAGACGACGCTTGGTATCACAATCTCAACACGCCGGCGAATTACGAACAAGCGCTTGAAACGGTTACGAAAAGTGATACCACCATCCAACCAACGCGTCCACCGTACGAGGTTTCTTCGCTGATGACGCGTGAATTTGGATGTGGAGAGAAAGACACAATCATGGCAATAAAAGACGAGATCAAAACGCTGGCAGCCAAGTACGCATCAGAACTGAAGGCAAAAATTGATTTGCGAGTGCTAGAGATGAAGGCGGATGACACGTCGCACTACTTGATCTATCGGGTTCTCGGCGTCGCCGATCAGGAAGGAGAACTGATCGATATCTACCAGAACAAGGGCCGTTTTCTCTACAAGTACGCAGGCGCGTTTTTGGAGGAAGCGACCAAGTTGTGTTTTAAGCAGAAATTCCTCGACTCAAGCTCGCTGCGCATCCCAAACACCGAGGGGCGCAAGCCAAAGACGTTTGAAATCGACTGTGTCGTTGGCAATGTCGCCATGGAAATCAAGTGGAAGGACGCCACAACCGACGGAGATCACATCACAAAAGAGCATGCGCGACTCAAAGCCGTGAAGAATGCCGGTTATCAGCCTATTCGCGTCATGTTTTACTACCCGAACCGTGACCAAGCCATTCGCATTCAAAAGACTCTGCAAACGTTGTACGAAGGACTCGGAGGGAAGTACTATTTCGCAGACACTGCTTGGGAATACATCAAGACAGCAACGGGAGTGAACTTGAAAGTCATTCTTGAGGAATTGGCAGAGGAGAACTCAAAGGCCAATGAAAATTGAGATACATAATGGCGATTGCCTAGAAATACTGCGCGCAATGCCGTCCGCGCAGGTGGACTTGGTGTATCTCGATCCGCCCTTCTTTACCCAACGAGAGCACCGCATGAAAACCAGAGACAGTGCCACGGAATTCTCATTTGACGACAAATGGGGTTCCGCTACTGAGTACACCGCATTCTTGGACGCGCGACTCATAGAGTTACACCGTACTCTCAAGCCTACTGGCTCAATATTCTTTCATTGCGACAAGACGGCTTCACACATCGCGCGGTTGCTTATGGATAACATCTTCGAGTCAGATAATTTCAGGGCTGAAATCATATGGCACTACAAGAGGTGGTCCAATAGCGCCAAAGGCCTCTTGCCTGCGCATCAGTCGATACTCTTTTACTCCAAGACAGCGGACTACAAGTTCCACACTATATTGACGGACTACTCGCTTACGACAAATGTAGATCAGATTTTACAGAAGCGCAGTCGAGACAAGACCAATAAGTCCGTCTATGCTCGCGACGAGAATGGAGACGTCGTTTACTCCGGCCCAAAGAATGGGGTGCCACTCAGCGACGTCTGGACGATCCCATTCCTCAATCCAAAGGCCAAAGAGCGAACTGGTTACCCGACCCAGAAACCGATTCTCCTGCTTGAGCGAATCATTGAGCTTGTCACAGATATTGGCGACCTTGTTCTTGATCCGTTCTGTGGCAGTGGAACCTCATTGGTTGCTGCGAAGTTGTTCGGGCGCAAAGGTATTGGAATTGATATATCAGCGGAAGCTTGTGCGCTATCCAGAAAGCGCATTGACGACCCGATACGAACGGAATCTCAACTCTTAAAGGTTGGCATAAATTCGTACAGAAACGCGAATGCTAATGCGCTGGCACTTCTGAACGGCATACCTCATATACCGGTTCAGCGAAACAACGGTATTGATGCTTTCTTGAAAGCGACATTCGAGGGCGCGCCGATTCCGGTCAGAGTTCAAAAGCATGGTGAGATTCTTACTGACGCAGCATTCGCTCTTCATAAAGCGGGTTCAACCAAGAATGCCAAGCGAATGATCCTCATCGCAACAGAAGACGTTGCAAGCTTATGGCGCAATGATGCCATTCCAACTGAAATCGTCGTCGTAGATTCAGCTTCCCTCAGTATAAAAAGGCTGTTCGCGGACATAACGTCAGACCAAAAGGCCACCAAGTGGCTTCATGCTTACGGTTGACCCACATCCAGGTGGCGTAACGATGATATCTTTTGATGAAGCGTTGCGGCGCGTGTTGACGATTGCGCGACGACTACCTGCGGAACCCGTCGCGCTCGAAGCCTGCTGTGGACGTGTTCTTGCGGAAGACGCGCAGTCGGATATGGACCTGCCTCCCTTTAGAAAATCGGCGATGGATGGCTATGCCTGTCGGCGCACGGACTTGCCGGGGCCGCTCAGAGTGCTTGAATCCATTGCCGCCGGACGCATGCCCGCGCATGCGATCGAGACGACCACTTGCAGCAAAATCATGACGGGCGCGCCACTGCCGAACGGCGCGGACTGTGTCATCATGCTTGAAGATACGGCGACTGGCGACGATGGCCGGATTCGGTTCACCGGACGGCAGACCGCCGACAATTTCTGTGATCAGGGCGAAGACGCGCAAGCTGGGGACGTAGTCATGCGTTCTGGCGACATGCTTGGTCCGGCGGAGGTCGGCGTACTGGCTACGGTCGGCTGCGTCGCGCCCAGAGTCTCGCGACAGCCACGAGTGGCGATCATTGCTACTGGATCGGAACTCTGCGCCGCCGCCGAGCGTCCGTCGGGCGCCGGCATCCGCGATTCCAATAGCCATCAACTGGCCGCGCAGATTTGTCGGATCGGCGCTCAGGTGACTCGTATCGGCGTGGTTCACGACGATGAGACTCTGATTACGGATAGCATCAATCGTCTGCGAAGTAGTCACGATGTGCTGGTACTTTCCGGTGGCGTTTCGACGGGCGACTTCGACTTTGTACCTGGAGTTTTGCGTCGTCTTGGTTTCGAACTGGCGTTCGATAGTGTCGCCATGCAACCCGGTCGACCGACAATTTTTGGCGACGATGGGTCAAGTTACGTGTGCGGCCTGCCGGGAAATCCAGTCTCGACATTTGTGGTTTGCGAACTGCTTTTAAGACCATTTCTACTGGCATTACAAGGACATGTATTTAAACCGCGCTGGGTAGCCGCTCGGCTGGCGACGCCGATCCGTCGCAAACGATCTGCCCGGCAACTCGCCGTCCCCGTGCGTTTTGTCACTCCTGAAACAGTTGAGCCTGTCGAATATCACGGTTCGGCGCATATTCACGCATATACAAAGGCCGATGGCTTTCTGCTGTCGCCGATCGGTGTCAGTGAAATTTTGCAGGGAGCTGCCGTGCATGTACGATTGTTTTAATCGGCGTATAAATTACTTGCGCGTGTCGGTAACGGATCGTTGCAATCTGCGTTGCGTTTATTGCATGCCTGGTAGGGGCGGTTCGCGAACCGCCCCTACGGCACGAGAAATCATTCCTCATGCTCGCATTCTTTCTCTTGAAGAGATTCGAGATGCGGTGGCCGCAGGCGCGCGTTTGGGAATAGACAAAGTGCGTCTAACCGGCGGAGAACCGTTGGTACGCAATGGCATCGTTGATCTGGTGCGAATGCTGGCCGCGATTCAAGGTCTCAACGATTTATCCATGACCACCAATGGCGTTCTACTCGCTCGCTTTGCTCGTGATTTGCGCAACGCCGGATTGCAACGAGTGAACATCAGTCTTGACGCTCTGGATGCCGCGCGTTACGCGGCGCTGACACGCGGTGGGAGAGTGAGCGACGTGTTGGAAGGTATTGACGCCGCGCGGGATGTTGGTTTTATGCCCATCAAAATTAATTGTGTTGTCGCAGTTGATGCGGACGAACCCGACGCTCGCGCAGTCGCCGCGTATGCTGCCGAACGCGGATTGGAAGCTCGTTTTATCAGGCGCATGGAGCCGCGCGCTGGGCGTTTTTCTCGAGTGCTGGGCGGTGATGGCGGAGACTGCGCACGCTGCAATCGGCTGCGATTATCTTCGGACGGACTGCTGGTTCCTTGTCTGTTCTCCGACTTGGCATTCAGCATTCGGGAACTGGGCGTTGAAGCCGCTTTTCGCGCTGCGGTGGCGGCCAAGCCTGAGCGAGGTCTGCGCAGTCGTCGCGATTTGTACTCGTTGGGAGGTTAAACAACATGAGCGGATTAAGTCATGTGAATGAGCACGGACAGCCGCGGATGGTGGATGTTTCTGCCAAGCCTGTCAGCCTGCGCCGAGCCGTGGCGACGGGATTTATCCGTATGCGCGCGGAGACTTGCGCGCTGGTGGCCGCCAATCAGATCGCTAAAGGCAATGTGTTGACTTGTGCCGAGATCGCCGGCGTGATGGGCGGCAAAAAGACGGCCGAGTTGATACCGCTGTGTCATCTGTTGCCGTTGGATAGCGTCGTTGTGGAATGCCGTCTGGAGCAAACTGGCGTTCGAGCCGTCGCTACGACGATATGCACCGGCAGGACGGGCGTTGAGATGGAATCGCTGACCGCCGTCTCCGTGGCGCTGCTGACCGTGTACGACATGTGCAAAGCTGTTGATAAAGAAATGCGGATCGAAGAGATAAGTTTACTGGAGAAAACTAAAAAGAGTAACTGTGTAACGCAGGCATCCTTGCCTGCAAACGAGCAGGCAAGGATACCTGCGCCTTTAAAGTCGTGAACGGTTGCAAAAAAGGAGTCTTACGCATGAATGGGCGAGTGGTGAGTGTTAATCTATCGGCGCAAAAAGGCATGCTTAAACGTCCTGTGCCACAAGCTCTAATTACCGATCAGGGCTTTGAAGGCGACGCGCACGCCGGACCGGGGCATCGGCAGGTCAGTCTTTTGTCCGCCGAGAGCATCACTGCTTTTGCGCAATCTTCCGGACGCGAGCGCGCTCCAGGCGACTTCGCCGAGAATCTTACAGTCTCCCACTTGAATCTTGCTGCGATTTCGCCGCGGACACGATTGCGAATTGGCGCTGCCGTGGAACTGGAAGTCACGCAACTAGGCAAACGCTGCCACGGTAACGATTGCGCCATTATGCGCGAAGTTGGAGCCTGCATCATGCCGAAGGAAGGGATTTTTTGCCGTGTGATTCGCGGTGGCATGGTCAAGGCCGGCGATCCTGTAGAGATCACGTCAACCGTATTGAACGCCGTGATTATTACAGTTAGCGACCGCGCCAGTCGTGGCGAGTACGCGGACAAGAGCGGCCCGGAACTGCGACACCGTCTTGAACGTCACGCCGAATCCACCGGCCAACAGTTAGCCTGTCAGACGATTATTGTGCCTGACGACGTTGAGCTTATTCGCGCAGCGTTGCAACGCAGCGCAAGCGCTGAATGCCAGGTGGTTTTTACGACTGGTGGAACTGGAATTGGGCCGCGGGATGTGACGCCGGAAGCGGTTCGACCGCTGCTGGAGAAGGAACTGCCGGGCATTATGGAGCATATTCGCGTCAAGCATGCGCAGCGGTTGCCAGCGGCCATGCTGAGTCGTTCTCTTGCGGGCGTGGCTGGCCAAACTCTGGTGTTTTGCGTGCCGGGGTCGGTGCGAGCGGTCAATGAGTATCTTGATGATATTCTGCCGTTGCTTGATCACGCGTTGCGCATGATCAAAGGTTCAAATTTGCATGACTAGGGAGGGGCAATAGAAACCATGAGAAGTATGGGAAGTATGGGAAGTATGGGAAGTATGAGAAGTATGAGAGATATGGGAAGTATGAGAGATATGGGATATGACGATCTGGTAGATCACTTTGTCGTTACTTCCCATAACTCCCATAACTCCCATAACTCCCATAACTCCCATAACTCCCATAACTCCCATAACTCCCATAACTCCCATAACTCCCATAACTCCCATAACTCCCATAACTCCCATAACTCCCATAA
>JAZDLP010000368.1:0-6675 GCA_043801885.1 Planctomycetota bacterium | reverse complement strand
TCCCTGAAATGAGTTGAGAAACGTTCGAACATCACAAACTGAACTTTCTGTAACCCATTCCTTTTCGAGGTAACTGGCCTTTTTTCAAGTTCCATAGTAACTCTGTGGCTCTATGGTGAACGGTTACGTATTTCTTAACAGCTCGGCTTCGTACCGCAGAATGCCATTTTGCAAAGTAGTCCAGGCCAGCGTCGCGCATTTAACTCGCACCGGAAACTTGCGCACTCCTTCCAGCGCTTCCATATCTGGCACTTCTTCAGGCGCCTCGAAAGGCGCTTCGTTGCGCATCATCTTCTTGAAATGCTCGCAGTTACGGACGGTTTCTTCGAGCGTCTTGCCTTTCACCGCTTCGGTCATCATGGACGAACAGGCCATGCAGATGGCACAACCCTGACCATCGAATCCGATTTGCGCCAATTTGCCGTCCGAGTCCACTTTGCCGAAGACAGTCACGCGGTCGCCGCAGAGCGGATTGTCGCCCTTGGTAACTATCTGCGCGCCGGGCACCGGACCTTTGTTGCGCGGTCGGCGGTAGTGCTCAAAGATGACGTCGCGATACAGCGCATCCAGATTGTCTTCTTCATGGTGTGTCTGAGCGTTCGCCACTGGATCACTATTTTGGCCGGTCAATTCTTCAGTCACGTTGAACCTCAGTACCACATAGTGCGGTCAGACCGCAATCAAAAGCGCGCTACGAAAAAATGAAACCACAGATGAACACGGATGAACACAGATTTTGTTATTAGTCTGGCCTAAACCTCTCTTTTTCTTGCGCTTTTCTTCGTGCGCCGCGAAGATTTGCATTGTTAATGGTCTAGCTCAGCGACATCTCGTACCGCGCCAGCGGGAAAGAGACGGTCTTCTTGATTCGACTGCGATGACGCGCAATCTGTTCAAGTCGTTTATAGACTGGCGCATCAAAATACTGTTCACCGCAGCGATTGCACTCCCATAGTGGCACATTGTCAACATATATCGTTCGGCCTCGATAATCAAACTTGGCGCGAGTCCGGCAATATTCGACAATGCCATTGCAAAATTCACACGAATCGCCTTTATCCATTTTTACTCCTCGCTCAAATACGCCGTGATGATCAACAACACTCCTGAAATCAGAAAACGACAGACTATCCTGGCATGACGCCCAACAACAGTATGCCCGGCAATCTCATAACGAGTTCCTCTCACATCGTGAGTGAATCTCTTTACGATTGTACCCGACATGATAATGCTCTCCACATCGTGCGATTCCAAGCCATCCTCGGATATTTCTTCGTTTGCATGGCCGCTAACGCGATACTTTTGCTCCTGAACAGCTTGACGTATTCGCGCTAACACATGCATTCTAATTTTTTTCTCCATCTCTGACGCTACACTTGATCAAACCGCTCCCGCACTTTTGTCAACGCGGCGACCAGACGATCTATCTCATGTTTAGTGGTGTACAGATACACACTCATACGCGCCGTGCTGCCGGTGTTCAACCATTCCATCAGCGGCTGCGCGCAATGATGACCGGCGCGAATAGCCACGCCCTGCGCGTCCAAAATATGCGCAATGTCGTGCGCGTGAATATCCGCAAGCTCAAAAGAGATCGCGCCTGAACGCAATTCAACGTCCTGCGAGCCGTGAATTTTCAATTCTTGCACTGTCGCGAGCTGCTTTAGCGCGTAGTCCAGAATCGTCTTTTCGTGCGCGCGGATGCGCTCCATGCCGACGGCAGACAGGTAATCAACCGCGGCCGCGATTCCCGCCGTCTCGGCGATTGGCGGCGTGCCCGCCTCGAAGCGTAGTGGCGGTTCTTTGTACGTGGACGAATCAATCCGCACTTCTTCGATCATCTCTCCGCCGCCCAAAAACGGATCCATCTTTTCCAGTAACTCATAGCGTCCGTAGAGCACGCCGATGCCGGTCGGGCCGCACATTTTGTGGCCGGAGAAACTATAGAAATCCGCGCCCAGTTGCCGTACGTTCACGGGCAGATGCGGCGCCGCTTGACAGCCGTCTACGGCCAGCAACGCGCCGGCGGCGTGAACTTTTGCGCTGATTTGCGCGATTGGATTGATTGTGCCCAACACGTTGGAGACATGCGTCAGCGCCACAATTTTGACTTTTCCGCCGGCTAAAATTTGATCGAGATCCGCCAGATTGAGAGAGCCGTCGGAATGGAGACCTACGCCGCGAATAACGCAACCCTTATCCCGAGCCAGCAGGTGCCACGGCACCAGATTGCTATGATGTTCCATGCGACTGACAACGATCTCATCGCCGGCTCGCAGAAATTTCCGGCCATAACTGTGCGCGATCAGATTTATTGACTCGGTAGCGTTCTTTGTCCAGACGATCTCAGCGGCGCGTTCCGCGCCAATAAACTTGCCGACTTTGGCGCGCGCGTTTTCGTAAATCTCCGTCGCTCGTTCCGCCAGAACATGCAGCCCGCGATGCACATTAGCGTTCGCATGTTCGTAGTACTTTGTCATCGCCGCGATGACTGATCGCGGTTTTTGCGATGTCGCCGCCGAATCCAAGTACACGAGAGGCCGACCGCCGTAAACCGTTTGATGCAAGATTGGAAAATCTTTCCGGATCGCTTCGACATTCAAAAGATGTTCTGGCGGTTTTGTTGTATTCATTCAGTTAAAAAAATCCACAGATAGACGCAGATGAACGCAGATAAAAAAATCCACAATCAAAAATCTAAAATCTAAACTCCACAATCTAAAATCTAAACTCCACAATTCCCTTCCGTCTCTGTGTCCTCTGTGGCTTTATATTTGCCATTTTTTTGATCCACGCAACTACGCATTCGTTCGATCACACTTTCCATGCCGAAGCGTTGAATCACTTCTTCAAAGAAGCCATCCAAAATCAACTTACGCGCTTGAAAATCCGTCAAGCCGCGCGACATCAAGTAGAATTGCATCATCGGGTCTATCTGCGTTGCGGTCGCGCCATGACTACAGCGCACGTCATTAGCCAGAATCTCCAGGCCTGGAATCGAATCCATGCGCGCGTCATCGCTCAATAGCAGCGTCCGGTTCTGCTGATAGGCATCCGTTTTCTGCGCGCCGGTCTCCAGGCGAATCAAACCGCGATAAACTGCGCGCGCGGACTGATTGAGCGCGCCGCGAAACAGTAAGTTCGTCGCGCACTCCGGCGCAAGATGATGCTGTAACGTATCTATATGAAACTGCTGCGAACCGACGCCGTAATAAAGACCAGAGATATGAGCGCACGCTTTTGGTTCCAGCATTTTCGTCGTCAGAAATATTTTTGACAGCCGCGACCCAAAGTGAGCGCTGACGCACGTCAGCCGGCTGCCGGCATACTGGTGAACGCTGTGCGCGCCGATGTAAGTGATCTCCGGACCAGTCGTCTGCAGTAGAATATAACGCAACTTGGCGCCACGCCCCAAAATAATCTCAGTCTGCGGACAGCACAGGCCTCTCTGGCCGGATTCGGTCGAGACATACTCTTCCACCACCGTAGCGGACGCGCCTTCGTCAAGCACCACCAAATTATGCGGGAAGATGCCGTCCTCGCCGTCGCGCGTGCAAAAGCGTGCGCGCGCGGGAAGCTCGACCTCAACGCCTTTCGGCACATGCAACACGTAACCGCTGTCCCACAGCGCTTGATTAAGCGAGTGAAACTTGCCACCAACGCCGTAAGTCTCTTCTACGCCGGCGGGAAAAACTTCGGTGTTCCAATACTGTTGGAGCAGCGCGGGGTCATCTTGAGCGGCCTGGTCTGGCGTGCCCCAGAAAACGTTATCTGCTCGCGACTGCGCGGACTGCGGACCAAGATCGGCCAGGCGATCAAACGGCGCGCGTTCCGCGGCGGCGTCAAGATTCAACGTCCCGAACTCCACGCGCCGCCAGATTTCATCGTGGCGGCCAGGCATGGGCGCGGCTAAATAATGATTCAACGCTTTCAGCCGTCGCTCCGTCAAGTACGCGGGCTCATGCTGTGCCGCGGCGCGAGCGGCCAAGCCATCGGCAGTTAACGCGGAAGCTCTATTAATCATTACGCTGGACATTACCACTTCCTTCCATCAAGGCGCCTGCAATGAATTAGCCTCTTTCTTGATGCGCTCCAGCAATGCTGTCACGCCCAGCGGCACCGCCCAATGGTCCAGATAAGCCATGTCGAGATTGCGGAATTGGACCTCGTATACCCGCAGTGCGTCTCCGAATTGCTTCTCGCTCCCGCCACTCAACACTGCCCATCGCAACTTGTACAAAATCGTATCTTCGGGTAGCGACACATTCGCGCGAGTTCCCATTAAGGCGACCATGTGTTTGCGCGAGAAACGAGACCGGTCGTATGCGTCGTCGTCCCGCAGCATCCAGAAATCGAGTTTCTCCTGTTCCTTAAGAGAAATGATATTGAACATCGCACTGCGCTTCACCGCCTCACGCACCGCGTCTTCGTTAACATAAAAATCTTCCGACGGAAAAGCTGTGATCAGTTTCTTTACGTGATCGGAACTCAAATGCACCACCACGTCTATGTCGTGCGATGCCCGGGGTTCGCCTTGCAGGCTGGACACGACCGAGCCAGTCAGCATGTATTCGGTACCGCTATCAACAAGAGCTTTAACCAGCGCTCTCACCAATTCCGGTTGTGACATAGGTCAAGTCTCTTCTTGTAAAGTTCCTCGAAATCTTTCTCCGAAAGCTCGGGGAAGGCCTGCCGAAGGCCTTCGCGAAACAATTCGCGCGCCGAGTTTGAAAGCTCGAAAGCCTTCAGCAGGCGCTCCTCCGGCGTCATCCGGCGGAGCACTTCAATGTACTCCCGGTGGTTGGGTTGCGGCTTGGGATTCATCTTCGCTTTCTCATGGAATGGCTTGTTGCCCAATTCTGGGTTGTACCCGGAGAGCGTCAGATTTCCGATTGTGTCGATCCATATGGACTTTGCGCGATAGTTGATTTCTGAGACATGTCAAGACATCCGTGTCAGGGCAATCGCCAGCCAATGCAACAAAAAGCTTATTCAATACTTATCCGACCGCCTCTTCCATCTCCAACTCGATCAAACGGTTCATCTCCACGGCGTACTCCATAGGCAATTCGCGGATAAGCGGTTCGATGAAACCGGTCACGATCATCTTCGCCGCTTCGTCCTTCGTCAGCCCGCGCGACATCAAATAAAACAACTGTTCCTCGCTGATCTTGCTCACCGACGCTTCGTGTTCGACGCTGATCTTCGATGAGTTCGTTTCGATGTATGGATATGTGTCGCTCCGGCTGGTTTCGTCCAGCAGCAACGCGTCACAGACCACGCGGCTCTTGCAGTCTTCCACGCCACTCTTCATTTTGCATAGCCCGCGATAGCTGGTGCGACCGCCGTTTCGACTGATGGATTTGTTGGTGATCAGACTGGAAGTATGCGAAGCGCAATGCACTACTTTGGCGCCGGCGTCCAAATGCTGCCCCGCGCCAGCGAAAGCGATGGATAAGATTTCGCCGCGCGCGCCGGGTTCCAGCATAACGACGGCCGGGTATTTCATGGTCAGCTTGCTGCCGATGTTGCCGTCAATCCATTCCATCGTGGAGTCTCGATAGGCTACGGCGCGCTTGGTCACCAGGTTATAGACGTTGGTGGACCAGTTCTGAATAGTCGTGTAACGACAGCGCGCGCCCGCCTTGACGATGATCTCCACAACCGCCGAATGCAATGAGTCGGCGCTGTAAACCGGCGCGGTGCAGCCTTCGACGTAATGCACAAAAGCGCCTTCGTCCACAATGATCAGAGTGCGTTCGAACTGTCCCATGCTTTTGGCATTGATGCGAAAATACGCTTGCAAAGGGATGTCCACTTTCACGCCTTTGGGCACATAAATAAACGAGCCGCCTGACCAGACGGCGCTATTCAACGCAGCGAACTTGTTGTCGGCGGGCGGAACGATTGTGCCGAAGTATTCTTTCACCAAATCAGGATGCTTTTGCATGGCATCTTCAGGCGAGAGAAAAATCACGCCCTGCTCTTCCCACTTGCTCTTTAGATTGTGATAGACGACTTCCGAATCGTATTGCGCGCCGACGCCGCCTAGGAATTTGCGTTCGTCTTCCGGGATGCCCAACTTGTCATAAGTGCGCTTGATCTCTTCCGGCACCATCTCCCAGGTGTTGTATTGCTGTTCGGTGGGACGCAGGTAGTAGGTGAGATTGTCGAAGTCAATGCGCGACAGATCGCCACCCCAGTTGGGCATGGGCTTCTTTAGAAAGATATCCAACGCTTGAAGCCGAAAATCTCGCATCCACGACGGTTCATTTTTCTGCTCGCTGATCTCAGCGACAGTCTCGCGGCTCAGACCGATCTTGGTGCGAAACGCATGCTTCTCGGGCTCATGGAAGCCGAACTTGTATTCTTTGCCAATCGCCGCTGCGGTGTCCATGGCTTTCGATGCTGCGTTTGTTGGAATGTCGCTCATCTCAGAATTCTTCTTTCCATAACCATTCACTACGAAAATATCAGCCACAGAGGATACTGAGAAACTCGGCACGAATTTTCACAATTCGTAATTCGTAATTCGGTAACCGTTCAGTCCTTATCTTTTATCCAACGGTTTATAGCCATTCAGATAGTGTAAGAAAGGGAGATATGGAGATTATGGAGATAGGGGGATATTATTTTAAATTCAACTCTTCTGTGTCAGCGTAGGCGCAGTCTTAA
>JAZDLP010000344.1:0-4673 GCA_043801885.1 Planctomycetota bacterium | reverse complement strand
AACCAGATGCGTTTGCGCTCGCGCCTGATCCGCCATTTTTCTTATCGGCTGCCGGCGGAAGCAGCTTGCCGGCCAAATCCTGTTTTTTGATCAGCAGTTGGTTGAACAGACTGCCTTGCCATTTCTCCTTGAGACTATGCGCGACCTCGTCCAAGTTCGGGTTCAACTCTTGAGCAATCGCGGTCTGCTCACTGATGGCGCGAGCCAGCAGCGCTTGAAACGGCGCAACCGCCTGCCAGATATTGTTTAGCTCGCGAACGGCTTGCTGCTGTTCTCCGCTGACTAGCGTCGGTTGTCGGGCGTTGAGTTTCTCAGACGCCGCGCGCATTTTTGTTCCAGCGGTATCGGCCCAGGACTGCAACAACTTGATCCCGCGCTCGATCTCTGGCGAAGCGGTGGCCGGCGCGGCCGGCGCCGTCGGGTTGCCTGGCGAGCCTGGCGGCGCGGCAGGCGGAGTCAACGATTCCTTGATCTTGTCTTTCAGCGGCTCGATCTCTTCAGCCAGTTCATCCTGAGATTGTTTAAGTTCGGCAAACGTGTCTGGAGAAGCGGTCGGTTTCAATTCTTTTACCGTGGATTGCAGCAAGTTTTCGGTATTGATCAAGTATTCGAGAAATTGCAGTAAATTAGTCTCCTGACGCATCTTCTGCCGGTCGGTGGCGCGCCACTTATCTACGTAGTATTTGATCCACAGCCGAATCAATTCGATGTTCTTTTTCGCGCCGGCATGTTCAGGTTGTCTGTCCAGGCAGTGGCGGAGAAACGCGACGGACTCCTTGAGTTTATCAATAATTTCCTGGCGTTTTTCGGACGCGAGATTTTCGGGATGTTCTCCCGCCAGCGTTCGAGCCGATTCGGCGGAGAGACATCCTAAATTGAAGTGAGCATCGGCGGCAATGCGCCGGTCGCGAGACAGGCCCGCTTGCAGGTAGCTGTCGCGCGCTTTCTCCGTGTCGCCTTTGCGATGATACGCGCAGGCCAGATCGAAGGCGATAATGGCCGCGTTGGGCGAGTCCTGCGATTTGGCCTTCGCGTCAGCATCGGCTTCGGCGAATTTTTCGCGCGCTTCGTCAAACTTGTCATGCGCGTATAAGTCAATGCCTTCCCGCACCAGTTGATACGGTTCCGCCGCTGAACTTGATCGCGGGAAAAACAAACATAGCAACAAAAGAAAATTGTAGATTTTGGATTTTGGATTGCGGATTGAAAGTTGGCCTTGCGACAACAACTCTCGTGGCGGCGCTGGATATCGCCGAACCAGAAAATCAAGCAAGAAGCAGAACATGGCCAGCGCTAGAAAAAGTTGATACTGTTCCGCTTGGCGCACGCGTTTCTGTTCTTTGCCGTCAGAACGCAGCGCCTTCAATTTATCCTCATAAAATTCGCCCAGATCATAAGCGCGTACACCGGCTGGAATATAAGCGCCGTTAGTAGCGACAGCAATATCGCTCAGCGTTGTATTGTCCAGTTTACTCCACACCTGTTGTCCGTGATGCTCGACGAAGCTCTTCGAGCCATCCTTTCCTACGGGAATTCGCGCGCCTTGAGTGGCGTCGCCCAATCCGACAGCAAAGATGATAACGTGTCGCTCCGCGGCGCTCTCGGCCGCTTTCAACGGATAGGATTGCTGATCGTCGCCATCGGTAATGAGCAATAACGCTTGATCGCGACAAGCTTCGCGCGGCAGCACTTCGAGCGCTTTGCGAATCGCGTCACCGATCTGCGTGCCGCCTCGCGGCGCGCTGTTGGTATCGAGTTCGTCAAGCGCCTGGCGAAAATACTTGTAGTCGGTGGTCAGCGGACATTTGACAACGGGTTTGCCCGCGAACGCGATCAGTCCGACTCGTTCGCCGTGCAGACGATTGAGCAGCGCGGAGACGTCAGACTTCGCGCGCCCCAGCCGATTGGGCGGAACGTCCTCGGCCAGCATGGACCGTGACACGTCAATCAACACGTACAGATCGCTGCCGCGCGAACGGACAAACTCATCAATGGGTTCGCCACGCGGGCCGGCCAGAGCGATACTGCCGAAAATAAGAGCAAGCGTCCATAACAATGTTTTGATCCAGAATCGCGGCGATGAATACGGTGGTAGAAGTCGCGGCCACATCTCCGCGCGCAGAAACGATTCGGCGGCTTTGCGCCGTTGCGATTTGGCGTACAACGCGAGCGCCAGCCAGACGCCGCTAACGGGCAAGATCAGATAAAGCGCTTCCGGATAATTCCATCGCATTTTCCGAACTCCAAAAACTCGCACCCGTTCAGGCTATTTTTAGCCACAGAGGACACAGAGAATTTCAAGGCAACGAACGGAAGCGAGTCGCTTCCAAAAAGCCGACAACCAGGATCAACGCTAGTCCCGAAATTGCCGCCCACAGATAAAGCTCCTGGTATTCAGTGTAACGAATTTCTTCAACTTTTGATTTCTCCAGTTGATCAATTTCAGCGTAGATGTCCGTCAGCGCTTTCGTACTGGTGGCGTTGAAGTACTGGCCGGAGGCGCTTTCGGCGATACCGCGCAACAATTCCTCGTTCAAGCGCACCAGTGTTGGCTGGAGAATACGATCCCCGAACTCGTCCTGATAAGGCATTGGCGCGTAGCCGGTTCGCCCGATGCCAATCGCGTAAACTCGAACGCCTAATTGCCGAGCGGCTTTGGCCGCTTCGCGCGGATCCACCACGCCAGCGTTGTTGTCTCCATCGCTCAACAGGATCACGACCTTGCTTTTCGTATCAACGTTACGCAGGCGATCCAGAGCCAGCGATAGTCCGTCGCCGATCGCCGTCATCTGTTCTTCACGATACGACTGTTCGTTGAGCGGCTTGCCGCGCCGATCACGCAATAATTTAGGAGTTTCGAGTTGCTGGACCACATCCAATAGCGCGCCATGATCTAAAGTGAGCGGACAGCGAGCATCCGCAAAGCCCGCGAAAGCCACCACGCCGACCAGATCGTTCATGCGTCCGGACAAGCCGCTCTTTTTTGATCCGGCGATGAACTGCTTGATTACATGTTTAATGGCGTTCAGACGACTGTCGTCTTTCTCGTTGATCTGAAAATCCATAGCTTCCATAGAACCGGAGATGTCCAGAGCCAGCTCGATAGCAATGCCGTCGGCGCGTATTTGCGACTCGGATTTGGCGGACTGCGGTCGCGCCAGAGCTAAAATCAGCAAGCAGAAGCCAAACATATAAACGAATGGGAACAGGCGTCGAATATGTTGAGCGACCGTGACCGGCAAGCGTTTAAGGTCCGTCAGACTGGAGAACACCGCCGCCGATTGGTGTCGAGGATGGCGTGACCAGATGATCACGGCAATAGCCAAAGGCAAGAGCGCAAACCACTGTGGCGAATAGAATCTGAATCCGTCCATAATAAGTGCTGATCACCGTTTACTGCGCGCCGACTACTGCGGGCGCCAACGCCTCGCGTGAACCTCGGCGCGGCTACGCGCCGTAGTGTTCCACGCAGTTGTTAGCTGATCTTTTCATGGACATCAGTTTCAAGTGGAAGTTCTTGTTGAAGTCCGTTGAGGCGGCGGAGCGCCATCTGGCAATAGTCTTTGCTTACGTCTACCCCAACGAACCGTCTTCCATGCCGACGTGACACGAGAAGGGTTGTTCCACTCCCGCAGAACGGGTCAAGAACCATGTCGTCGCGACTAGTCGAAGCGAACAGGCAATTCTCGACGAGTTTCTCAGGGAAGACCGCGAAGTGCGCCTCTGGACACTTGGAAAGCGGAATCGACCATACTGTGCGCTTGTTACGACCGAGAGGATGAAACGCCTGATCCCATCTTGCTGTGTGCAAGTTGGAATTACCTCCATTCTTTCCCTGTTCTGGCGTGCCACCTCGTTTCCCGAAATGGTTTCTGCCGCCGCGCATCTTGCTATGCTCCGAAAACGTCACATGGGGTTCGCGGATAGCGTTAGCGTTGTAGAAATAGTCAGCACTCTTGGAGAACATAAAAATGTATTCATGGTCTGTCGTTGGCCTGTTCTTGATTGAAGCAGGCATTGCGTTGGGTTTGTGCCAGATTATGTCTGAACGCAATGTCCACCCAGCATCGGAAAGTGCTAGTGCAAATCGCCAAGGGAGACCCAGTAGTTTGCCGTCGATGTACTTATCTCCGAGGTTGATCCAAAGGAGTCCATTCGTCTTTAGGACCCGCCGACATTCAGTAAAAATTGAAACCAATCGCGAAACATATTCAGTCGGGGTGTCTTCATTTCCAATCTGACCTTCGGTATCGTAATCGCGTTGTCTATAATACGGTGGACTTGTGATTATCGCCTGTATGAAATTGGAGGGAAGCGCAGAAACAACTCGTTCAGCATCACCGTGGATTATAGCATCCCGTAGCGTGACTCCATCGGGCGCTACAATGTACTGAACTCCCTCTTCCCGCAAGACATGGATGCAGGAGTGTTCTTTCAATGAATAAGGTTGGCTCTTCATGATTAGCCTTTCTGAAACCGTTTCCACACAGGCAACAACTTCTTTAGTGCTTCGGCAAGAAGTTGTTGAACCGCGTTCAATTGATTTGGGTTTGTCTGCAAATAGATTAGGTGCTCGCATTTTAGTGACTTGAGATCGCCCGCCCAAGATTCGGCGATGATGATTGGCACACATACATAGCCGTTGTCGTGTGCCACCGATATGGATTTGAAGA
>JAZDLP010000273.1:0-8010 GCA_043801885.1 Planctomycetota bacterium | reverse complement strand
TGCCGCCATATCTTCCTGTAGTTGCTTTTAACCCGATTGCATTTGTCTTTTCTGCCCATTCTTTAACGCTGATTTTGTAGTTGTTCAAACCGGCCTGACTTTTAATTATGGCGAATTCGCCATAATTAAAATTTGGGTTATAAACTCTTTCCCAAATGCCAAGAAACTCAACTGTATTCCGGTTGCGCAACCAGTCAGAAATAAAGAAATCACCGTCTTTGGCTTTAAGCATGTCCGTCAGGGAGATATAGTCGTTGTCGTTTATCGTAATTACGGATATTGCAGTGCCTTTAACTTCTATCTTCGCCATTATTTCTTCCCTCCGTTCTTTCCTACGCTCACCTCGACAATCGTCATCGTGTCGTTGCCGAAGATGTCCACTACCTTGACCGCCAGCTTGCGCCGCCCCGGAGTGCATTCGTGGAAAACGCTCTTCAGTTCCAGCGACCGGTCCTTCTTTGTGCGGAAGCTCTGCCATTCGTTCTCAAAGATGTAATCCCCGGTCCAGCGCTCTTCCCACGCGCCACTCTCTTCGTTCTTCACGCGGACGATCTCGCGCTTGCTCTCAAAGTTGAAGTCCACCGCCCAGTAATCAATCCAGTCCGTCCACTTCTTGGTGAGCACCTCGCGGCTGACGATACCCTTCGCGTCCTTGCTCACCTTCACAATCTGCCCCTTCTCCACCACGATCTTGCTGGCTTTGTCCTTGAGCGTCGCCTCCGCGTTGGCAATGGAATCCTGCGAGTAAAAGACCGAGAAGTCGGTCAGTTCCACAGCCACGTTGCATTCGCGTTTATTCGCGGTTATTCGCGGTTTGACCTCGATGGCCGCCACATCGTGAAATACTACTTGATTCTTTTCCACAGCCCGTTTATCGAAGACCTCGGCGGGGATGTACTTTGGGGCGATGTCAATGCCTTTGGCGCGGGCTTCGTCCAGCACGTTCGGAAACAGCCCCATCTCGAACTCAAAGCCCAGAATGTCAACCTTGGTGATGTGCTTCTTGCGGCATTCCAAGATGATCTCTTCGACGAATAGGCGCGTCACCGGCAGGTTGACCGGCCCCACAGCCACCAGCCGCCCGGCCTTTTTGCCGTGGAAGCAGGCAAAGCCTGTCGTCTTTTCTGCACGGTAGGCGCGCAGGATCAGATCGAGGAAGGCAGACTCTTTTTCTTCCAGTTGCTTCTGCTGTTCCGCCTCACGCAGGTTGGGGTTGACGCCGATCAGCCGCTTGCGCGTCGTGTGGATGCCGAACTTGCCCAAATCGCTGACGATCCACTTACGCCCCAGCTTCTCTGCTACTGCCGCTGTCGTGCCGGAGCCGCAGAAGAAGTCGGCCACCAGATCGCCTTCGTTGGAAGAGGCTTTGATGATGCGTTCGAGCAGGGCTTCAGGTTTTTGAGTGGGGTAGCTACAGCTTTCTAAAGCTTGGGAATTGACAGGAAAAATATCGAACCACAAGTCATCAACATACTTTTCACCAGACTCGTCGAGGTACTGCTGCCAAATAATTGTATTACGGTAGCCAACAGAGCCAAAAACCTCATCGAGAACCAAACGCATATAGCTATTCACCCGCCAATCACAATGCACATAAATACTCCCATCCTCGGAGAGCAAATCCCGCATCAGCACCAGCCGTTCGTAGATCATAGCGATGAAGGAATCTGCGCCCACATCAAACGGCGGGTCAATGTAGATGAGCTTGAGCCCGCCCTGCTTTTCAATCTCTTCGCGCAGTGGGCCGTTCTTCAGACTGGATAGAATCAGTTTATTGTCGCCCCAGATGAGCTTGTTGGTCCAGCCCTTGAGCTGGCGGCCACGCAAATCAAAAAGAGAAAGCTGTTCTTCAACTTGTTCTTGTTCAGTCAGTCGTGGCATGAAAATACTTCTCCGGCATTCTTAATTTGTAAGCGTGTAACGTCCCGTAAGGGACGCCACGACAATAGCCCAGCGATAAATCGCTGGGCTATTTTCGTATGTCCCTAACGGGACATGTTTTTTGGTGACAAACTTTGAAATTCCTATACTTCAGCCACTACATAGCCTCCGGCGCAGCCACGCCCAGCAGTCCCAGCCCTCTAGCTAGCGTTTGCCGCAGCGCGTCCACCAAGGCCAGTCGCGATTCTCGCAGCGGTGACGGCGAATCAATAACTCGTTGTTTGTTCAGAAAATGACCGAAGGCACCGGCCAAGTTCAGCAGGTAGCTGGAGATCAGCGATGGTTCGTAATCTTTGGCGGCCTGCTGTACTACTTCAGGATATAATTCCAGCATCTTGGCTACGGCCACTTCTTCCGGCGCAGTCAGGAGCGCAAAATCCGCGCTCTTCCATTTCGACGGATCAGTCTGCGATTTTTTGAGAATGCTGCAAGCTCGCGCATGAGCATATTGCAGATATGGGCCGGTGTCTCCGGCAGGATCGGTGGCTGTGCTCCAGTCGAAGACAAAATTACTGGCGCGACGCCGCGCCTGAATCCAAAAAATAATCGCGCCTACGCCCACAGCTTCGGCGACTTTCGCCACGCTCGAATCGTCCAGTTCGGGGTTCTTCTCTTTGACGATGTCCCGCACCTTGGCCACTGTATGGTCGAGCACTTCGTGCAACGGGATCATGCTGCCGCCGCGTGTAGTCATAGCCATGACCTGGTCGCCTTCGCGGATTTGCATCATGCCGAAAGAGATGTGGACACAGTCTTTTGCCCAGTCGCAGCTCATCTTTGACAGAGCTTTGAATAACATCTGAAAATGACCGCTTTGGCGCACGTCCACGACGTAGAGATTTTTATGAAAATTGTATGTTTTCTGGCGATAAATTGCCGCGGCCAGGTCGCGTGTGCCGTAGATGGTGGCCTCGTCGCTTTTCAATAAAATAAACGGCGGTCGGCCGGTCTGGCCGGATTTTGGCGGCGCGTCGTCCATAGGTATGACCAGAGCGCCTTCGCTCTCCACGGCGATCCCTTTGGCTTTCAGTTCCGCCAACAGCGGCTTCAGCATCGGCTCATAAAAACCTTCGCCCGCATCGGAATCAAATTTGACGCCCAACCGGTCGTATGACTTCTGCAGGTAGCGCAACGTCTCGCCGCGTAATCGTTCCCAGAGTTTTTTTAGTTCCTGGTCGCCGTCTTCGAGCTGTTTGAACAAGGCTCGCGCCTGCTGTTCGTTTGAATCTGCTGTCTTTTTATGAGTCAAATATGTGTCACATAAAGTCGCATATTGCGGATCATCTTTTGATGCGCCGGCTGTTTTAAGCTTTTTCTCAAGCGCATCCGCGTTCTTGCGATCATCATTGATTTCAACGTAAAGTTTCGCCAGATAATCCAGACCTCTTTCGCGCAATTCGCTTTCAGGATCAGGATTATTAACTGGGTCTTCTCTAAATTTTTTAACGGCAATCTGCCAGGCCAGAAACTGAAATCCGCACTGCACGCCCCAGTCGCCAAGATGATTGACGCCCACGACCGTGTAGCCCAGAGCGCGAAAGATTCGCGTCAACGAGGCGCCGATGATAGTGCTCATCAGGTGTCCGACATGGAATGGCTTGGCGATGTTCGGCGCGGAGTAGTCAATGACGATGGTCTTACCCGCGCCCTCGCGACTTTCGCCATACCGGATTTGCGAATTCAAGACCAGTTGCAAAATCGAATGGACCAGCGCGCCCGGACGCATTCCGATATTCAGAAACGGCCCGACAGCTTCGATTTTTTCGATATGGACGGCGAGTTTTTCGTCGGCTTTCAGTTTCTCCGCCAGTTGTGCCGCAGCCGTCGCCGGCGGTTGCCGAATATGTTTGCCATAGACAAAACATGGGAACGCGTAGTCGCCCATCTCGGACTTGGGCGGGCGTCCCAACTGCGAAGTTATTTGCGCTATCGGCAGATCTGTCGCGCGAGAGAGAGCATCCGCCAAAACGGTGTAGATCGTGTGTTGTGTCGAATAGGTGCCCATGTCGCCAGTATATGAATACGAAGCGCTTTGTACCATTAACAATGCAAAGCTGTCTTAGCGGCTGTCGGCAAATTAAAGCCGTTGTTCTCCCCTCCTTGAAAAAAGGGGGGGGGGGGGGTGAAACGCAGAAGTAATTCTTCGACGGTCACTTACGGAGACGTCTTCTCGGCAAGACGCCGGTACTCTGTGGTGAACGGTTACGCTTTTTATTTGTCGTAGTAATCCGCCAGTCGCTTGAAAACGTCTGGTGGTGTGCCGGGCATGCCGCGTTCCACTGTTTGCTGTTGCAACGCACGCGCCTGCTGCCAGGCTTGTCTGGCGGCGACAGATGACTTCTGCGAGCCGCGCATCTGCCAGGCCAGAGCCAGCAGCAAGGCCGCATGCGCACGTTCCGGCAAGTTCGTCATGCTTGAGACCAGTGACTCCGCGGTCATCGTTAAATCCGCGCGCATCCGCTCTAATGTGGTTGACGTGAGTACTTCGCGTGCTCGTTCGGATTCATTGATTAGCCAAGCCATCGTCAGTAACCGTCGCAACAACAACGCTTGTCGCAACTGGTCTGATTTTTCTCGCGCCAAAGAGTTCAGACGTTTCGTCACCTCCGTAAACACCTGTTCATCGTGACCATGCCGCGCGAATACTCCAGGCCGCGGGTCAATAAACACACTGCTCAACAGCACGCTACTGTCACTGATACGCAAGTCAATCTTGAATGCTTCGAGATATTCGGCGGCGGCGGCATCGAGTTGACCCTGCAACAGCAGTGCATCGCCGGTCCAGAGACGGATGCCGGGGTGCAACGGGTAGCGCGCGGCGGCTGCGACGTAAGCTTGCCGCGCTTTTTCAAAATCGCCCGTCGCGCTCCGCCGCATGTAAAAATTGGCAAGTTGTAACTTTGGAATGAATGATAGCGAGCGTAGTCGCTCAGCGGCGCGCAGGCAGTTCAGAGTCTGATTTTCCAGCATCGGATCCGTGCTTGTTAAATTTGTACAGGCGCTGGCCAGTTCCAACCAGGCATCGGCGTCGAACGGCGTCGCTTCAGCCGCTTGGCGGCGCAGTGAGAAAACTTCGTCGCGTAGCTCGCGATAACGCTGCAGTTGGGCGTGATCCGAAGTTTGTGAAGAGATGTGGCGAGCTTCCGTTTCGACATCTTCAGCTACGCGCCGTGGAATTCCGGAAGTCATGCTGAACCACACCGCGCCGGGAATCAGCGCCACAGCCAGTAACGGCAGGATCGCACGCGACCATCGTTCCAGAAGCGACGGGCGATCTGATTCAACTTGGCGTCCGTTCAGCGCCAACAGCATCCCGCCCAGCAGAAAGATGGCGCACATCACCGCCGACACACGCAGATCAAAATCCACCAACTGATGAGTCAGCACGGCGCCAATCGCGGCTTTAGCGCCTTGTTGCAGTCCAATGTTTGTCTCAACTACGGTCGTTGTAGTAATAGCGTTCGCACGACGTTGGCGCAGGCCGATGACGACACAAACAAAGATTATCGGCAGCGCCAGAGTTTGTAACGCGCCAGGAAGATTCTCCGCGTTGGATTCGCCGTGCAGCAAGTTGATCAAACTGGCCGCATTAAACGGCAGAAACGCCCAATACAGGCACACAAAGGCCAGGATGCCGCCGACTACGACGGGCCATTCGGCGCTCTCACTGCGCTCAGTGGCGGACAACCCGACAGTTCGGTTGCCGACACGAGTATTACAACGACTGTTTTCTCGTGCCGCAGGCGCCGCGCGCAACAATAGCCGCCACAACGCCAAATAAACCAGCGGCGCGATGATGCCCATCTCGACCCAAAGTTGCAAGTAATCATTATGTACTTCTTTGACTTCCTCGCCGAGCGCCGTCTTGAAGTATGGATAGTGTTCGGCAAACCCGCTCAGTCCGACGCCGGTCAGCGGATATTGCGCAATCATGTTTAGCGCCGCCTTCCAATATTCAAACCGCACCTGCAATGATCGCCCAAACGGCTGATCGCCCAAAATACCGGAGACCCCAAGAATCAGCATCACCAACAGACCGACAAAAGTCGCCATCGTCAGACCTGTTATTACGCGCCGATATTGTGGAAAGCGCACGCCAATCCGCTGCGCCACGAAAAACCAGGCGCCAATCACGCACGCTACTTCAGCTCCCTTCGAATCGGTAAAGTAAAGCGTGGTCAACATCAAGACGAGCAGCAGGCCGGAGAAGATGCGTCGCGTCGAGTATATTTTCTCATCGCCGCGGCCATCTACAGCCAGGCCGACGGTCAGCCAGATGCCGATCAGTAGATAGGCGGCGAGCGAGTTGGGATTAATGAACGTGGCGAAGACATTATTGCCGTGAAAGCGCGCCAGACCCATCGCGCTTTGTAGTCCTTCGGGAAGTATTTCTTTGCCGACCGCGACGTCGCGCCACAAGCGCGGGAGATCCACCCAGTATTGCCACACGCCAGCGAATGCTTCGACCGCCACCATCGCAATTAGCGCGCGAGCGATGACGCCGAAGTGTTTTGGATTCTGTCGTGCGATGAAATATCCGCACAACAACATGACCGCGTCCACCGCGCTATCGGCGATGGGAGCGAGCGCCGCGCCGAGATTGGGTGAACGCAACAATCCCAACAGATGCAAACTCAGCCACAAAATGACAGCCAGCATCAGCGCTTCAGGCGCATAAATCCGATCAGGGCGAGGCCGCAGGAGCATGGCTGCGCCGACGCATAAAGCGAGCAGTACCACAGTTAATCCGGCAAAAGCTGATTCGCCGCTGTAGTATTGATTAGCTACCGGCCGTGCGACTAGAAAAACAGCCAGCAACAACAATGCGCCTTGATTCAAGCCTCGCTGCAAACTATTCTTTGGAATTCTCGTTCCAGACATTCCTGATACACCGCTTCCAGAAACCCACTTCCCATTTCACGATACACCTCAAACACCGCGCCCTGAATAGCATAGCATTCATCTTTATTTTCCTCGTTCACCCAAGCAATATATCTCATTGCCATACGTAGTAAAAAAGACCCGTCCACCCGCTACTATCGGTTGAGCCCGACTCCAACCCTTAAGTTCGTTTGGTGGCGGAGCCTCCTCAGTAAAAGTCCAGATTGGAGTTCCATCCTTGAGGTTCACACAGCAAAATTCGAGCTTCCCTTTCCGCCCTGTGCCAAAATATACACGTCCTTCGCTCTTCACTACCACTGGATTATAAAGCTCGCGTAATCTTTTGAGAGGCGGATCCGTGATCAGTGGATAGCCCCAGGCTTTTTTCTGATACTTGATATCCAGCGCTGTCAGATAGCTGTTTTTTCGATCTTTCTCCTCTACCGTGCCGCTGGCTATCAGAATGCCATCGCATAAAGCCAACGGTCCGCAATGCCCGGTGCAATGAAACTGATTGCTAGTAGTCCAGAGCACTTTGGCCGACTCTACGTCAACCGCAAAAAAAGTGGCGGCAAGGTTGCGGTGCCCCGATACTCCATCTCCCCCGTTAATCCAATATAAAATCCCATTCTCCAACGCTCCCATACAATTACCGACACAGAACGTGGTTCCTGCAAGATTGACCGTCCATTCTTTACCTTCCCGTGTCTGAGCAGGTTTCCCTGTAGCGGCTTCCAACGCCCAAATCATCTGATCCACAGGATTTGGAATTTCCGGATTCTTCCTTGGACTCGAATCCAACAAATTCGTGCAACCAAAGACCCATTTGCCGTCACTCACCAGCGCTGATACGCCAGGGTTATCAGGAATTGGCGCTCCGGGCCGCTGAACCTCCCATAGACGTTCTCCGGTATGCCGATCAATCGCAAAAACCTTTTCAAGAGCGCAACATAAAAGCAAATCTCTCTTTTTTCCCTGAACTTCGATCCCATCAAGAATCAGCCCGTCGCCCACGCGAAACCATACCTCGTTTTTGCGTATGTCTCTCTCGGTATAAAACGCTATGTGGCCGTCTTTTGGAAATTCCCAGAGAATCTTTTGGCCTTCCAAATCCACACAGAGCATTTTGCGAGCCGTGGCGGCATAGAGCTTGCCATCCTTCGCTATGGACGGAGTGCCTAGCGGCCC
>JAZDLP010000271.1:0-13272 GCA_043801885.1 Planctomycetota bacterium | reverse complement strand
GCTTGAGTGTTGCGCTGACATTCGGGGACAAAGTTCAGCCGTTGATTACTGACTGTCTAAAACCACAAGACTGTCTAGGCCCGTGTTTCTATACTATTCGCGTGCCATTCTCATCGGCCGCCAAACCCGACGGAGTGCGCTTGGAAGTGTGGGGTTATGGCGGACAAGGTATTGCGTTTCTGGAAGCGCAAAATCAATCCGAGACGCTCATGCCGCAAAAAATTCGCCGAACCAGCGGCCTGGTCGCGCGACCGGAAGCGATGTTGCGCGATGATAGCATTTACACATATCTCGGCCAATCAGACTACGCCGCCGCGATGCTGAACCCGGCGCTGACAGACGAACACGCTGTAGTAGAAGTGGCTATCGGTGATTATCAGTATAGCGACGTCGCTGTCAGGCCCTCCCTCTCCGCGGGCATGTGATCCGAAAAGGATCACCTTCTCAGGATGAAATTGCCGGACTATCCGGTTGACCATCTGGTTGACTACCTTTGGTATCTGAATCTTTGACATCTTCATTGCCTCCAACAACCGTTTTTCCTCGCTCCTGGCAAGATACAAATCGCAGTTTCATTTCTTTAAGAGCGTCAGCAAGCGACGACTAATGTTCTTCACGACGGCGGCCACTTTTTCGGCAATGGTTGGCGGCAGAGTGATGTTATCCAGACGGGCGTAAATCAGGCGCAGCGAGTTCAGCACGACCAAAAAGGAACTGATCGCCATGGTAGTTACGCCAAGAGCAGGATTCAAACGATCAAAGAAAGCCATGGGGATCATTATCAGATTGAAACCAAACGCCCATACCAGATTCCAGTGAATAATTCGTGAAGTGGCGCGGGAGAGCTGAATGGCGCGACTCACGCCCCGCGTGTCCGGCGAAACCAGTACAATCTCGCCGGACTCGATCGCGATATTGGCGCCTGAACCCAGCGCAAATCCAACATCTGCGGCGGCGAGCGTCGGAGCGTCGTTGACGCCGTCGCCGACGGCGGCCACGCAACGTCCTTTGCCGCGCAACTGCCGGATGAAATCCACTTTCTCTTCCGACCGCAGCAAAGCATGAATGTGCTTATCTTTGATCCCGCAGTGGCGTCCTACGGCTTGCGCCGCGGCGGGATTATCGCCGGAGAGTAGATGCACATTAATCCCTTGCGCCTGCAGTTCGGTGATTGCCGTCGCCGTGGTTTCCTTGATGCGGTCCATCATGGCGATGGCGCCGATTAGATTGCTGCCTTCTTCAGCCAGAAAAATTAAAGTCAAACCTGCGGCTTCGGCGGTATCTACGCGCTGGCCGAAGTCGCCCTTTAGTTTGTAGCCGCGTTCCATGATCAGGCTGCGCGAACCCAGCAGATAGCTACGCTTGCTCACGCTGCCCTTCAAGCCGCGACCGGGCAACGGTTCGAAGTTATCCACTTTTCGCAATTGCAACGTGCTCTTCTTGGCCTCCTTTACTACGCCTTTGGCCAATGCGTGCTCGGAACAAGCTTCCAGTGAACCGGCTAGAGCGAGCAATTCTTCGCGATCCACGCCGGGAGCCAGTAGCACTTCCTGCGCGCGAAAGGATCCATCGGTCAGTGTGCCGGTTTTGTCGAAGACCACGTCGGTGATGCGCGCCGCGGCTTCAAGCGCCTCGCCGCCTTTGATTAAAATGCCGCGCCGAGCGCCCAATCCGGTAGCGACGATAATCGCGGTGGGGGTCGCCAGCCCCAGAGCGCAAGGGCACGCCACCACCAGCACCGCAATCGCCGGTCGCAGAGCGTTCGATACGGTCGGTTCAAGAAACAGAAAGTTCAGCCAACTGTCGCGAAGACGTTCTAATCCACCGTGCGCCACGAGACTTTGCAACGCCACAGGGCCGAAATACCAGACGACGAAGGCCAGCAATGCAATCACCACGGTCACCGGCACGAGTATCGCCGAGACGCGGTCCGCCATCTGTTCGACGCGCGCTTTGCGCTCATGCGCCTTTGTAACCAGGAACGCAATCTGTCCCAAAGTCGAATTCGGCCCCACGCCCACGGCTCGCACGCGGATTAGTCCCGAACCGTTAATACTGGCCACGATTACGCGATCACCTTTAACCTTGGGCACGAGCCGATTTTCACCGGTTAACAGCGCCTCGTTGACCTCTGTAATGCCATCCACCACTTCGCCATCTACCGGAATTTTTTCGCCCGACCGCACTACCACGATGTCGCCTACCGCCACTACGCCGGCGGGAATGATCTGCTCACGTCCGTCGCGCAGCACACAGGCGTTCTTCGGCGCCATCTCCACCAGGCTGCACCAGAGCTGACTGGTGGATTCGCGCGCGCGCGCCTCGAGCCACTTGCCCAGACTGACGATAGTTAAAATCATGGCGGCGGTATGGAATTGCGGATCTTTCATCAATTCACTGTCGCCACTGACATCACTCAACAGGCACAGTGTGCCCTGTAAGTAAGCCGCGGTGGAACCCAATACCACCAAGCTATCTAAATTGAACGACCATTTTTTCAGCGCGTGGAAGAAGCCGCGGTAGTAGTCCCAGCCGACGGTAAGCTGTACCGGCGTAGCCAATATGAATAAAAAGAATAGTTTTTTGCTGATGGCAGTTTGATCAATAATTAAAATCAGAATGGTCAAGATGGCGCCGATCACAAAGCGCGACTTGCGACTGGCGATTACTTCCATCGTATCGCCAAAGGCAACCCGGGTGTGCGAGTTGCCGCTGGGACAGGCCAGTGTGGCCTGATAACCCACCGCCGCCACCGCTTCAATTAATCCTTGCGGCTGGACTTGATGAGTGTGACGGACCGTAGCCAGGCGAGTCAGCAAATTGACTCCGGCAGTCTCGACGCCGTCGCGCGACCGCAGAGCCTTATCTACTCGGCTAACACACGCGGCGCAATGCATGCCGCCAATGACCAGCACTGTGGTGCGGTCTTGCTCTTCACGCTGACCAAAGATATTTCGAATCATATTGATCATTATGGAAGCAAATTCGTTTCAAGCAAGCGATAACGCTCGTTACTTTATTAGTCCGCATTGCTACTGCTCCCACACTCACTTGACGAACCAGTCGCGGGCGTATAAACTTTTTAAAGTAACCGTTCAGGTTGTTTTGTCACAGAGGAAACAGAGAGACACAGTTGATTTTTTTGCCCATATGTTGTTTAAGTCTCTGTGTTCTCTGTGGCTCTGTGGTGAACGGTTACTTTTAAAATTAGAACTTTTTCCGGTAAAGGCTATCGCGTGTCCCACGGGGGATCGAGTAGCCTCCGGCGGTGTTGTGTTGCTTCCTCTCTCGTGATGTTGTCTGTGACGCTTGGACGAAGCCGAGTCGGAGTTAATGTTATCATGGCCATAGCTTATGCCAATACTTATAACCTGAAGCTTAGTTTTAGCACCAGGATTTGTCCGGAATGGACTGTCGCCGCCATTGTAGATGGCATGCAAACTTACGGTTATGATGGCGTAGAACTGCGCATTGGCAAAGGCCATCTGCACGGAGTGGAACTGGACAGCTCCGCTGATTATCTGATTAATGTGCGCAAACAATTTGACGCCGCCAACCAAGCGGTCTCATGCATCGCCACATCGTTCACTTTCTCCAATCCCGCTATCGTCGAACGACAGAAAGTCATTAACGGCGTGAAACAGTGCCTGCGCCTGGCCGATGCCATCGGCGCTCCGTACATTCGCGTCTTCGGCGGCGATATTCCGCACGGCTTGGAAGTGACCGGCGTGATTGACTACATCGCCGAAGCGTTGGACGAATGCACGGAGTACGCCGAAAATGAAAAGATGCGCTCCATGATTTTGCTTGAAACGCATGGCGCTTTCAGTCATTCCAAGTACGTCACCGAAGTGCTTAAACAAGTTTACTCATCAAAGTTGGGCGTACTTTGGGATGTTTTACATCCGATTCGCGTTCTCGAAAATGTTGAAGACACTTACGACGCCATCTGCGACTACGTGCGGCACGTGCATGTGCAAGATTGCGCATTTAATGATGACCGCACCAAACTGGTGCCATGTGACATAGGTAGTGGTTTGATGCCAATGACGCAGGTTACGGAGTTGCTTAAAGGCGGTAATTTCCGCGGCTACCTGTCTGTAGAAATGCTGCAGGAAAATGTAGATCCGGACGAAATACTGCCAAAGTACGCCAAATTTATTCGCCCCTTTATCCAGTCAGCCGCAAAGCTCTGAGCTGTGATGTCCCTGCAACAAAAGTTGGACTCTTAAAAAAGCCCCTGTTGGCATTGGCACTCTAAGTCATCTTCAACGACGACTTCCATTACGCCTCGAGTGAATATCATACCGATCTGAGCCAATTCAGAGGACGAGAGACGTTGGCGCAGGAATTTTCAAACGCAATGCTGCCGTTGTGTGATCTCCATGCCATCAAACTTATTCCACGTTAGCGTTGCATAAAATCTTCCGATACTGGTTCTGCCAACATAAACGGCGAAATCTTGGTCTGTCGCCTTCTGCTCATGACAGAAGTCGGACAATAGCTCGCTGATACGTTGCTCTAAAGCCGTCAGATATGCGCTTCTAGCCATTGGACTATCCCTTCTTTTGGATCAAGTAACCATGCTGCCACTTCTGAGGATGTTGTTTGCGAATAGATAGTGCTATGCGGATCTTCATAGCGCAATTGCGCTTCATTCCAAATACTACAAAACTCTTGGAAATTCTTAAATATCTGAGGCACCTCGCGCTCGAGGCGTTGCGCAAGTCCCGCGTAAAAGAGAAGTGTCAAAAGTGAGTGGGTTTTGAAAGCATTTGGGAGCGATGGCGTATCCAGTGTTTTGCAGATAGCAGCCTTCAGTAGCGCCTCAATCACATATCCCCCATGTAGATGGCAGCAGTATGGTGTCCAGCATTTCGATAGGATTCAAGCATTAGACTGTTTGACTGACGTTGATTGATCTCCGACATGACTTTTCAGGTACGCCTCGCGGATATCAACGGCGTCGCGAAGCGAATGGACGGTGATGTCGCGCATATCCACGACATTGCGCCACAGCACGCTATACTGTGTGTTGGACTTTTCCATTGTGTGTAATATACGAAGACCTTCACGGAAAGTGTCTCAGGTGAAAAGTTGATGTTTGACAGTTCTGTTGACTTAAAACTCTCGCCTAAAAAAGCAGCAACCAGCTCGCCATCCGTCAATACAACTTTTGTCGCGGTGATGATTGGGCTTTCAGCGGCGCATCTGTTTTGCGGGTATGAATTTATTCGCAGCACATCTAATACACTCTACAAAGACGTGTACGGGCAACGCTTGCCGCAGGTGATGGTCGTCGTGCCGTTCGCGGTCGTGGCGGCGCTGTGTCTGTATAGCCGGCTGCTGTCGTGGCTGGGACCGCGCAAGACGCTGCTGGCGACGTCGCTGCTTTCTTCTGCCGGAATTTTTGCTTGTTACGGCGCGATTCAGGCTGGCGCGACATCCGCTACATTTGCGCTTTATGTGCTCCGCGAGACATATATCGTGCTGCTCGTCGAGCAATACTGGTCGTTTCTAAACAGTTCTCTAGGCGACAGCGCGGCTAAAAAATTGTACGGTCCCATTTGCGGGATCGGTTCGCTGGGCGCTATCGCCGGCGGGCTGCTGTTGGGTGAATTGACCAAACCACTTGGCAAGGAGAACATGCTGCTGTTCGCGGCCGGAGCGATTCTGCCGGCGGCTCTATTTTCGGAACTGGCGTACCGGCGTTGCGGCGAACCTGTTCGCGCAACGGAAGAAGAGCAGCGGCAGAAGGATCATCTGGGACTGCGTTTGTTCGGCAGACACCGCATGCTGATCGTGTTATTGCTCATTATTATCGCGACGCAGATGATCTCGGTGACGCAGGATTGGATTTGGCAAGGAATCTTGAGCGCCGAAATTCCGGATTCGACTGAACAGAATCAGTATTCCGGCCGATTCTTTGCGTTGTTGAATGCCGCGGCTTTTGTCGGACAATTTTTTATTACACCGCTGCTGTTACGATTCGTTCCGCTTCTTTGGATGCATATCGCGATTCCTCTGGTGAACCTGGCGGCGTGCGCCACTCTGTTTGGCACGCCTTCGCTGGCGACTGCCGGAGCGGCGTACTTGCTGTTCAAGACTATGGATTACTCAATCTTTCGCGCGGCGAAGGAGATTCTGTATATTCCCTTCCCCTTTGACGTGCGTTACCGCGCCAAGGAGATCATTGACGTATTCGGCTACCGTTTTGGCAAAGGCGCTCTGGCGCTGCCGTTTACGATTCTTGCCGGCGCCAAGATCGCGATATCCGGCATGACTTATGCGGTAGTTGCCGGATCAGCGGCCATCGTGTGGGTGTGTCTGGCCATTCCGCTGGTGTGGTTTTTCCGTCGAAAGCAGCAGGGATGAAGAAACCATCCATGCCCGATACAAGGAATTGACGCAACGATGGATCGTAATTAATTTGATCGTGGAAGTGGGATCAAGCACTCCAAACCTGCCTCAGCGAAGCCCTTCTTTCGCAGTAAACACGAGTCGCATCGGCCGCAGGCTGCGCCGTTCGATCTTGGATCGTAGCAGGATTGGGTTAAATGCAAATTTACGCCCAATCGCAGCGCTTTCCGGATGATCTGCGCCTTTGTCAGTTTGAGCAGCGGAGCGTGAATGCGAAAGGGCTGTTGTTTTTCGACGCCGACTTTAGTGGCGAGGTTTGCCAGGCGCTGAAAAGCGCGGATGTATTCGGGCCGGCAGTCAGGGTAGCCGGAATAATCCAGCGCGTTGGCGCCGATGAATATGTCAGTGGCGACTTTCACTTCCGCGTATGCCAACGCCAATGAGAGAAAAATCGTGTTGCGCGCCGGTACATAAGTATTTGGGATGCCGCGGCCGATTTGTCTTCGATTCTTCGGCACGGGAATCTTGGACGTCAACGCCGAACCGCCGAAAACGCGCAGATCAATCTTCATGACGAGATGTTCGACAGCGCCCAGCGTCTTGGCCATGAGTCGCGCGGTACGCAACTCTGAAACGTGCCGTTGTCCGTAGTTAAAGGATAATGCGTAACACGCGAAACCGCGTGATCGCGCGATGGCCAGCGTGGTGGCGGAATCAATTCCGCCGGAGAGTAAAATTACGGCTTTTTTACGCGGCTTCATTCATTGTTACCATTCAATATACCACTACTCATTCTCATCGCTCATCATTCATCACACGCCTCTTGTCTCTGGCGCCCAAATAAACTTATGCATCTGCAACTGAAACCGCGCCGGTAGTTTATCTGCGAGCATCCAGGCGACGACTGACGCTGATTCGAGTTTGCCAAATGCAATGGAGAGCAGCACGGCATTCACGCGTTCATGCAGTTTATGCGCAAGTATCTGGTCGCGTGCCCATTCGTAATCGCGGCGACTGGCGAGCACGAACTTTACTTCATCGCAGGGCTTCAGAAACGCGATGTTTTCAGCTCGATTGTGTTCGGACATCCCCGAATCCGGGCACTTGAAGTCCATGATGCGGATCGCGCCTTCCGGCAGAACTTCAATGGGCTGCTCGCCGGATGTTTCTACCAGAACCGTGCAGTCGGCGTTGAGCAGACGGCGAGCCAGTTCAGGCGTCTCCGGCTGAAGCAATGGCTCGCCTCCGGTCAGAGTGATCAATTTGCAGTCGAGTTGTTTGACGCGCGAAAGTATTTGATCCAGCGTTAATTCCGCGCCACCGAAAAAACTGTAAGCGCTGTCGCACCAAACGCAGCGCAGATTACAGGCAGTCGCGCGGATGAAGATGCACGGCAACCCAGCCCAACTCGATTCGCCCTGAATGGATTTGTAAATCTCGGTGATGCGCATGTGGGGATTTTAGATTTTTGATTGTTGATTTTTGATTGTTGAGTCCAGTTTAGTTAATGTCAATGTCTTGTCCACTGGCGGCAGGCGGGACGCCTGCGGTACAAACGAAAGACGCTCCCATTGTCTGTCGCTTTAGCCGCACTGGACTCAATATATGAGTATAGGAATTTTAAAACTTGTCGCCCAATGTAAAATTTGCCGCCAAAAATGATCTTTTTTCCTTCAATCAACAATCTAAAATCTAAAATCTAAAATTCCTTTATTTTGCCAAATGCTCGTCAAACAACGCGCGCGTCAGATGCAGGACGCGGATCGGGTCTTGCGATGGATTCAGTTCCAGCGAGCAGAATCCTTCGTAGTTAGTGTCACGCAACCGACGAATGAATTTCTTATACGGGAACTTGGTATCCAGCAGATCGTGTAAATGCACGTGGCCAAGGTGTGGACGAATGATTTCAAAGACGCGATCAAAGTCTTCCGGCGGCGTATTGCCGGGCTGGCTGTTATGGACCAAGTAACAGCGCGGGTGGTTGACTTTCTTGACCACTTCCAGCGCGTCCTCCCAGCCGGTAAAGTCGCCGTGCATTTCGAAGCCGATGTCTACGCCCAAGCCGGCGGAATAATGCACAATCTCGCTGAGCGCTGTGGCGATGCGTGAAATCGTCCAACTCTTCGGTTCTGTATTGTGCAATTTATCGCCCAGACAGCGCAGACGCGGCGCGCCCATATCCACCGCCAGCAGCACAAACTGTTTGGTGCGAGCGATTGCTTCTTTTACTTGAGCGACATTCGGCCAATCGTAGCATTCGGTGATGGCCAGGCCGGCGATATGCACGCCGTTATCTCCAAAAACTTTGCGAATCTTCTTCGCTTCGGTCGGCTGCATATCCAGATTAATCTTCTGTTTGTAAGACGGCTCAGCGAAGAACTCGAAGCTCTCCATTCGACCTTCTTTACATATCTTGGCCGTAGTTTCAATATCCCAATCCTTGGCTAACTGGTACGCCATCAATCCTAGATGCATTGCAGTAACCTCCTATTTCGAGTTAAACGATTTAGTAACCGTTCATGGCATTTACACAGTTATAAATTAAAATAGCATAGTGCGGCCAATCCGCAACCAAAAGCGGAACAGAAGCGATTTTTTTGGTGCATGTCGCTGAGTGCGACCACCAAATTCCTATACTTCTGGAAAATCCAGATTTTTTTGCTATAGTTTTGAAGTTTTTGTAGTTTAAAGCATCTATGTACCAGATGATAAATTTTAATGTCCAATGGAGCGATTCAACCAATGAGCAGCATAGACGTTCAGAAGATCAAAGAAGAAGTTCTTAAGCACTCGGAAGCTATCGAACAGGTCAAGGCGGAAGTCCGAAAAGTTTTGGTAGGCCAGGATGTCATGCTCTCGCGCCTGCTGATCGCGCTGCTGACTGGCGGGCACGTGCTGTTGGAAGGTGTTCCCGGACTGGCCAAGACGACCGCCATTAAAGCTTTGTCCGCGGCGATTCACTGCAAGTTCAACCGCATTCAATTCACGCCCGACTTGCTGCCTGCCGATTTGATTGGAACATTAATTTATAATCCGCGAGAAGGCAACTTCAGCACCAAGAAGGGGCCGATTTTCGGCAATCTGATTCTGGCCGATGAAATAAATCGTGCGCCGTCAAAGGTACAGTCGGCCTTGCTGGAAGCCATGCAGGAGCAGCAGGTCACCATTGGCGATCATTCTTATCATTTGGACGATCCGTTCCTAGTGCTGGCGACTCAGAATCCGATCGAGCAGGAAGGCACTTATCCGCTGCCGGAAGCGCAAGTTGACCGCTTCATGTTAAAAGTTGTCATGACTTATCCCAGTAAGATCGAAGAACGGAAAGTCGTGGACGCCATCTTGGATAATACTCGCCGCGAAATCAAACCGGTGCTGGAACCGGCGCAACTGGCCGCCATCAAGAGCGTCGTGGCTTCAATCTATATGGATGACAAAGTCAAGGAGTACGTTCTGGATCTCGTGACGGCAACACGCAATCCGGAGCAATACCAACTAAAAGAATTAAACGCATTGATCGAATACGGAGCGTCACCACGCGCCTCCATCAATCTGTGTCTGGCGGCGCGCGCCAACGCATTTCTCTCCGCTCGCGGATATGTCACGCCGCAAGATGTGAAAGAAATCGCCTACGAAGTGCTGCGGCATCGCATTATCCTCAGCTACGAAGCGGAAGCGGAAGAAAAGACAACAGATGACGTGGTGAAAAAAGTTCTGGAATCAGTGCCGGTTCCTTAAAAAATTATGCCTAGACGCGATCTTACGGAAGTTTTGCGCGAAGTGCGACGCATCGAGATTGTCGCCAATCGACAAGTCAACGATCTGCTCGCCGGCGAATACTTGAGCGTATTCAAGGGGCGCGGCATGGAATTCGACGCGGTGCGCGAGTATGTGCCGGGCGATGAAATTCGCAGTATTGACTGGAACGTTACCGCGCGTGCCGGCACGCCTTATGTCAAAAAGTTCTGTGAAGAGCGCGAATTAACGGTGCTGCTGGCCGTGGACATCTCCGCCTCCGGATCTTTCGGCTCGCTGCGTTTAAGCAAACTGGACACGGCGGCGGAAGTCGCGGCGGTGTTGATGTTCAGCGCGTTGAAAAATCACGACAAAGTGGGACTGGTGTTGTTTGCGAACGATGTGATCAAGTATATTCCGCCGCGCAAAGGCAAGTCAAATGTTCTGCGTCTGATTCGCGAGTTGCTTGCGGTTGAGCCGATTAAGACACCGACAGATATTTCTCGCGCGCTGAACTTCATCGGCCACGTGCAACGTCGCCGCTGTGTGATCTTCTTAATGAGCGACTTCATCAGTCCGGATTGTTCGCAAGCGTTGGCCATCGCCAATCAACGGCACGACTGCGTCGCCGTTACGATCAGCGACCCGCGCGAGAAAGCTTTGCCAAATGTCGGCTTTCTGATTTTGCGAGACGCTGAGACGGACGAAATCATCGAATTGGATACAAGTCGGCGGAAGGTGCGCGAGTTGTTTGAAGAGAACGCCAAGCGGCGTGATAGCCAACTGAATGGATGGTTGCGTCGCGCGGCGGTGGACCGGCTGGATATCCGTACCGATCAATCATATCCGCTGAGTTTACAACGATTTTTCAAGATGCGCGAACGACGAATGCGGTAGTATGGCCATCAGTCAGCCAAGCCGCAACCAAAAGCGCAAGAAAAAGAGAAATAGTAACCGTTTACAGCATTAAAGTAGCGCAAGCGTCCTCATCTGCAAGCGGGCAAGCAAGATGCCTGCGCTACGAAGGTGCCCCGTGAACGAGTAACCGTTCACCCTATACGTCAGATGTGTAAGAAAGGAGATAAGGAGATAAAGGGGATGTGGAGATATATGGAATATCCAGAAAACTTGGTTACTGAGAGAATAATTCGGCTCGTGTCGGCAATTGTGTGAAATCATCCGCGATTCCCTAGCGCACATTGTGGTATTTCACGCAATTGACGACATGAGCCAAAATAATATCCCCCTATCTCCACAATCTCCATATCTCCCTTTCTTACACTACCTGAACGGCTACGAACTGTCGGATTAAAAGATAAGGACTGAACGATTACGTGAACGATTACCAAAAGGATTCATACTAACCAGCCTTTCTTGTCGGATTTGCGAGGTGACGGCTGGTAAATTCAGTCATTACAACAAGGCGGAGAAAAAGTTTCGGAGTCAGAAAAATGCGGTTGGCAGACCTTCGTCAGAACGACATCCGGATACTCGCTTTCGTAGCGGCGTTGTTGCTGATCGTCTCGGCGGGTTGCGGCAAGATTTCCGGCGGAGCTTCGTCGTCCGACACGCCTGCGACCAAAACAATTGAGAAGACTGTGGAAAAAGGTCCCGTCACGATGTCGGTGCGATTATCGCCCGCCGAGCCGCGACTTTCGGACACTTTATCGCTGGAGATCATAATCAAGGCCGCCGCGGACGTCGAAGTTCAGGCGCCGGTGTTCGGCCAGGCGATTGGCGATTTTCTGGTGCGCGACTACACCGAAAAACCAGCGCAAGTGGAGGATTCTAATCGCGTTCGACGCTTCCATTATACGCTCGAACCGACCTACGCTGGCAAGCATCTGATTCGAGCCATCGCTATCGAGTTTCGTGATCGGCGACTCGGATCGGAGACAAAGGGCGAACCGGTGGCGCTGGAATCAGAACCGCTGGAAGTGACCGTAACTTCGGAGTTCGGCGACAAGACGCCGAGTCTGACCGATTTGATCCCCATGCAGGCGCCGCTGCCGTTGTCGCCACGACCAATTTGGACATGGGTTATTAGCGCGATCTCGGTATTAGCGGCTGTGGCGGCGAGCATTGTTTGGTGGCGATACCGTAAACGCAAACATCTGATCGCGATTATCGCCCGTTCGCCGGAGGAGATTGCGAGCGATGAATTAAAAGCATTGATGGCTGAAAACCTGCACGGCAAGGGCGAGTTCCAGGAGTTCTACGTGCGGCTGACCGGCATGGTGCGTCGCTACATCGAGGCTACTACAAGCATTCGCGCGCCGGAAGAGACCACCGAGGAATTTTTGCGCGATATGCGAGCGCGACAAATCTTTCCACCGGAACGATCTTTGCAACTCGCGCAGTTCCTGGAAGCCGCGGATCTCGTAAAATATGCGGCTCAGCAACCCAGCCAACATCAGATTGAAGAAGCAATCACTCGAGCTCAGGAATTCGTGAGAGCGCCATCGGCGTTCAGTTCAAAGTTGGCCGGAGCGGATACAACTATATGACATTCGTTCTTGAGAACCTACGACTGAGAGACCTGGTTGCCATCGTTAGGCAGAACCAAGAGTTCTACACCGAATTTGTCGCATTCCTGAAACTGGCTGGTTATTCTGATATCCACGACTTCATCAACGAGAAGAAGGACAAGAAGGCGATCACTCTTTTGGACAAATACCTCGCATCTACTTCAAAGGCAAAGTTGTATGATGGCCTTGCCCGACCCTATAAGGATGCAATCGCAAAATGGTACTTCTTGGCGTGGATGCTCAGAGATGCTCCGGCACAGCGCCTTGCTCCACTCCTCCAGTCACTAAAAGGCGATTCGCTGGACAAAAAGAAGTCAGTACTCTTGAATCAATTGCGGAAGTTTGTAGGCCCATTGTTCCCGGAAGCCAGCAAATGGGAGTGGCCTGTGTTGTCTGAGGTTATGCTCGCCCGTCTTGAAGGAAGTCGGCGAGCACTCAAGGGTGCTCGGTTTGAAGAAATCGTCCGAGCACAACTCCGAGTAGTTTTCAAGACGCACAACCTTGAACTCACAGTTAGCGATAAAGAGATACGAGTCAATGATGAAACGTATGATGTTCAAGTCATCAGCGGTAAGAGAACCATTCTCATGCCGGTCAAGACACGCGAGACTATGGGCGGAGGACACGCGAATCTTTTCACCAGAGATATCTT
>JAZDLP010000231.1:0-2241 GCA_043801885.1 Planctomycetota bacterium | reverse complement strand
TGAGCTTATTCTCCAGGTTTTTTGTCATCTTCCCCGTATAATCTTGTAAAATAGCTTAAAATAGACTGAACATATTATACATAAAAAATTATATTTCTCCTCGTAAATTGCGCGTTTTGTGGCTTGGAAAACAGAAACTACTTATAACGCACTTAACTTTAGATAGACTAGACTCAATAACTACTTTTCAAATCTGTTCATCTTTGTGTCTTTGTGCCTTCGTGGTGAACGGTTACTAGATTTTAGATTTTTAATTGTGGATTGAAGGAAAAAAGATCGCCTTTAGGTTTCTTTATCTGTGTCTATCTGTGTTTATCTGTGGATTAAAAAAAAAGATTGTTTTTGGTTATTGTTATCTGAGCCGCGCGCACAATCGTAGGCGCAGACGGAGACGTCAATATGATCGAATGGGGACATGCGGCGCGTATCGGATTGTCGGGACTGGCGGTGCATAAATTTCGCGCTGTGTTGTCCATGCTGGGCATTATTTTCGGCGTAGCTTCCGTGGTGGCAGTCATTGCCGTCAGCGAAGGCGCGCGCGGCGAAGTGCTCAAGCAATTGGCCGCCATGGGCGCCAACAACATCATGGTCACCGGCCTGGATTGGCGCGGTGGCGGCAGTGAAGCGCGGGATCTGAAGAAGAAGACGCGTCTGCGTTCGGAAGGATTGACTTGGCGTGAGGCCGTTGCGGCATCGCAATCATGCAATCTTTTTCAGAATTACGCGCCTGTGCGAAAAGTCCGCGCGTCGGTCCGGCTGGAGGAGTCTCCGCTCAGCGCCGAAGTGGTGGGCACGACGCCGAGTTTTATACAGGTGATGGGTTATCGTCTGCGTGAAGGGCGCTGGCTGGAAGACGACGACGAACCCTTGGCGCGTCGAGTCTGCGTTATCGAAGACGCGCTGCGGCAGGACTATTTTTTCATCGCCTCGCCGTTGGGCCGCACACTGGTGATTGATCATGAGCCGTACCTAGTGGTCGGTGTGCTGGAGAGCAAGGAAGCGTCGTCCGACAAAAAGTACGATGTTGTGGATATTAAACAACTCAATCGGCGTGTGTATATTCCGTTGCGAGCGGCGCTGACGCGCGTCACGCAGGATCCGCTTTCGGACGAAATTTCCGAGATTATCTTTCAGTGCCGCCAAGCGAGCGATATTCGTCCGGCCGCGACGGTATTGAATCGCTTCTATGAAACCGCGCATAACATGCAGGGGCAGACGCCGGACGAGCAGGATTTCAAAGTGCGTGTCGCTCAGGACCTGATCAAGCAGACCGAAGAGTCGCAGAAGATTTTCAACTATGTGATGGCCTGTTCCGCTGGCATCTCGCTGGTCGTTGGCGGAATCGGCATTATGAATATCATGCTAGCCAACGTAACCGAGCGTCGTCGTGAGATTGGCATTCGTCGCGCGGTCGGCGCCACTCAGAATGACGTGCTGCGCCAATTTCTCTTTGAATCGTTAAGCATCTGTCTGCTCGGCGGGATACTAGGCTGCTTGCTGGGCGTGATCTTCACGTTTGTCGTCGAACGCGGCACCGGCTGGCAGACCAGCCTGGCTTGGTGGAGCATCGTAGTGGCGATGGGCGTATCGTTGTTGGACGGCGTAATCTTCGGCACTTACCCTGCTTACCAAGCCGGCAAACTCGACCCGATCGAAGCTTTACGCTACGAATAATATACTGCGCTGGATCAAATAGCCGCTATTCAGGTCACGATTGGAAGTACCGCACCCCAGTGCGGCGTTTCTTTGCTCGACAGGACGCGTCGCACTGGAGTGCGGCGCTCCCAGAATGCGGCGACAGATGAGCCTCTTGCAAACCTTCCGCGTCTCTTATTTCGGAAGGTTTTGCAGAGGCTCATGAGTCGGAATTTCAAAGTTTGTCGCCAAAAACATGTCCCGTTAGGGACACATGTTAACCTGAACTCCACCCCATTTTTATACACTAGGTTTCAGAAGTCCAGGATTGATGGCTTTCAAAATCCACTCTTGCTTCTTATTCAGCGTGACAATCCGCGAGATTCTAAAGCCTTTCTTGGGATCTTTCATGTATACTTTATACATCGTGTCTAATTCTCGCAGCGCTTCTTCCGGTGAAACATCTTTATCGCGTAAGTGATGGTTCAGCAGCGACAACAGAAGATATGCAAGAGGTTCTATGGAAAAATCTGTGGGCAAAAAACAACGGAAAACAGAAAAGTGGAGGGGCGCAGCAAAGTTCGCGCCAGCGGCATACAGCCGCCG
>JAZDLP010000230.1:0-4915 GCA_043801885.1 Planctomycetota bacterium | reverse complement strand
TGAGCTTATTCTCCAGGTTTTTTGTCATCTTCCCCGTATAATCTTGTAAAATAGCTTAAAATAGACTGAACATATTATACATAAAAAATTATATTTCTCCTCGTAAATTGCGCGTTTTGTGGCTTGGAAAACAGAAACTATATACCATACACATTAGGGTAGCGACATTGTGTTTTAAGCGCTGCTCAAAAAAAGTTAGACAAATCGAAAGCCTGTGCGGGTCGTGTATGTAAAAGGGTGATGAAAAAGCATGACCAGCAGTGGGATTGCGTTAGTATTGGCGTGTATGAATGATACGGTTAACGCTGTGGAACTGGACCAAGCTTATCGCGCCAACACACCAGAACCGAACGCCGCCACCTATTACGAAGCGGGATTCGCCCTAGCTTGCGTCCACACGAAGCAAGAAGAATCCATAATAAAATCTTTGCCGATCATTGGGACGGGCAAAGCCATCGAACTTGACGAGACGCCCTCGGCGGAAATCATTCGGAATATCGAGGCATACCTCGCTAATAAACGCGATGGATTGAACTCGATCAGGAAAGGCGCGTCGCTAGACGCGTGCTCATACTCTATTGACCTGTCGAAAGGATACGGAACACTCCAACCGCACTTCAGCAAAATACGGCAGTGCGCACGGCTACTGAGCTTGGAGAATTTGGGCGAACTTTCACAGGGTCATGCGGATGCTGTGGCGTCGAATATCGTCGTGATGTTTAGGCTGGCGGGCAGCTTAAGGAATGAGCCGCTCCTCATTTCAAGTCTGGTTCGGGCTGCGATCTTACCCATGGCGGTGGGGAACATACAACGCGCATTCACGCACACTCGCCTTTCCAATGATCGGCTACGGGAATTATCCCAAGCCGCCACAGCAGAGACAGATATCGTTAACATGAAGAGACTCTTTATTGGCGAACGCAATTCGACAAACAGACGTATCATCCAAACTCTCTTGGCCAATTACGAGTCGCTATTGCTTGTTCAAGCGGCCTGCGCTGTGGAAATGCACCGTAACGACAAAGGACAACTTCCCGAGTCGCTCGACGCATTGGTTCCCCAGTATTTATCGAAGATTCCCGATGACGTGTTCGCGGAGAGAAATATCCGCTACGCAAAGGATACCAAAGGCTATCGTCTCTGGAGCGTAGGCCCGGACGGAAAAGACAACGGAGGAGTTACTCTGAAGGAAGGGGCTTACGACGAAGGTAGCGACATCGTGTTCCGAGCGATGAGGTAATCCAGAGATAGTGTCGCTCAACAGATGCGCGGAAGTTGTTCGCCGCTGAGCATATCTACGACACGAGTGGCGCCGATCTGATTAGTCATGGTCACCAACGCGCCAGGCTCATCCGTGACGTGTCCGATCAGACAGGCGTCTCGGCCTTGCGAGTGATTGCGCATGATCCGCAACGCTCGAGCCACGTGCGTCTGCGGCACGAACGCCACCAACCGGCCTTCATTCGCCACATGCAACGGGTCCAAACCCAGCAGTTCGCACGCCGCACGGACAGCTTTGCGCACTGGAATGCGCGTCTCTTCGAGGGAGATAGACACGCCCGCAGTCGACGCAATTTCGTTTAACGCGCTGGCCAATCCGCCGCGCGTTAGATCGCGCAGACAATGCAGTTCAACATCGGCGGCCAGCAACGCCAGCACTAATTCCGCCAGTGGCGCGGCATCGCTTTTAATCGTCGTCTCAAATTCCAGCCCTTCACGCGCCGCCATGATCGCCATGCCGTGCCGTCCCAAATCGCCGTTCAGCAGCAGAAAATCGCCTGGTCTGACTCGCACGGGCGCAATCGTCTGCGAATGTTCGATCAGTCCGATGCCGGAGGTGTTGATGAAAATCTGATCGCCTTTGCCGCGGTCCACAACTTTCGTATCGCCAGTAACGATCAGCGTCTTCGTGCGCCGACTCGCACGCGCCATGGATTGCGCCACTCGCCAGAGCGTCTCCATGGACAAACCTTCTTCGAGCACAAAACTAGCGCTCAGATACGCGGGCCGCGCTCCGCTCATGGCCAGATCATTGACTGTGCCATAGACCGCCAGTTGGCCGATGTCGCCGCCTGGAAAGAAGAGCGGTTGGACCACAAACGAATCCGTCGTGAACGCGATTTTTGATGACGGCAAGTTCAGTACTGCCGAATCATGACGCGATTCCAGCAGGTCGTTCTTAAAAACCGATACGAACATCTTTTCAATCAATTGATGCATCAGCCGCCCGCCGCCGCCATGCGCCATCAGCACGACAGGATATTGACTGATCGGAATCGGGCAAGCGCCAGGACATGAGGGAATTGTAGATTTTTGATTTTTGATTTTTGATTGAAGGAAAACAGATCGCCTTTGGCGGCAATTTTTGATTTGAGTGACCAACCTTTAAATTCCTATACTCTCAAACAGCAGATTTTGTTGTTAACCGTGGCCTAAACCTCTCTTTTCTTGAAGTATAGAAATTTCGGCAAGGTTCAAGTCAAGGTAACAGATTTTAGCAAATCAGCAATTTCTACCAGAATATTTTTGCCTTTATTGGCCAGCGGAGATACTGTTGTCTTTGTTACATGTTTAGGCCAAATTTGAACCAGTGCCCGAATTTTTGATTGCGGATTGGCTGCGCTACAAAGAGAGTTTTATGGCTATCTATTTCAACTGTGTTCATTGCGGCAAAGCGTTATTCTCACAAGATCAGTACGCTGCGCGCGAGGTGATCTGTCCGGGCTGTCAGACCAGAAACACGATTCCATCCAGCGCAACTGCGCCGTCTCAAGACACCGCACAGTTGCTCGATATGGAGTCGCCACAGGCTGGCGTGTTAGACTGCGCCACTGCTCTTCGGCCACCGGAAGCGCCCTCGAACAGACAAGAATGTCTGCCTCACTCTGTTGCGCTCGGTACCGAAGCTACGAAAATCTGTCCGTTATGCGCCGAGATAATCAAGGCGGCCGCTCGCAAGTGCCGGTTCTGTGGCGCAATTTTAGATGAGAAGTTAAAAGAGGATGAGAATGACCACCGCAGAGAGCAAGCGATGCTGGCGGTAGTAACGATAGCCGAACGTTCCACAAACGTCTGGCGTTCGGTGGCGATTGCTTCTGGTATCTGCACTGTCGCCTGGCTGTCGTACTTGACGTTGAATCTGCTGTTGACTCAAGAACCGCCGTACTTGCTGATCGGATTTAATGTGTTGCTTATCTTCGGATTATTTCGCAGTGTTCGACAGATGCGGACCGGCGCCTACACGGTGTTTCTGGCGGCGGCCATGGCAGTGTTGCTGTGCATGCCGCTGAATCTGCAGCTTGGCTTGGTAATGGTGGACGATGCCATGTTGGAGCAGATGCGGAAGAACATGCCGCCGAATCAACCACAGCCGACAGCGGCGCAATTACAAGCGCTACTACTGCTGATTTTCTCCGGTATCGGCTTTGTTTTTTCCATTCCAATCTGGCTGGCTGCGCTAAAAGTGGCGGCCTTCCAGCGCTTGAAGAATACTTTCGGAGGCAAGTAACTGGTGACCGACGGCGGCCGAACGGATATTCTCTCAACTGCGCCGCTCTCGATGTTGTTCTTTACGATCAACTGCGCGTTATACGGCATCTGCGCATATCGCTCGTGTAATACAGAAATTGACTCGAATGTGCTGCTCGCGCTGGGCGCCAGTCAACGCGAACTGCTTTGGGAAGGCGAGTGGGTGCGTCTGATTCTGCCGAACTTTCTGCACGGCGGATTGCTGCACATCCTTTTGAACAACATGTATCTCTGGAGCATCGGCCCAAGCGCCGAATCGCATTTTGGCTCCGCTAATTTCGGCACATTATATCTGCTCAGCGGCGTGGCCGGTTTTTGTTTCAGTCAAATTTTTGGCGGATACCTGGCCATCGGCGCCTCTGCCGCGCTGTTTGGACTCTTGGGCGCCGAATTATGCGTAAAAATACTCCGACTGCCGCGCGTAAAATATTTTTGGCGCAACCATGAAGTGCGTCAGCAAATCACTTGGATCGTATTGTTCTTTCTGATCGGTATCTCCGGCATGATGGGGCCTATAGACAATTGGGCGCACCTGGGCGGATTTCTGGTCGGTTCGCTACTGGCGAGTTTCTTTGAAGTTTGGCGACTATGGCAGCGATTGGGAATGGCGATGATAGCGGTCGTGCTCCTGCTGTTGGCGCTGCTGGTGGGAGTGGCGCGTTGGTCATTCTTCAGCCCTGAGTACCACGTTCATATAGCGCTGCTCGCCAAAGAAGAGCAGCGGACGGCTGAAGTTGATACAGAGGTCGCGGCGGCGCGAAAGTGGGCTAAATTCTGGGGCAGCGAACGCGCCACTGAATGTCTCTTGGATACCGGCTTGAATAATCTATGGAATCTGGATGATGCGCGCCAATATGGCTACAAGCAACTATCGCTTATTTTAGCAAACCAAACCACAGATAACTACAAATAATCACAGATGAACCCATTCGAGGCTAAGCCGTAACCCAAAGGCGTTGTTGACGGGGAGACAAGGGGACGGGGCGACGGGGGAAACAGCTTTTGCTCAAAAGTCGCAAAAAATGTAACCGTTCACCATAGAGCCACAGAGAACACAGAGACAGCATTGAAGAAGATAACGGAACAGATCGTAGGATCAGTCATCGAGATGCGCAAAATTGTGATGTTGGAATATTTAAATCCGCTTATGAAAGTGACTGCTGATCAATTGCAATGTCAAAGTTCTTGAGGATGTTATCCAGAGAAAAATCTTATAAGTTTCTCTGTGTTCTGCTATGGAACTACCCGTCAAGCCTGCTTTCTCAAAAAGGATGGGTTGCCGTCGATGATCACGCGCATTCTGCTATTCGGTCGTTTCCACTTTTTCGGAAAGACCATGTTATCGAATCGCTAGAAACGGACCATACTCTGTGTCGGGATTTGCTCC
>JAZDLP010000222.1:0-3661 GCA_043801885.1 Planctomycetota bacterium | reverse complement strand
TCGAGTCTGTTTGTTCGGTATCCACACGTCGGGCAGTTTGTTCCCAGCCAAGTAATGACCTCGCAGTATTTCAAGAATCCGTTCCGCGTCCTTCTCGTCGGTCTCTGTGGTGAACGGTTACCCAAAATCTAAAATTCCCTGTTATGGTATAGCTTGGCCAGTCGCAATTCCGGATCACTGGCGCGCAAGTAAAGCGGCGCGAGCCGATGAATCTGCGCCGCAGTAGTCAGACCTTCGCCGCGCTGCAGCCGCTGCCAGCCACATTCGGCCACTGCAAATGCTGATATATACTCGCACTGAGGCAGCAAAGTCCAGCCGCGTTGTCGAGCTGACTCGGCGACAGCGTCCTGACAGACTCGGTCACCGCACACCGTTAGCGGCGCGGAACGATTCCGCATAGCTTTCTCCACTGCGGCAATAATATCCGGTGATTGAGCCACACTCTCTTCTATCCACCGCTCAGGCGCATCCAGGGTCTCGCTAAAAAGCGCAAAAAAAAATCCCTCGCTGCGCGCGTCGCGTAAAGTCAGGCGCGCGCAGGCCGGCGCAGATTGCGCGGCAGCGCAGGCCAGCGCTTCAAAACTGGGCACACCGATTAACGTCACACCAGCGCTCCAGGCGAGCGCCTTCGCGGCGCTTAATCCGATCCGCAAACCCGTCCACGAACCCGGCCCCAGCGAGACCGCTACGGCGCTGAGTTCGGTCGCGCGCAGATTATGAGTAACGAGCGCTTTCTTGATGAGCGGCGCGAGCGCTCGGCCGTGAATCGAGCCAGCGATGACGTTCTCTTCGAAGATCAACCCATTTTTGGCGCGCAACGCCACGCCGAGCGATTGGCCAGAGGTTTCAAGAACGAGCATCGGACGCATGCTGTCGCACGGAAATCGGCGCATTGTCTGTCCACCTCCTTAAATCCACAATCAAAAATCGTAACCGATCACATCACCCAGCGACGTCGGCGCAACGTAGTGATCAATACGTGTTCGATGGACGTATCCGAACGTTCGAGCAGGTAGTTGCCGCCGCGTTTTTTAAAAGTCTCTTCGATAGCGCGGCGGTGCGCCTCAAATTCCGCCGCATACCGGCCGGCAAAGTCGCCACCGCCGAAGAGTTCCACTTCACCTTCTTCTTCAAGTGATCGCGCCAATAACTCGCCTGCGGCCTCCGGCGCCAGTTCTTCCGGCGCGAGCACATGAATCGCCGACGCGTCAAAACCCGCCGAAGACAACCGCGAAACAGCCGCGACGATCTCAGATTCATCCTGCCAGAAATCGCTAATCGCTATTAGACGCCCACGTGACGGATTGCGACGCAAAAACTGCGACACCGCCAATTCCAGTACGTGCGCCGCTAACGGTTGTTGTTCTCTTGTCGCCGTAGAAGCGGACTGCGCCAGCCATCGATTCGTCAAAAATGACAAAAACTCGCGAATGCCGCCCTTCGCGCCACGCGCTGGAAATGATTCGAACACACTGTCGCCGCAAAATACATAAACGAATACGGTGTCCTTGCTGGCCAGTGCGACATGCGTGAACAACGCCGCCAAACGCCGCGCGAACGTCCACTTTGACGGCGTCCCCAGTCCCATTGATGGCGTAGCATCCAGCAACAAATGCAGCACACCGGCTTCTTCGCGCGCAAACTCCTTGATGTACGGACGGCCGAGCCGCGCGTAGGAATTCCAGTCAACGTAACGCAATTCGTCGCCGGGAACGTAGTTGCGGTGGCCGTGAAATTCGAGTTGTCCGCCCTTATAGGCGCCAAGACGATGGCCTTCGCGCAACCCGCCACCAATGGCTTTCAACGCCACCAATCGCAGCCGTTCCAACGACGCGATGAATTCGGGCGGAAAGACGATCTCGCGGTCAGCAAGACTCGCGCTTGAACCAGCGCGCAGCGAAAACAGACGGCTGAACCAACCCTGTCGCGCAATTTTGTCAGCGGAAATATTCACAAAAAATAGACTTACCACAACGCGGCCAAGCTGCAACCAAAAGGCGTTGTTGACAGGGAGGCGAGACGCCTGCGGTACGAGAAAACAGTCGTTGTAGTACTAACGGTCGCGGCTCGGATAACAGTAACCGAACCTCACTACTCCGCGAAGTAACTCCGCACGAATTCAGGGATTTTTTCAGAACTTGTTGTGTGTTCGAGTCGGTATGGACGTCGGCAATCAGTGTGGTTTTCATGGCTTCGGCGCGGTGGCCGCAGGTTGCCACCTTCATTGCGCTGTCAAAGTGCTTGATCCATTCCGCGTCTGCGGCGGTCAACGGCTGATTTTCAACCTCTTTTTTCGAGAGTTCCAAGAGTTTGGCGAGGAGTTTGTCCGTCTCGTCCAACTGTTGCTTCGTCGCCTCGTTCAGAACATTCATCTGGCTAAGAACTTTACCAGTCAGGCGGTTTGACGCTTGCAGCCGCGCATAGAATTCTGGAACGGCCTCGACGTAACCTGGAAAATCCTTTGGCTGGCGCCTCCCGCCATCTTTCGAAGTATAAGATTGCTTGACATAAAGGGTTCTATGGAAAAATCTGTGGGCAAAAAACAACGGAAAACAGAAAAAGTGTGTACGATCATTTAGAAGAGCGAATGTTTGAATTTGTGCCGATATGGGGAATCCCTGTGTTGTTGTTATATGCGATGCGTCGAGTGGCCTGCACTGACTGTGGGGTTCGGGTTGAAAAAGTGCCATGGGCAGTAGGGAAGTCGAGACTGACGATAGCGTTTGCCTGCTATCTGGCGGAATGGGGTAAAGATATGTCTTGGAGCAAGGTGGCGCAACGATTTAAGACGACATGGTATCATGTGTATGAGAGCATCAAGTATGTGGTGAATTATGGGAAAGAGCATCGGGCGTTAAGTGGAATAAAAGCGCTAGGAATCGATGAGATTGCTTGGCGTCAAGGGCACAAATATCTGACGCTTGTATACCAGATAGACGAAGGCTCGCGGAGGCTGTTGTGGATAGGACGAGATCGCACGGAGAAAACACTGACTGGATTCTTTGATTGGTTTCAGGAAAAAAGAACGAAAAGACTGAAGTACATATGCAGCGATATGTGGAAACCATATTTAAAGGTCATCCGCGCAAAAGCGGGGAATGCGCTGAATATATTAGATCGCTTTCACATCATGGCGAACTTAAACAAGGCCTTGGACGAAGTAAGGCGACAGGAAGCCGCGCGATTGACCAAGGAGGGAAAGGATGTGGTATTGAAGCACACGCGCTGGTGCATATTGAAACGCGTCAAGAATTTAACAGGGAAGCAATGCGAGCGTCTGTCGGAGCTATTGAAGATGAATCTTAAAACAGTGAAGGCCTATTTGATGAAAGAAGACTTTCAGCGATTTTGGGAGTATAGATCAGCGATCTGGGCGGGAAAGTTCATGGATGGGTGGTGTGGCCGCGTGAGACGCACTCGAATTGAACCCTTGAAGAAAATGGCGCGCTCATTGGAAACCCATCGGCCGTTATTGTTAAATTGGTTTAAGGCAAAAGGGGAGTATTCAAGCGGCATTGTTGAAGGTCTCAACAACAAGGCGAAAACGACGATTAAAATGGCATATGGTTATAGGCATGTAGAAACATTGGAAGTAGCGCTTTACCATACACTTGGATGTTTACCTGTGCCCAAAGTCACCCACAGATTCTTTTAGAGAAGC
>JAZDLP010000209.1:0-3700 GCA_043801885.1 Planctomycetota bacterium | reverse complement strand
TTGCTCAAAAGTCGCCAAAAAATCTTTGCGCCACGCAAAGATTTTGATGGTTAGTAGTAACGCACTTAACTTTAGATAAACTAGACTCAATAACTACTTTTCAAATCTGTTCATCTTTGTGTCTTTGTGATTAAACTTTAGCGTTGTGTACACAGATTGTCATAGATCCCGTTCTCTGGTGATGAAAACTGGGTCTCCGACTTCGTGCCCTCAAGGAATGAATAGTTCTGTCACCTATGATTATGCGCGATTTTGGCTTTGCGTGGACAAAAGTTTTACCATTGAGTAGTATCTTGATAGTCTTACACGCGAACGTGCGTCTAAAAAAGATTGGCTCATGTTGGCAAGTGTGTGCAATAACGTAGGGGCACGGCATGCCGTGCCCCTACGGAGCGCATGGGATTTCACACACTTGCCAACATGAGCCAAAAGATTATCTATATGAGCGATGTAAAACCGATTGTTTCGTTCCGTGCGAGTACCCCTGCTCGCATGATCATGGTTATCGAAAATGACGCTAATTTTGGCGATCTGTTGCGCGATCAGCTTCAAAACCATGGTTACGAAGCGCATATCTTCCGATCCGGCGAAGAAGGCTTGGCTCGTTTGTCGAAATTGGAACCGGATATCGTATTGCTCGATATCCTGTTGCCTGATAAAGACGGCGCCATCGTACTCTCCACAATTCGCCAGACTCGCCCCGAACTGCCCGTCGTCATAATGACGGCAGCCGAGAGCATCAAGTTGGCTGTAGATTGCATGAAACACGGCGCATACGACTTTTTGATCAAGCCTTTTGATCTGGAACACCTGTGCGTGATCATCCGCAACGCATTGACAATTCGTGAATTAAAAGCGCGTGTGCAACAGCTTGAAGACTCGCTAACTAAAGCCCACGGATTCGATCAGATTGTGGCGCACTCTTCGATCATGCGCGCATTAGTCGAACAGTCGCGGCACGCGGCGATGAACGATTCGAACGTGCTGATCCTGGGTGAGAGCGGCAGCGGTAAAGAGACGCTGGCGCGTGCGATTCACTTCGCCTCGGCTCGCAAAAAATGTCCTTTTGTGGCGATCAATTGTAGCGCGATCCCAGAGACGCTGCTGGAAAGCGAATTATTTGGCCACGAGAAAGATGCTTTGGACGGCATGAGCGCGCGTCGCATCGGCAGCTTCGAACAGGCCGATGGCGGCACACTTTTTCTGGACGAAATCGGCGAGATGCGAGCGGATATGCAGGCGCAACTGCTGCGCGTTTTGGAAAACCGCGAGATCCGCCGTGTGGGTAACGATCTTGCTATCAAGATCAACACGCGAGTTATCTCCACGGCCAGTCAGGATCTGCAGGCTCGCTTGCAACACGATCAGTTCCGCTCCGATCTATATTCCCATTTAGCGATGTCGGTGTTGAAAGTGTCGCCGTTGCGGGAGCGGCATGAAGATGTGGGTCCGATGGCGCAACATTTTCTCGACGAAGCCCGTAAGGATGGTCATACTCGCGCCACACGCATCGCTCCTCAGGCGCTTGACATGCTGCTGAAGTACCACTGGCCGGGTAATGCGCGTGAACTAAAGAACGCGATCGAACGCGCGATTGTATTTGAAGATAGCTTGGCCATCCAGCCGACCAGTTTGCCGCCAGAGATCATTCGAGTAGCGGCCGGACCGCAGGCGGTGCCGCTGCCCAGAATCACTGAAACTTATAGCGCCGAACAGTTTAAAAGCATGCTGGCTCAAGCTAACGCGGCCAAAGATCGTCAGACTCAGGATGCGGCAGCCGGTTTGCAACGTGACCCGACGGCGGTAAAACTGCCTTTGCCGCGTGTTCCCATGGCGCCCCGTGCCGTCCCGGTCTCCGGTACGAAGTTGTTGTTCAAGCCTGGCTCATCGAGCGGTGATATATTGACGATGAATGAGGAAGAAAAACGGATCATTCTACGCACGCTATCCATCACCGGCGGCAACATCTCTGAAGCCGCGCGCCGCTTGGAGGTGCATCGTTCCACACTGTATCGTAAAATGACTCGCTACGGCCTGGCGACCGACGAACAGATTTGAAAAGTAGTTATTGAGTCTAGTTTATCTAAAGTTAAGTGCGTTACTACTAACCATCAAAATCTTTGCGTGGCGCAAAAATTTTTTGGCGACTTTTGAGCAAAAGCTGTTTCTCCCCGTCTCCCCGTCCCCCCATCAACAACGCCTTTGGGTTGCGGCCTGGCCTCGAATGGGTCTCTGTGGTGAACGGTTACGTTATTTCTTTCTTGCTGTTTTTTCTTTGTTAGTTGCGCGTAATACTCCCTGCGGCAGCGCCAGCGTCCATCGCGACTGTTGCATGAAAATAGTGATCGCGCCCATGATATACAGCAGCGCAAAGAACGGTCGGATGCTCTCATCGTTCAAGTTAAAAGGCGCGCCATTGGGGAGCGATTGCAATAACGGCAGCGTGATAAATTGCCCAATAAATAATCCAAATAACAAAGCAGCGCCGCCTATGCTTAGACGCAGAGGCGCCAGCAATATCACCGCCAGGAGCGTCTGCGCAGCCGTCAGCAATATCTCATTCATTTGAAACTGTCCCATTGGCAGTGAGTGTTTCAAACTTTCGCTCGCCAGCGCAAATACAATGGGGATCATGCCGACCAGCAGAGTCCATTGGTTCAGTTTGGCGGAGAGCAGACTGCCTAGCGCCATGCCGGCTCGACCGTGCCAGGCAAAAACCAGCGCAACGATGAACTCGGGAGCTTCCGACGCGATCGGCGCCAGCCATTGCACCAGAAGAAATTCATTAATATGTAGCGCCTTGCCGGTTCCGATTAGACCTTCGCAGAATGATTCGGCGTTGGCCAGAATCGCGCCGGCCGCAAACAGAAACAGCAGTGCCGTCACGCAGCGTCGCTTTTTTTTGGGCAAACGCGCCAGCACTCCCGCCAGCCCTTCCACCTCGACTTCAACGCACGGTCGCCGCCCGGCAACAACGAGATACCAGCCATAAATGCCAAGTAATACCAGACTATCGTACCAAGCCAGCGTGCCCTTTAATGGGATGACGAATGCGTAGATAGTCGCTATGCCTAAAAAAAACAATTCGGTGCGCCGATCTTTCCCAATGCACACGTCGCGCCGATGGCGAATCCAGTAAATCGCCACTATCAGCCCCCATGCCACACCGATCAGCAGTCGGTTGGCGCCGGTCATGTTAGCAATAGCGTAATGCGCATAATCACTTTCAGGGAACTTCCCCGCCTGCCAGGTAAAGTACATGTCTACGGCATATTCGGGGAGAACAGCAATCAGCGCCACAACGGCCAGAGCCAGCGTTGGCGAGATGTCGGCTTGAGCGACATCGCAGGCCCATAACAGCAGAAACGAAGCGCCTAAAATAGCGATGCCTGACGTCAAAGCCATCATGCCCGGATCAAGATGCGCGCCTATGAGCCGAACGACAATACCTGGCAACGTGGCCATAACTGCGATAAAAATTGGAATAAAATGTTTGTGTTTCATCTAAAGCGTCCAAGAACTGCGAATTACAAATTACGAATTACAAATTACGAATTACGAATTACGAATTACGAATTACGATATTTTCCCCTTCCAATCTAACTGCTCGATACAAATTGGCTCTTTATTTTCCATTTATTAAATTATAGCACAATTCTAAAAAAAATGCAAAAAACGCCCTTTCGGGCATTTCATATCA
>JAZDLP010000167.1:0-47338 GCA_043801885.1 Planctomycetota bacterium | reverse complement strand
ATCGCACTTCGTTAGAAAAGCGTTGCCCTGCATCTGTCATATTTGAACCAGTGCCGTTTTTTAAATTTTCTCTGTGTTCTCTGTGGCTTTGTGGTGAACGGTTACGAAATTCCTATACTTTAAAATTAATGCCACTTGACCTGTGGCCATAAAGATAGACATTAGTAAATTGATGCGCGGTGATGATTCAACAAAAAGTTGAGCTTCGGTTTGAAAAGGGTGATGCGGTTCGTTTCATCTCTCACCACGATCTGATGCGCGCCATGATGCGCGCTGTGCGTCGAGCGGCATTGCCGGTACGACTGACAGAAGGTTTTAATCCTCGTTTACGTATTGTTTTTCCCGTAGCGCTGGAAGTTGGGGTAGTTTCCCTGGACGAAGTTGCAGAAATCGAATTAACACAATGGTTGGATACACAGACAATCTATACTCGTTTATCATCCACTTTCCCCCCGGGTCTGGTATTGAAAACGGTGAAGGCGCTGCCCCTGCGTCGAGCGGGCCAAACACCTCGCCGAATCCAGTATCGTCTGCATTTGAAGGAAGCTGGTTTGATGGTTTCGTTGGACCGGTGCCAGGCGCTCCTGCAGGCGGCGAGCCTCCCGTTTCAGCGTTCCAGAAAAAACAGAATCCAAGACATAGACATAAGGCCCGCTTTGCTAGATATCACGCTGGAGACCACCGGCGATTTGCTGATCGAGGTCGCACCAAACCAAAAGGGATCGGCTCGTCCGTTGGAGGTGCTCAGCTTGGTGCTGAACGAGTCCTTGGACAGTCTTAAACATGTACGGAGTACAAAACTATGGATGGAACTGGAGCCGCCCCTGGAACTGCTGGAGGCCGCACAGTAACAGGAGTCTTGCTCGGAAACACACAAACGACCGCGTTGGATGATATTGCCAGAGACGAAGCAGCGGCGCGACGCGCTGGTCAGATTGTTGAGAATATCCTTAAGAGCCAGACGACTGGATATATGCCGCGAGCGCAGAATAATGCGGGCGAGAGTCATGGCAAGCGCCGCCGTCGCCGTCGTAGAGGCCACGGCGGTGGAAATAACCCGTCTGAACAGAACGCTCGATATGCCGCTAATCGGCATCAGGCACCGGCTCACTCAAATATCTTGCCACGGTCCGCTCTGCCGCCGGTCGTAAAACTCGTGGTTTCTGAGGCAGTTGCAACGACTGTACCGCAGGCGTCCTGCTTGCCTCTCACGCATGAGCCATCGCATTTGTCAGAGCAAGCAGGCGAGTCGCCTGCGGCACGAGAAAACAGTTGTTGTAGCATCAGCGAGTCTGTCTCGATTACCCAGCAATCTACTTCTTCCGCGTCTCAAGAAATTCAACAAGAACCCATACCGTCGCCTGAATTGCAAGTGGCCACTGTGTCGATTCCTGTGTCCGGCGAGAGCGGCTCTGAAGCAACGCCTGCTGTCGAGCCGGCGATGAAGCCTGTTGCGCAATCATCGCGACGCCTAGGTCAACGCCGTCGGAAAAACCAGAATTCGACGGCCGTTTCTCCGCAATTGCCGCCAGACGCACGCAAAGTTGTGCTGCTCAATTCGGTGGAGCCAGGCGAGATTCGAGTGGCTATCCTGGAGAACGGCGAGCTGGCCGAGATATTCATGGAACGCAAGAGTCGCGGACAGCAGACTGGAAACATCTACAAGGGTCGGGTTGTTAATATTGAGCCATCGCTTCAGGCGGCGTTCGTGGACTTGGGCACACAACGACATGGCTTCCTACACGCATCGGACTGTATCCCGCCGAATGGCAGCTACAATGATATTTCGAATCTGCCCGAGACACAAAAGACGCGCGTGAAACATGCTCGCAACGCCGTAACGGAAGAACAGCCTCTAGCGACGCTTACGGAAAACCAGCCTCTCCCACAAACGCAGGAGTCGGGCGCTTCAAATGTCGAAGGCGCGCCGTCTGGCGAAACAATCGACGGCGCGAATGCGGATGTAAAGAACGCGCAAGCTCACAGCAGTAATCGTCACAGACGTCGTCGTCGTGGATATTCAGGACGAGCGCGTCCGCCGAGTGCGGCGCCAATGGTCGCGCCAACTTTGGAATCAGAATCTGCAAGCGAAGATAGCCATGCAGCGCCAACGTTGGATCAGACAGATCAGACGGATCAGACGGATCTGCCGGATACGCCGCTCACTGCGCCGGTTTCGGCCCGGCCAACTCGTCGAGGTGGTGGTCGCAGTGGACGTGAACGCCAGCATGATCGGCGTTACACTATTCAGGAAATGCTGAGCATAGGACAGGAAGTGCTGGTGCAAGTGAGTAAGGAAAGCATCGGCCAGAAAGGTCCTGCGCTCACTAATTATATCAGTATGCCCGGTCGTTACCTAGTATTGATGCCGGCGATGCCGCGGTTGGGTGTTTCTAAACGCATCGAGAGTGAAGAGCAGCGGCGGACGTTGAAAGAGATTCTCGGTCAACTCAATGCGCCTGAAGATATTGGCGTAATTGTGCGCACTGCCGGCACTGGGCATTCCAAAGAAGATCTGCAGCGCGACATGGATTATCTATTGCGCGGCTGGAACACGTTGAAAAAGAAGGGCGCGATGGCGAAAGCGCCCGCTCTGATTTATCAGGAAGGCGACGTGATCACTCGCGTATTCCGCGATGTGATCACTGATGATGTGGCCGAGATTATCATTGACGACTCGGTGGCGCTGGGGCGGGCTCGCGAGTTTCTTCGCGAGATGGCGCCGGGTACCGAACACAAACTGAAACTGTACTCCGAACCTGAACCGCTGTTCCATAAGCACGGCGTGGAACAGCAATTGCAACGGCTGTTTAATCGTAAAGTCAATCTGCGCAGTGGCGGCTCAATTGTTATCGAGCAGACCGAGGCGCTGGTGGCGATTGACGTCAATACCGGACGATTTCGCGAGAAGCGTAATCAGGACGACACGATCCTGCAGACTAATCTGGAGGCGGCGCGGGAGATCGCTCGTCAGTTGCGGTTGCGCGATATTGGCGGTTTAGTGATGATTGATTTCATTGATATGGATATCCACGAACACCGGCGTAGCGTGGAGTGCGAGTTGAAGGCTCACCTGGCTCGCGATAAGGCTCGTACTAACGTGCTGCCCATCAGTTCGCTGGGAGTAGTGGAGATGACTCGACAGCGCATCCGACACAGTTTGCGCAAGACGCTGTTTGATCGCTGCTCGTGTTGCTCCGGTCTGGGTCAGGTCAAATCGCCCGAGTCGTTGGGCTTGGAGATGTTACGAGAAATTAAATCGCAGTTGCGCGACAGTAGTGTGCGGCGGGTGAAGGCGCTTTTAAATTCTACGGCGGCTTTTGAAATTCTTAATCAATTTCGCAAAGAGTTGATTAAGTTGGAAGACCTTAAAGGAGTGACGATTGAAGTCCGTGGGGACTCCGCCATTTCTTTGAGTCAGATGCAAATCTCAACCGCTAAAGAAGGCGGTGAGTGGGTGTTAAAGAAAACCAGCGAGGTGGACGACTATGTACGCAATTCTTAGTGATCGTGGTCGGCAGTATAAAGTGCAGGAAGGCGAACTGGTTCAAATTGATGAGATTCGCGTCAATAATGGTCAGGAAATCACCTTCGATCAAGTGCTGTTGCTGGGTTTGGAGGGTGGACAGGTTAAGATCGGTTCGCCGTCAATCCCGGGCGCCAAAGTGACCGGTGTGGTGGAAGATCACATCAAAGGCGACAAGACGATTGCTCATCATCGCGTCTGGACAAATTCGCTGGGTCGCCGCCGCGGACACCGCACTAAGTATACCGTGGTGCGGATCGGTAAAATACAGAGCTAGACGAAAGACGAACAAGCATGAACATACAAAAACAAAAGATAATCAGTCGCGAGCAGATCAACATATCTAGCGAAGCCGATTATATCGTCAAAAGAGCGCAAAATCACGATGGCTGCGCTGTTGCACTCAACGACATAGTCTTTTTCTCGACGGAAAACGGCGACGCGTGGATGCTGGACCCGCAGGACCAACTGGCGCTTTGTCTTGCCCGCGATGGGATACGACAGGATTATGTCATCGTAGAAACAGCCAGCAATTTTCATATCGCATGGGATGCGCAGTACAATATTGACGGTGATATGTTTGTTGTGGTCACAAGAGATGGGCAAATGCGGTCAATCTTTGGGTATCCGACAAAAGAGATTAATAAATTATTAGCGGTTTTATGAATCACAAAGAAAGGAGAATCTATAAAAAAGATTAAATCTGAAGAGTTGCGACCCTTGTATAACCGTGAAGACCTTGGATTAGGTGTTAGAGGCAAGTATTTTGAATCTTACCAAAAGGGCACAAATTTGGTGCTTCTCAGTCCTGATGTGGCCAAAGTGTTCTCCACAGAAGAAGCCGTAAACGATGCTCTTCGTTCCCTTATAAATCTTGCGCGGAAATCTATAAGTCTAACAAGGCGCTCAACTGGACGCGTAAAAAAACTGCGCGTCGGTTAGCCAGATACAGAGCAACACTTTCCTAACGTCATGGTGACTGCGGTGAACGGCTACAAAACTAAAGGAAAACATCAAGGGCATGATTAATGTGAATATCGAGTTATCAAACCCTCGCAAACCAGATCTTGCCCCGTTGACCGTACAAGCTTTGGTCGACACCGGGGCGATGACGATTTGTATACCGGAGCATGTTGCCATTCAACTTGAGCTCAATGAGATCGAAAAAAGAGAAGTTACAACCGCTGATGAGCGGTCTCATGTCGTCCCGTATGTCGGACCGATCCAAATCCGGTTCCAGAAACGTACTTGCTTCACTGGGGCTCTGGTCATAGGAGAATCGGTACTGCTCGGCGCCGTCCCAATGGAAGATATGGACCTCGTGATTGAGCCGTCGCGCCAAATCGTCACGGTCAACCCCAAGAGTCCAAATATCCCTTCCGCTGTAGTAAAATAGATGCCTGAACAAGCCAAAGGTCGCCCACAGATGACTGTACTCGCTGAAATCGTCGTGACCGATCACGAGGGCGCGACCAAGAGTTACCGATTGGTCGAGAAGAGCGTAATCGGTCGTCACTCCGACTGCGAGATCGTGCTGCGCGACCCCATGTCTTCGCGACATCACTGCAAGATCGAACGCGGAGCGCTCGGAGTTTTTTACGCTGAAGACAATGGCTCGGCCAACGGCACGCTGCTCAACGGCCAGGCATTGAACAAGCGTTCTCTCATCAAAAATGGCGATGTGCTGCGCATCGGTTCGACTGAATTATTTTTGCGACTGAATGCGCCGGCAGACGCCACCGGCGGACTCAACGAGCTGCGCTTGCCGGCGACTTACGATCCCGGCATGTCGGTAGTGCGATTGGAAGATGAAGAAACCAGTTCGCCAAAAGTGGATTTTACGCAGCAAGCGGACGCGCAAGTGGTGTCCGAGGAAGAAGCATCCAGTTCTGATGTCGCCAAACTCAAGCGTGTCACCGAACGGCTTAGACTGTTGGTGGACGTGGGCAAAGAAATGGGCATCACACTTGATGCAGGCAAGTTGCTGAACATTTGTCTGGACAAGTTGTTCGAAGTCTTCCCGCAAGCAGATCGCGGTATCATCGTGCTCGTCGGCCCGGACGGTTCGCTGCCAGCGATGCTGACGCCCGAAAAAGAATCAAACATCACATTAGATCGCCGCAAAGGACCGATGACTAAAGTCAAACTTCGGCCCGGTTCGGCTTGCGACAACGAGATCAGGCTCTCCCGCACCGTAGCGAATCGCGTGCGGCAGGAACGACAGTCAGTATTAGTCTCGGACGCTTCGAGCGATGCGGCCGGCCTGTCCATGGCGAAGTTTGAGATCAAGTCGCTATTATGCGCGCCACTGCTGGTCGGCAAGGAATATATGGGGCTGATCGAGTTGGAGACTAAAAGTCGCCAACAGGCATTTACTCCGGAAGATCTGAGCATACTGAATGCTGTTGCTGGACAGGTGGCAGTGGTGATTCGGAACTCGGATCTGGCGCGTGACGCTGCCGCGGCCGCTGCGCAGCGCGAGAATTTATCGCGTTTTCTTTCACCCGATCTGGTTGAGCGAATGTTGAGCGGCGGATTGAGCCTTGAATTGGGCGGCACCGAGAAAAAAGGCGCTATTTTTTTCTCCGATATCGTCAATTTCACCAAACTGGCGCGTATGATGAGCGCGCGGAATGTGGTGACGTTGTTAAATCGGTACTTCACGGTGATGCAGAACATCATCTTTCGCCGCGGCGGCTCGATTGATAAGTGCGCCGGAGACAACATTATGGCTCACTGGGGCGTGGTCGGCGACATGCCTGATTTTACCGCCAACGCCGTTACCGCCGCTATCGAGATGCAGATCGCCATGTTCACTTTTAATCGCGATGAAGCGTTGAAAAACGAAATCTCGCTGCCGCATACTCCGCTGGGCCACGGCATCGGCGTAAATACTGGCATGGTTTGCGCGGGAAATATCGGCTCGGATCGCAAAATCGAATTCACTGTCATCGGCGACGCGGCAAATTTAGCCGCGAGGATTGAATCCCTAGCGGGGCGAGGACAAGTGCTGGTAGGCGAATCAACTTGGGAAGAGATCAAGACTCGCGCGCTTGGAATTCGGATGCCAAATTGTCCGGCGAAGAATGTAGAGAAACCGCTGCCGATCTATTCGGTACGCGGCATTATTCCGCCCGTTTCCAATAGTCAGCTAATAGATAGCGAATCGCCGGCTTTGAATATGCTTTTGCTCTCCCTGCCCTGCGTCTTGGTTGTCGGAGACGATAAAATTTCCGCGATGATTATCTCCATCTCTCTCGGCAGCGAGAACGGCGCGCGCATCGCGCTACAGACCGAAAAAGCGTTGTCGCTCGGCGCCAAAGTGACGCTCTTATGGACTGTGCCGGAGAAACTGAGTCTTCCGAAACTGGAAGGCGAAGTAGAAAAGTATTCGCCGCCACAAGTTAATGATCAGAAAGCCGGAACGGCGCAGTCGGCAGTGGCTGGAGCAGTGCCAAAAAGCGGCACGGCAATTCTGAACGCGCTTATTGCTCCCGGCACACTGGTTTTGAACGTCAAGCATCTGCCCGTTGAAATTGCGCGGTGGCGGCCCGGTCTCGTGCTGGAATCTGATCTGAAGTCGCACGAAGAAATGGTGCGAGCGTAAATATGGCCGGAAAACAAAAAACAGTCTCGATAATCGGTGTGCCGATGGATCTGGGCGCGCAGTTGCGCGGCGTGGACATGGGGCCGTCGGCCATTCGCATTGCCGGTCTGAATGATAAGTTAGCTGGTCTGGGATTGCGGGTGCGTGATCTGGGAAACTTGAGTGTGCCGCATGCTCACGCGGCATCGGTCGAAGACAGCTTGAAGACGCGCGCTCGAACACTCCGTTTTGCGCCGCTGATTGCGCGCGTGTGCCGAGAACTAATGCGCATAGTCGAAGGCGCGCTTGAGCGTGGCGAGACGCCGTTGGTGCTGGGTGGCGATCACTCAGTGGCCATCGGCACACTGGGTGGAGTGGCTCGATATGCTCGCAAACATAAGCGACGGTTTGGACTATTGTGGGTGGACGCGCATGGCGATTGTAACACGCCAAAGACTTCGCCGAGCGGCAACATTCACGGCATGCCGTTGGCTGTGGCGTTGGGTCACGGCATACCGATGCTGACTGGCTTGGCTGGCATTGAACCCATGGCAGATCCGCAACGCACTGTTTTTCTAGGCGCGCGCGACTTGGATGAAGGCGAGCGAAGAAATATCAAGCGATTAGGTATTCGCGCCATAACGATGCGCGAGATTGACGAGCGTGGCGTGTCGGTGTGCATGCGCGAGGCGTTGGCTATCGTCAATACCGAAACCGATGGATTTCACTTGTCATTTGATATTGACAGTCTGGATCCCAGCGTCGCGCCGGGAGTCGGCACGCCTGACTCCGGCGGATTGACTACACGGGAAGCATACTTAATTATGGAGATGGTGGCCGATACGCAAGCCATGATTAGTTGCGAGCTGGTTGAAGTCAATCCGACACTGGATCAGCAGAACATGACCGCGTTGCTCGGATCCAAACTGCTGCATTCCGCCTTCGGCGCCAGCATTCTTTAGACTACAATGGCTGCGTTACAATACAATGGCTTGGCCGCGCTGGGATTTTGCGCGTGTTCATAGGTTCGCGATTCCTTTGCAGTCGGGGTAAGCAGCGCAACCCCAGAACTGTTTACCGGCGTTCTTTCCGGTCTTCGCGGTACGCAGGACCGTGGCCTTGCCACACACCGGACAAGGCGGGATGTGATCCGCTGAATTGGACCGATCTGACCGATCTGACCGATCTGACCGATCACCCGTTTTCTGCCTGTTGCGTTCGGCCAGGCGGGCGGCGGCGAGTTGTTCGCTGACGCCGCCTTCTTCGATAAACTGCTTTTGGAGCGCGGTGATCTGTTGGTCTAGCAGATAGTTGGCCTGGTTGATCAGGCAGATCAAGGCGTTGGCTCGCATGGCGGGGTCGTTGTGCTCCAGCCATGAGGCATAGCGTACCCAACGCTCGCGATCAGTGATATCCGACAGATCGGTCTGATCAGCTTGATCGCGCTTGAACTTTCGCGGCACCTCACGCACGGCCATGGCTTCAGGGCAGTCGGGGGTCCACTGCTCCAAATGGCGATGACGCAGAAAGTCTTCGTAATCGAGAAGTAATTCTTCCAAACTGGAACGAGCGACATTGAGCAGGCGTAACTCAGTTTGCGAGGATGTAGCGGCTGCGCGGCTGCCCTCGGCGATGTTTTGGCGTCCTGATCGGGCAGCTTGCACCATCTGGTCAACAGTGCGGGAACGGGGATCGAGAAACTTCTCGCAAAACCAGTGAGTCGCGTCGTAGATGATCGTGGTGGTCTGAAAGCTGCAAGTGTCGCGATAGCCGCCGCTGGGTCGAAATTTCTTAGACATGTTGTTTGTCCTTTCGCTGTCAGTTTGATCGGGCGGATCCGTCCGATCCGCCCGATCCGCCCGATCCGTCTGATCCGCCTGATCCGCCTGATCCGCCTGATCCGTCCGATCCGCCTGATCCGCCCGATCCGTCCGATCCGTCCGATCCGCCGGATCATTAAAATATCAGCCGCATGCCCAGATCGCCGCTCCATGCTTGCGGTGACAGCGCGCGGCGGGCGGTAGCGCGGCAGTCAATGGCTCGGAATAGATAGGAACCGCCGCGTAGCGCTCGTTTGGCGTTGCGCGAGATGCTGGCCGGGTCCATCAGGATGACCGGCGCCGTTCCGCTCTGCGGATACTGTTCGTAATTGTTCGCGCACCATTGAAAGACATTGCCGGACATATCTAACGCCCCACACCAGCTCTGATTGTGATACTTGCCTACTGGCGAAGTGAAGGCGTAACCGTCATCGTCATTGGAATAATTCCAGTTTTCAACACAGAACGGCTTGAGTGTTTTATCACTATGATTGACCAGCTTGTGATCCCACTTATCGCCCCAAGGGTAGATGAAGTTCTGCGGTCCTCGCGCCGCATATTCCCAATGTGTCTCGGTCGGCAAGCGTAACGCTTTGCCGCTTTGTTGCGCCGCCCAAGCCGCGAATGCTTCGCAGTCGCGGCAACTTAACATAACCACCGGATGATCATCATTTTGTTCAAAGCCAGGTTGCAACCAGCTTGCGCCGGAGACGCGCTGCCATTTACGGTCGCGCAGAATGATCGCTTCGCCGCGCTTTTCGGCTGTCGTTTGATATTGCATAACAGTGACAAAGCGTTTGAACTGCGCCACCGTGACCGGTGTACGGGTAATATAAAACGCATCCATCCTGACCTGATGTGTAGGGCTTTCGTCCATGAAATCTTTCTCGTTGGCATTGTTCACACGCGCCAGTTCAGTCAGGGTCGCGCGATCAGTGCCCATTAAGAAACTGCCAGCCGGCACCAATACAAAGTCCATCGTCACGTTGCCGCCGAGAGAGATAGTAACTTCCTTTTGCAAGTTCTTCTTGCGATCCGCCTCTTTCGCTCTTGTTTCCTCTTCGGCCTTTGTCTTCATATCTGCGATTGCCTTCAACTTGGCCGTTTCGTTCGCTTTGGCGTCCGCGTCAGTCTTGGCTTTGACCTCCGTAGCGAGGCGCTCCACAGCCATTACTCTGGCCGCTTCGGTTGCTTTGGCGTCCGCGTCGGCCTTGGCTTTGACCTCCGTAGCGAGGCGCTCCACAGCCTTTACTCTGGTCGCTTCGGTTGCTTTGGCTTGGGACGTGGCAGCCGCTGCGGTCTTGGCTTTAATCTCTGCAGCGACCCGCTCCGCTTCTTTCGCTTTTGCTTCCTCTTCGGCCTTTGCCTTCGCGTCTGTGATTGCCTTCACCTTGTCCGCTTCGGTTGCGTTGGCTTCCGTATCGGCTTGGGTTTGGGCTACGGTAGCCGCTGCGGCAAGTTTTTCAGACGTTAAATTAGTGTTCGGTGAGTCAACGAAATCCGTCACGCGTTTCTGAGGCAGCGTGATTGCCGTTATACGTGTTTTGGCAATGAACTGATCCAGATAACCCAGTTGCCAGGCAGCCGCTCCACAAACAGTCAGTAGCAGCGCCACCATCAGTAATCGTCGCGCTTTGGAGCGCGGCGCTGATGGCGGCGTTTCTTTCTGAAGAACCGGCGAATGGTCTTGCCATTCGACTTCGGGCGCGAGCGGCATTGTGGGCGCCGAAGAGATCGGAACAGGCCGCGCAGTGGCTGCATGAACTCGCGTACTTGACTTGGCTAACTTGTCGGCGAGCGGCAAGACAGACTCGGTTGACGTCGTTGACGTCAATGCAGTTTTGTCCATATTCGCCGACGTCAAAGCTTCAATTTGTTGAATGGCTGTCAACTGCGCATTGAGTGTATCGTTTAGAACGGCGCGCGCGATTTTTAGCGCTTGGAGCAATATATCTCCGTTGACGAACCGTTGCGTCGGATCCTTGCGCAGGCAAATTTCAATCACTTTGGACGTAACCCGTGATATATCCGGTCGCCAGGTGCGGAGATCTATGACTTCCTGATTAACGGTCGCAGCCAGAATAATCGGCAGACTGAGCCCGCCGAATGGTGGCTGACCAACCAGCAACGTGTACAATGTGGCGCCAAAGCTAAAAACATCTGTGGCTGGCGAGAGTTTTCCGGATTCTTGTGCTTGTTCCGGCGAGAGATAACCAGGTGTGCCGGTCTGACATTCGCTCCCGGCCAGTATTTGAGCGGAGCCTGCGTTATAGGCCAGTCCCAGATCATTCAGACGTGTGCGCGCAAAATCCAAATCTTTGTTCAAGCTATCAAATGGAATGAACAGGCTCGTGGGCCGAATATCGAGATGTAGCATGTTCTGCTGATGCGCCGCGGCGAGGCCTGTCGCCGCCGCCGTGCAGGTATCCAGCGCCTGCGCTTCTTTCATGCCGGGCGCCAAGCGTTCTTTCAGACGATAAAGGTGTTCTTGTGCGGACATCCCGGGCATGTATTCATTGATCTGAAAAAACAATTCGCTTTCTACTCCAGCATCGAGGATTTCGACTAAATATGGCGATTTAATGGCAGTCGCAGCTTTGATGTCATTCAACAATTGTTGGCTGCGTTTGGATAAACTAGGCGTGGGCATAATTTTGATCGCGACTTCACGGTCCAAGCGGATCGCGAAAGCGCGATAGACTGCGCCGCAAGAGCCTTCGCCGATCTTGGCCAACAAGGGAACATTGGCGATAGACGGTTGTAAATGATCCTTCACAGTGACGCGAGGCAGCGCCTGCAAGAGAGGGTCATTCGTCAGGTCTTGAAATGCGTATTCGGCCATAGTCTGAGTCTCACTTTATGCAATGGTATTTTTAATTTTACGCAAGTGAACGTCTCGCGCTTTTTCGAGAAAATCATTATACATTCCGCTCTTGAAATCGGGAAAAGTGAACTGATGACCGACCCATTGCGCGCCACGAAAATTCAGAGTAATCTCGGCAAAGATACCGTTGCGCAGGTAAATTCGATGAGCGAAATTTTTGGTGGAGGTAAGGACCAGTTTAGCGCCGGTGAGATAACCTGGGTCGAGATTGATGGGGCGTTGGGGTGTGCCGGAGGGCGCCAAGCATTGTTTGAGTTCGGTTTCCAGCGTGTTGGTCGTTAATTTCCAGTCGGCCAGGCCGGCGGGGTCCGCCAGCCGCTCGAAGGTGAAGAACTGTCGTTTTAACGCAAGCCCCATGCTGGGCGTGTAGTATGCTGTTTTATCGAAAGCATAAACGGGGCTTTCCAGAGCGATGGGGCCGAATAGGTTTTCCAGAGGTTGTCTGGCAGCCTGAAAATAAGACAGGTCGCTCGCCAACATGGCCACCAAAGGTGTAACGCCGGGAGGAAGATGCGATTCGCCCATATTTTGTATGTTAATTTGATCGAAAGCTACTTACCATGTAAACCACAAAGTTTTTAGTTTTTAATTATGCGTCACACAAAGAAATGAAACTACAGATGAACACGGATGAACACAGATTTGAAGCGAATAAAATCACGAAGATGATCATCGGCCTAGCGATCATACTTCTGGCTCTGGCCGCACGCCTGCCTGCGAAGGAATCGGCCACGCCTACGGTGGACCGATTGCTAGGCGCTTTTGATACTGAACCATTGCTGGCGTTGTGTGTCTCGGATGTGCGCACGCTGCCGCAGCAGTTGAATCGCACTAATCTTCTCAAGATATTGCAGTCCCCGTCCTGCGCTCAGAACATACAAACCATCAGCATGCTGCTCACCGAGTCGCTTGGCGCTGATTTTCGAGCGCTATGGCCAGATATCAGTCAATTTCTGGCCGGCCCAGCAGTGCTGGCGCTATTGCCGCCAATCGAGAGCGCGGCGGATGCGCATGCTGATTTTCGACTGACGCTGTCCGTGCTGACGCCTACTGCGGAAAAAGAGAAGAAATTGCGCGAGTTGTGGCCGCAAGCGCCACCACAAACTAATTCACTGCTTTCTATTTTAAAACTGCAAACGGTCTTGCCGGACGCTCTGCCGAGTTTGGAAAAAATGCCTGCTTGGGCGAGAGCAGACCACTGGCCAAAAGGCGCTCTGATTCTGCGCGCTCTGCCACGAAAGTTTTTAGAGCAGGCCAAGCGGTTGGAGAAGACGTTTACAGACAACGAAGATGAGGATAGGTATAAGGAAGCGTCGTCTTGGGTCAACATTGTGACGGAGACGACTGGGCCGGACACCGATTTGTTGTTGTTGGGTCTTACGCCAAGCGGCGAAATGTTTACGGAAGATTTGTTTCTAGATATTGCGCCGGAAAAGGACACCACGTTTGCGCGCGTTGTCAACGTCGTGCGCGAACAAGTTGGGACGTGGGATGGTATCCAGCAGGCGTTGCCTGGCGATCAAGATGTAGTGGCGCTGGGGCAGGTTGATCTGAAGGCATTAAAAGATGATTTGCCCTGCGCGGCTCAAGCGTTAGAGCGTTACTTGCGCGGGCGTCGTTGGGCTCGCAATAAAGGCCGCAGGCCGGAGGTGTTTGAGCCGACACGTTTTAGTTTTCTCTTTGATCGGTTGCAGGGAAGCTTTGGCATTGTTGGGACGCCGTCCATCAGCGGCAACATACATATCACCGTCGCGGCTGCAATGAAGAACGACGAATTGGATATAGCGCGTAATGATTTGATTAAAGGATTCAAGGAAGTTGGCGCTGATTTTGGCGTGTTGGAAAAGGCGCGCCGCATCGGTGGCTCCGCGCCGCTGGGTGCGAGATTTCAGGGCCGCGGTTTATTCAATGCGCCAGTCATCGGGCTTAGTCACGGTTGGGCATGGTTGTGTTCCAACTCGTCCACTTACCAGAATCTCACCACCGCTTTCAAAACCGGAAAAACACTCAAGGCGTCCGTTGGCCGCGACCAGATCAAGATGAAAGAATCTGCTGAAGAATGGCGGGCGGGTGATGCCTTGCGTCTGCAGATCAATTTGGAACGAATGATCAAACTGGCTTATGCGGTATGGGTGCTGAGCGCGGAGGAAGGGCCGTTTCTTGGCGCTTGGAAAGTGCCGATGGAGTTACTGCCGCAACCGGCGATATTCAATGATCGTGTGGGCACGTTGCGAATGAGCTTAAGCCGTCAGGGAAATCGGTTAAAGGTTTATGCTCATGGAGTGGTTCCAGGCATGTCTCTTTTTCTGGTGTCGCTGCTGCAGAGCACTGTGGCGCAAATACAACAATCCCGTCAGCTTTCGCAGGAAGCGCAGAATATCGAGGCGCCGGAAGCGCTTGTACAGAAAACGTCGCCGCCGACTGACCGTAAGCCGACGAATGGATCGGAGCGTTAAATGTTGCAACGACTGTTAATCATCGCGACAGTTGTGTTACTGCTGGTCCTGGGCTTCCAAGGCTACGGCGGAGGTCCCGATGCTTATTTTTCGATACAGATGGTAAAAGTAAACGAGCGACCTTATCTGTTGCTGCAATATTGGTCGGCGGCACTGGAGACCGATCAACTCTATTACAATATTTACACGCCGCGCAGCGCTAATTTGGATGAGTGGGAGGCTATAACCACAAATCCTCGCTTGGGTCCGGTGAATGGCATGTTTGTATCTAAAGTACTAGGTACAGCGAGTGGCGGCACGGAAACAGCGTCGATCACTGAACAACTGGGATTATTCCACGAAAATCGCGCGACCTTCTTCGATGTCTCTGGTCAGACGATTACCGATAAACCCATACCGTTACCATTCAAGTGGCCTGCAGAGACGGCGGTGCAGTTCAAGGGCGTGACGTACGCATTTGGCGCGGAGCAGTTGCCAGCAGCGAAAGAATCGTCACGACAAGACGAAAGCATCAAAGGCGCGTTGCGAGTAGCTCGATTTGACGGGAAGCAGTGGGAAGAGCTGAAGATCGTCGGCCCGCAGATCGAATACCGATTGCCAGGTTTTTTTCTGCAAGCGGTCGCTCTGAAAGATGACGTTCGAATTATGTGGCGGCAGATTGCATTTGATCAAGTCATTCATGCCGGCGTGGAAGGACCGCGTGCCGTCGGAGAAGGGCCTTTGTACGCGGCGAGTTTTGATGGACAAACTTTCGCCGCTCAAACAACGCAGACACCGGGCGTGCCGCGCGGCAATATGGCGGCATGGAGCGGTGAAGACCGCATCCATTTATTGATGCAGCCTGGCGGTAAACCGGGGCAAAGCGCCTACGGCAATGCGCCGATGGAAATGTGGGTCTTGATTCCTTCCACTATGTCCCAGACGCTGGAAGCCAGGCGTATGGAGACCATCGCGGCCGGCAGCGCTCAACCTAAAGCGGGGCTGTTAAAGTTTATCTCCGCCGAATACGTCAACTGTGGAGACCAGGAATTTATTGTGCGCTCCAACTGGCAGATGTTCGAAATCTGGAACAAGACCGGCGCTCAACCATGGACGTTGGTGACGCGCAATCCAAAAGGGCTGCCAGCCTACAATCTTGAGATATTCTTAATAAGCATATTATTGTTGTGTCTGGGATTACTGGCGTTTGGCGTGGGTGTGGCTTACCGTCGCAGAAATTTAAATTGGCAATCGGGGCGTCGCGTTCAGCCGCATGATATCTACGCGCCGGTGGGAGCCCGCATGAGCGCTTATGCGGTGGACTTGATTCTGATTTTTACCGTCCTGATCCTGGCCACTCAGCAGTTGGGCTGGAGCCAACTATCTATCCAGGAATTGCTCGAACTCGATATTACCAAACTGCCTCACGCTCCGTTTTTCCTGCTCTATCTGGCCTATCTGGTGATGAGCGAGTGGCTGCTTGGCGCTACGCTGGGTAAGTACATCCTGGGACTGCGCGTAGTTATGGAGCCCAATCGAAAATTGACGCTATGGGCGGCGCTGTTACGGAATCTTATTGGCTTTTTTGAACGTATGCCGCTATCAGTGATTTTCGTGTCCATGCCGATGATCATCTTCACTCCGCGCCGTCAGCGATTAGGTGATCTGCTCTCCCGCACTTTTGTCGTGCATAAAACTGCGTTGAAAGCGTACTACGCGCAAATTAACGAAGACATAGCCATGCGTACGCCTGACTACAACCTCTTTGGTCCGCGCAACTCCAAGAACTCCGACGAACAATCATACGAGTCACCCGCGTCGCAAGATAAGAATGACAAGAGGTCTTCATCATGATTGCGGCATATGGTCAGAGGGCTTGCCGCTTGGTACTGGCTTCCGTGTCGCCACGCCGCAAGCAGATTCTTAGAGAAGCGGGTTTTGCTTTCGAAGCGATTGATCCGGGCGAAGTTGAGGATGCCATCGCAGCCGCACACTGTCCCGAATCGCTGGCCATTGCCAAAGCGCGCGCCAAGGCGGAGGTCGTTGTAGTTGGGGTGCCGCCACCATACCCGGTGGTAGTGGTAGCTGTTGATACGTTGGTGGCGCATGGCGATACTGTTATCGGAAAACCCCAAGATCGCACAGATGCGGTCGCTATTCTCAGTCGTCTCTCGGGCACACGCCATCGAGTAATTTCGGGACTATGCCTGTGGCCCATACTGGCGACCGGGGTGAGTTTGGCGCCGAAGTTGGCGACTGAGACAACTTGGGTAAAAATGCGCAAGATGAGCGCTGAAGAGATTGCCGCGTACGTTGCCAGTGGCGAAGCGGACGGCAAGGCCGGCGCCTATGCGGTACAGGAGACCGGTGATCGTTTTGTAGAGAAAATTGAGGGCAGTTTCTTAAATATCGTTGGATTTCCGCTCGAATTGTTCAAAATGCTATTGTCTCAGACATTGGATGAAGTGTTGGGTAAATGAGTACTGGAATTTGGAGAATAAATTTAATGGCTACAACGATGCGGTCTGAAGAAAGTCGGCAAAAGGCGGGCTTTTGGCAGAGCGATAATCCGGGCGCGACGCACCGGGCTGTTTGGAGCGCTACATGGGCGCTCTATCTGATCGTCTTCATGTCAGGCGCGGTGCTGATGGGCGTGGAGATTGCCGGAGCCAAAGTTCTCGCGCCGGGCTTCGGCACGTCCACTTTCGTCTGGGGCAGCATCATCGGTCTCTTCATGGGCGCGCTGGCCGCGGGTTATTATCTGGGCGGGATGCTGGCCGACAAACGACCCAGCTTTACCACGTTGGCGACGATTGTGAGTATGGCCGGCGTTTGGACGGCGTTTGTGATTCCGCGCTTCGGACCGGAGATCTGCGACTGGGTCGCGCGCAAAGACCTTGGGCCGGTGTTTGGTCCGTTGATTGCCGCGGGGATTATCTTCTTTTTGCCGAGCTTTTTGATGGGCACCGTCTCGCCTTACGCTGTGAAGTTAAACGCCGGTTCGCTGTCGGGACTGGGCAGCGTGACTGGCCGACTGTACGCGCTGTCCACCTGCGGTTCGATTATCGGCACGTTGCTGACCACTTTCATTTTGATCCCGAGTCTATTCGTCAGCGACACGATGCAAGGGTTGGGATTGATTCTGATGCTCGTGGCCATCGGCAGCTTGTTTCTGTTTCTGTCTTCGAGTGGTAAACTGAACCGAACAGACCGCACCGGTATAGGTGTGATGATATTCATCGCGCTGCTTTGCGCTGAAGTGTGGATTGTCTTTCCAATTAAACCGCGGCCGTCAATCAGCTCGCGACTATTGCATTACGAAGACTCAGCTTATCACGAAATCCTGGTAACCGAAGATGTGGTACAGGCGCGCGACGATGAAAGGGATAACGTGCTGCTGCCGGTGTGTTTGTGGGAGCCGAACGATAAAGAACGCCCTTGGTGGCTTTACGAAGTGAAGCGTTGGCTGAAGTTCAATGACAACATCGAAAGCGGCATTCATCCATATCGTTCGCAATACTCGAATGCTGTTGGTTATACGGATTTGCTGCACCTGCCGCTGCTTTGGCTCAACAAGTCGCTTCCGCAAAAAATTCTGGTGGTCGGCGGCGGTGGCGGCGTGATCCCGACTCAGTACTGCAATTGGTATGGCTCACAGGTGGATGTGGCGGAGATTGATCCGGTGGTGGAGCGAATTGCCAAGACTTATTTTCAGATTCCAAAGACGGATAAGATTCGGTTTTATATTGGCGATGGTCGTCAGACGGTCAAGCAGATGCCCGACGGCGCTTACGATCTGATCGTATTGGACGCCTATTCGTCGGGCGGGCAGATTCCGTTTCATTTATTGACGTGGGAGTTTCTGAATAACGTTAAGAGTAAACTGTCGAAACGCGGCATTCTGGCCACTAATATTATTTCGGGCATTAGAAATATTGATCAAAAAACGACCATTAAGCCCGCGGATTTATTCCTGGCCGAATATAAAACGTTAAGTGCCAGCCGCGCTCAGGCGCTCCGCATCAAGAGCGACAATCCGGCGGACAACGAGCCATTGTTCAAACAAATTTATGTTTTTCCAAAGATTCGAGCGAATACGACGGTCAGAGACACGTTTGAAGAGTATCGTAACGTCATCATAATCGCGACCATGGAAGAGACGCGACTCGCCATTGATCGATTGGAAGAAGTGGCTAAACAGTTGACCACCGGCGACCAGCGTGTGGTTAAATCCGATCTTCTGCCGCATGTGGCACAGTTGTACGAACCTCGATCCGAGGACTTGAAGAATATGTGTATCCTGACTGACGATTTTGCGCCCGTGGATTTAATGTACCGACCCGTGCGGCGCGACGAAACTCTGCGCAAGGTTTACTGGTATTAATTCATCGGACAAGTCGTTCCAAATTCAATTTTAGCAACCGATCCAGAATTTCGTCGTCGGTCAGGTCGGCGGGCCAGCCATAGGCGTCGGCGACGACGGCGTCAAGTTTTTTGTGAGCGAGGTCAAGCCAAGTGGGGCGCTGATTGTAAAGGTTGGTCAGTGTGCGTTCGGCCAGCTTGCCGGCGCATTCGGGATCTTGTGGCACAAGCCGCGGATATTTTACCGTGCCAATACCTTTGGCATTCGGCTTTTGAACGTACCGCGCCCACGGGCCGGTGACGGAACCGGGAAACTCCAGCACTTCTTCTTTCGTCCACTCCGGCGGATTCAGCCAGTTGTTGCGCAAGTCGTCCAATTCTTTGGCGGCTTGCGCGATAGATTTTTCCTGCATGGGTGTGGGCTTTGGCAGGGGAAATGTCTCGAAACACGTGGTGGGGGTGTAACGCGGCGTCAGTCCAAGGTGTGTGCCAAGTTTTAACGCCCAGACTTCGTGCAGACGCGATTGCAACACACCGAAAAAGTAATCGTCGGAACGGGCAAAAACAAACACGCCATCATCACATAAAACTATGGGATCTGCCCAAACGAAGAGCCTGAACTTTGAAACGCGTGGAGTAGCGACAAATCTGTTGAGCGGCTGAAGCGCGTTTCGCATTCCTGGCCGGGTTTCAGCGTGCAGCCACCATTTATCCTGGTATAAAGCGCGATTATTTTTCTCTCTATCCGGCTTGATCACTTTAAGCGTGTGGCAATAGAGTTCTTCGTATAGTGAGAATTGCTCGTCTGTCATTTCCACGCCACAATCAATAATCCATTGTGTATCCGGGCGTTTAACGATGGCGCTTCCGTTTAACCATGGCCTTAAAATGTCTGAGTTAGGCTGGCGGTGTGGGTTAGGCGACTGCAACCATTTGCGGGCTTGATCTTCGGACACATTGAACTGGCCAGCTTTTTTCGTTCCTATGAAAGTCACATTCAAATTTTCGGAAAGGGAGCGCGCAATGGTTGTGTTAGCCGCCGTAGTTAAATTTGCATGGATTGTCTCAACGAGTTTTCCGTCAAGAATACGATTCTTTTCATCGCCGTTATCAAACCCAATCAAGGATATGCGAACACTTGCGCCTTCAAGAATCCAAGACTGGTCACTTAAAGCAAAGAAGATATTGCCGCTCTCTTTTATGCGTTTGAGCACTTCCCGGTTTGCGCCGCCGCGAATACCCTGTGTGGCCAGCAGTCCCGCGCGTTTGCATTTTTTGGCTTTGATATGCGCGCGCGCCTTTTCAAACCAATAGCAACATAAATCAGCAAAACCTGGGACGCGGTCTTTATATAGTTTCCAAAGTTTGTGTTGATATTCACGGCCAAGTTCTTTCCACAGTTTGCTCCCACCCAAAAACGGCGGATTGCTCACGATCACGTCGCATTCCGGCCACTTTGGTTCGGTGGGCGCAGTCGGCACGGACAGGTTAAGTATCGCGTCCATCTCCTTGATTGTTTTGAGCGGCTTCAAGATCGGCACTTCGTGTCGCACAAAACCGTTGTTCTTATCCCACTGAATATAGCCGATCCAGACGACAAGTTGCGCCAGTTCCACCGCGTAAGGGTTCAGTTCAATGCCATAAAGTTGTTGTGGCCCCACGAACCGGAACGGCGCTTCGATATGACTCTGCACCGCGAACGTGTACACTTCCTTTTCCAAATCCAGCAGTAAATTCAGTGAAACATAAAGGAAGTTGCCGCTGCCGCAGGCGGGGTCAAGCACTTTGATTGTTGAAAGCTTGTACAAAAAGTCGTTGATGAGTTTGCGTAACGCCTTGTCGGCTTTCTTGTACTTCAGACCATTCAGCGCGTTTCGTTTTTCTCGCACCTTCAGCGCCTTCGCCTTCACGGCTCCCCACTCACGGCGCAACGGCTGCATCAACACCGGTTCGACAATGGAAAGAATATCGTCTTTCGAGGTGTAATGCGCGCCGGCCTGGCTGCGCTTGGATGGATCCAAGCTGCGCTCGAAGAGTGTGCCGAAGATGGCCGGTTCGATGGCGGACCAATCCAGCTTGGCGCAGGCGCACAGTGTCTCTATATCTGCGCCGTCGAGTTCCAAGACTTCAGTGTCGTCGAACAGTCCGCCATTGAAGTGGTCTATGTTTTCCAAGAACGCATGGCCGCCGTGCGTCATGGCCTGAAAAAGTTCCTTCATGTACTTCTCGAAAACATCTTCCTTCCGACTAGCCTCGATGATGCGCTGGAAGACGCGGTTCTTCAGCAGTCCCACGTCTTCAGCAAACAAACAGAAGAGCAATTTCATCAGGAAATGCGCGGCTTGGTGAGGCTCAACGCCCCGCTTTTCCAGATTCCTTGAAATAAACGCGAACTTCGCCGCCACTTCTTCAGTGATGGCTTGCACCGTCTTCTGGGGCTTCAGCGACTCGGGATTGGTGAAGAGCGCGCGCAGAATCTTCAAGTTGTCAGGCTGCGGCAATTGCTCGTTGGTGAACTCGTAGATTTTCTTGACGCAATTGGTGAAATTAGTATGGATACGGTAGCGGTCAAAATCACAGACAATGAGCAGCGGTGGGTTTTCAATATCTTCACGGTACAGGAGCAACTGGTCGTAGGCTTTGTCCAAGTCCTTGTGTTTGCCCTTGTACTCCCACCCAAAATGTTCGCGGAACCACACATCCGCGAAGCCCTCGCCACCACTGGTCTTTGTCACGCCCTTTTCAAAAGTATAGAAACTGCCGCTACTATCTGCCGCAGCCGGCGTGGGCTGCTCCAGCATGTGACAGAGATCAATGAAGTGCTCTTGATACGCGGCGCGTTCCTTGAGCGTTGAGGCGTGCCATTTTTCGGCGAAGGCTTGCGGCGTCAAAGTTGGCATAAGGTACATATCCGAAATGATGAGCTATTTTTGATGCCTCATGAGCCGGAAAAATAAAGCAATTCGCCCACTTATCGCAGTGGCGACAGTACCGCGAGACATATCTGTCGCACTGGATCGAAGTAGAAGAACAGCAGCAGCAGCGCGACGCTCTTCAACACGGCCAGCGTGTTGTAGATCATCGGCGTACGCACTGTGGAAGATAGTTCGCTCTCGGGTTTATCAATCACGACGGCCTTGGCCAGCTTCATGTAATAATAAAGACTGATGACTGAGTTCAGGCCGATCCAGAAAATCATCAGGTAACGGCCTTTGTCGGCGAGCTTCCACATAATGAGGTACTTACCCATGAAACCCGCCAGTGGTGGCACACCGGTGAGACTAAAAAGAAAGATACAGAGCGCCACGACCAGGATGGGTTCGCGCCGTACCGCGCCACGCAACTGTTTCAGATCGGTTCCGCCGTAAATATTCTCCAGCGCGACCAGCGTCAGGAACGCGCCCAGATTCATTACCAGATAAACAATCAGATAAAACAGCACCGCGGCCGGACCAACTCCGTCATCCAACACCGACAATCCCGCCAGCATGTAGCCGGCGTGAGCAATGGACGAATAGCCAGCATGCGTTTGGCGTTGGACTGACCCAGCGCGGCGAGATTGCCCAGCGTCATGGTTAATACTGCAATCACCGCAATTATTACTTCGACATTCTGGTACGACAGGCAGCCAGGCAGCGACACCGGGAAGAATTTGCAGAGCATACGGATCAACACGGCAAACCCCGCGGCTTTCGGCACCACCGAGAAGAATCCGGTGGCGGTGGTGGGCGCGCCTTCGTAAACATCCGGCGACCAATAATGAAATGGAACAGCCGCAATTTTGTAGAGAAATCCACAGAACACCAGCGCCAGCGTCGCAATCAGCGCGCCGCACGGCGCGTGAGCGGTAAGCGGATCGAATTGGATGATTTGAGTGGCAATGCCATGCGCCAGTTCCATAGGATAACGCGGATCGGGCGCATAGTCGTATAGGTTCAGTGTGCCAGTCAAGCCATAAAGGTACGACATGCCGAAGATCATCAGACCCGAGGCCATGGCGCCGTAGAAAACATACTTTATGCCAGCCTCGGCAGACTTGCGATCCTGCCGCAAGTAGCCCGCCAGAGCATAACTAATCACGGAGAGCATCTCGAGCGACAGGTAGATCATCAGCAGATGCGAAGCGGAGGCAAGAAACATGCCGCCGGCGCAAATCGCGACCATCAGCAAAAAGAATTCGCCATGATTCTTCCCTTGCAGTTGACGCGCATGCACGGCCAGAATCAGAGAGATGATGGTGCCGCCAAGCAGGAGCAATTTAAAGAACGCGCTAAAGTGGTCCGCGATCAACATGCCGCTGAAGATCGTTCGTTCTAACATCGGGACGAGAAAGCGAATGTTGGAATGCGAATCCGCCGTCATCCAACCCAGGCTTGGTTCCTGAGCAAGATTACAGAGCGTCAACCAGGCGGCGATCAGCAGCCCGACGATGCAGATGTACGCAGTGCTGCGACGTCTCTCGGCCGACACGGCCAGATCAAAGATCAGCGCCAGCAAAAACGTCCCCACCACGACTACCTCAGGCAGAATGTATCTGAGATGGCGGATGTTAGAGTTTAATAGCGCATAAAAATCATCGGGCATTGTCAGTTTCCAATATACGGTTACGGATTTAAAATAATTCCCTATATTCTAATCTCATATTCTCCTTGATGCAAAGCCATCTTTACTAAAATTTGGCAGCCAATTACTAGTTTATTTGTAAGCGTAGCAGTTTGCATTTATAGCGCGTCCGCGTAAAGAATGCTTTTCAGCGACGATGTTGAGCGATACGATAGAGTCGTATGTCTGCTACTCATCTGATTGGCCAGCCGGTCTTCCTCGCGTTGACCACAACAGAACCCAACGGCGAAGGTCGTCTGGTGCGTGTGCGGGCGCAGCGTGATCGAGACGCCAAAACACTGGAACGCCTGATCCACGTCGAACGCTTGACCGCGTCGCAGGCGCGGCTGACCGGCATCTCTAATGCGCAATTGACACGCGCTCTTGACGCCGATGAAGCGCTTCAGGAACTTATCGAATTCAGCGCAGGCGCCGAGTCCTGCATCGTAGCCAACGGCGCGGCGACGCGCCTGGCACTGCGTTCGGCCGCTCAAACGGTGGGCTTTCCGCGCCTGCCGTTGCCGCCGGCGCTGGGTGTGGACGAATTGGCGGCCATCGTGTTGCCGACAGTTAGCCGGCGCGGGTTGAGCGATATTGAAGATCATTATCGTAGTACTGGGGAAGGGGAGGGGAGCGGTACCCAAGAATCCGCGATTCAGAGCAACGGGATCACCGCACCTCAGTGCGGCACGAGATCGCGGAGCGGGACTAAAAAATCTGCAATCCAAAGCAACGCTTGCTTTGAGACAGAAGCAATACGTCGACTTTGGTTGCGGTTGGAAGAGGATTTGTTGAAGTTGCCGCTGCCGCTGCTGGCGGAGATGAACGGATTGATCAACAAGACCGATCATCCACTGCGCCAACTGCTGAAAAAGGCTGAGATTCAGGCGGTCAAGAATCAGTTTGCCGACACTTTCGGCAGAGGCAAACTATCGCTGGAAAAACTATTCAAAAATTTCTCGACGATTATTGAACGCCTGGTGCTGGAAGAATCCGGTCACGTGGAAGCCTCCGTCATTGCGCCGCTCGAATCAATTACGACAGAAGAGATTGCCAGACTGGTCGGTCCCGGCGGTCCGCTCGCCGTCAATCTGCCCAGCTATGAAGAACGGCCTGAACAACTCGAAATGGCGCAGCGCGTGGGCCAGGCGCTGACGGATGGCAAGCATCTGCTGGTCGAAGCAGGCACAGGCGTGGGCAAGAGTCTGGCGTATCTGGTGCCGGCCGTGCTCTTCGCTCAGCGCGCCGCGCGTCCGGTGATGCTCTCCACCTACACTAAGAATCTACAGTCGCAACTATTCTTCAAAGATTTGCCATTTCTGCGACAGCACTTGGGCGTCGAGTTCACCGCCGCGTTGCTGAAGGGCCGCAGCAATTATCTCTGTCTGCGCAAGTTCCTGTACACGTTGCAGGAATCTGCGCGCGAGTTGGACGATGAGGATCGCGCGCAGTTGCTCCCCATCATGACTTGGGCTGTGCAGACGAACAGCGGCGATGTCGTCGAGATGGCGGCGTTCTCGCCTGAAGAGAATTATGATCTGTGGGATTGCCTGCATACTATCGGCGAAGATTGCCTAAAGCGGCAGTGTCCCTTCTACCAGCGTTGCTTCCTGTACAAAGCGCGTGGCGCCGCTCGCGCCGCGGATGTCGTAGTGCTGAATCATGCGCTGGTCTTCGCCGAATTGAACTGCGAAGCCGGCACACTGCCGCCGTTCAACGAGATCGTCTTCGATGAAGCGCATAAACTGGAAGACGTCGCCACCGAGCACTTGGCTTGCGAAGTTACGCCGCGCGCTATTTTCCGCATTTTGAATCGGCTCTTCCGCGCCGCGTCCGGTAACTCCGCCGGCAAAGGACTTCTGCCCGCGCTGCTTAGTTGTCTGGACCAGGCTCAAAACGAATTTACGCCGTCGTTGATGAGTTCGATACGTGATCATATTTTGACGGCGCTGCAAGCGGTGCCGCCGGCTAACAACGATACAGACCTGTTCTTCGACATCATGCGAGGATGGACAGATCGAATCACAACGATAAGCGAGGACGACACGAGCGTCGGGTTGGTGTCGTTGAAACGTGGTCGGAGCGGCATGACGTTCGAGCCGGGCACGCGCTCAGATGTCGTGCCCTCGTATCAGTCGTTCAATCGCCGCAAGTCTGGATCGCCCAGCGGGAACGACCGCAAGCGTTTCTCCGCCAAAACTCTGCGTCCGGACGATGTCGAGAACTTTCGACATGGCAAGGAAGCCATCATCTCCTCGCTAGGGCGATTGCGGCAGGCGCTGGAAAAACTGGAGGACGATTTCAAAGAGATTCGCAAACGAGCAGCGCCACATAGCCGCGAATTGGCGAAGGATATCTCAGCGCAAAATTTATTTCTTGCCGAGCTGATCAACAATATCGAATTTGTGGTCAAGGGCGAAGAACCCAACTACGTTTACTGGTCTGAACGGCTTGGTCAGCGAGGCGCGCGCATAGCGGCCGCGCCGCTGGATGTCTCCGCGCTGCTGCACGATCAGCTTTACGATAAGAAGCGCTCAATCATCTTCACCTCCGCCACGCTTTCCGTGCGGGACGTGGACGCTGGCGCCGCTGCGGGGCTGGCGCCTTTGGCCAAACGTAGTTTGAACGTTCCGCCCGATTTCCGTTCTCATGCAAAAAAAGAGATTTCCGATTCAGGTATCGAGCATGATGCTCGGACTACGAGCATCAAACCGCATCCAAAGAGTTTTGAATTCCTTAAGACTCGCTTGGGATTGTCGTTGTGCGCGTCGGATAAATTGGATGAATTACTGCTGGGCAGCCCCTTCGATTATCAATCGCAGTGCCGCCTGTATGTGCCCACGTTTCTCCCTGAACCGAACGCACGACTTGAACGAGATTTCTCCGAAGCGTTGACCGCGTTGCTGGCGGAACTGATTCTCGTTAGTCGCGGGCGAACGATGGCGCTGTATACGTCGTACAGCGCGCTGACCGCCGGCGCGCGTATGCTTCGCAATGTGCTCTCGCCCGAAGGTATCGAAGTGTTGGCGCAAGGCATAGACGGGTCGCGCGAGTCGTTGCTGGCGCGGCTGAAGGCCGACCGCAACACTGTGTTGTTGGGCACCGCCAGTTTTTGGGAAGGCGTGGATGTGCAAGGCGAAGCGCTCTCGCTTCTGGTGATCGCCAAACTGCCATTCGCGGTCTTCACTGATCCGATCATACAGGGACGGTGCGAACTGTTGGAAGCGGCGGGAAAAGATCCATTCTTGCACTTCAGCGTGCCGAATGCGATTCTCAGATTAAGGCAGGGATTTGGACGCCTGATTCGATCCAAAACCGATAAAGGCGTGGTGGTTCTGGCAGACAAACGAGTCTTGACTAAAAAGTATGGCGCCGCATTTTTGCGTGCGCTGCCCGCGACGGCTGAGACCATGACCAGCCAGGACGGATTAGTGCGAGCGGTGCGTGAATTTTTGTAACCGTTTAAGGGCAAAGCAATTAGTCGGTGGTTGATCGAAATCTCGCAAAGGTTCAAAAACCGGCCCCCATAAATCTCGTTCAATATCCACCACCCCGGACTCCCCATTGCTGAATTCGATCCAAATCTTGTACTCGCTGACATGCCTAGCACTCTTGACATGCAACATAGGCGTCACTCCAAAGGCGGAATCTTGTTGAGAGGCTGGTGATCGTCATACAACATGTATATCACGATACCAAGAAACCGACAAAGTTCAGGCATTGCACTTTTCCTGTCGTGTCAAAACGGTTACAAAGGGGTTTTATTAATCGCTTATCATAGTTGCGAACACACATATAAGCAATAAACGGTTACGAAACTTTTGATTAGGGCATCGCCGCGCCACCGCGAGCTACGGTGCGTGGCGTACTTGGCGCGATTTTATTTTGACGTGCTGTAAACAGAATCGGCACTCCAATCGCTCCGGTGCCCAGCGAACTACGAAAACTGCTCATATCCAGATTGCCGGGGCAGAGTGTTTTTTTGCCGGGAACGTTGCAGTGTCCAATGACTTCCGACGTTGGTATGCCGGTTTTGACCTGCAGAAAGCGAACCAATCGTTTAAGACTAGCTATCTGACGCGGCGAGGGCAGCGCGTCATTCTCAAAATTGCCTACCAGACAAATGCCGATTCCATGCTGGTTATATTCGTTGTTGCCGGCGTGAGCGCCAGTCTGCTGGCGCGTCCAGCGATAGCCAACCTCTACTTCTCCGTCGCCTGCCCCCATCCCATTTCCGATGACGAAGTGGTAGCCCAGCCCGTCCCAGCCGCGTTCGCGGTGAGCTTTGTCGAATGACGCGATACATCCGGTAGATGTAGCCGAATGATGAACGACGATGTGGTACCATTCGCGCGTGACATTTACGTCCCAGGACGGCTCGGCTGTTACCAGTCCATTGTTCAGCGGTTCCTGATAAACGCAAGGCTGACTGACGCACGTGGTGATCGTTGTCGGCATAGTAGTGGTATGATATAGATTCTCGATCTCCGCTTGCGAGCGAGGTCCGCGCAGACGGGATGGGGATGAAGCGGGCGGATTCAACGGCGCGGTGGCGCTCGAACGAATGTTATCGGTGTTGCGTAACTCAACATTTGGAACATTCGCGCTGTGTCGTTGCTTGCCGCAGCCTGCCAGAAAAAACGCGAATATGCATAAGGCATATAAAAGAATTATGGATTTTGGATTTTGGATTGCGAATTGAAGAAAAAAAGATCGCTTTTGACGGCAAATTTCGTCTTTGGTGACAAACTTTGAAATCACTATACTTGAATTCATAATTCCTCCCTTAAAAACATCTGTTTCTTTGTATCGGCTAAAATCCGCCTCGTCTTTCTAAAAAAATCGTAAGTGTTCACCGCGGAGGCGCAGCGGACGCAGAGGACGCAGCGGAAAACAGCATAAAAGAAATAACAAAACAGGTCGCAGACTCAGTCATCGGATCAAGAGACAGGATGGCTAAAATTTACTTATTGAGTCCAGTGTTTATAATGTAGATTTGTGCTACTTATAACGCACTTAACTTTAGATAAACTAGACTCAATAACTACTTTTCAAATCTATTCATCTTTGTGTCTTTGTGCCTTCGTGGTGAACGGTTACCAAAAAAGATAATTTTGGCGGTGATCGAAGTTTATAAAACGATTTGGACAAGTCCGGTATCAAACGCATCGTCCTCAATTACAAAGAAGGCGCTGTGTTCATCTGTGGATTATCTGTGGATTTTTTTTGAATGACTTGATGGAACTGACCGATTGCATAAATTCAAGAATATGTCGAGCGCATGGCTGTCTTTATTGATCGCTGGAGTGTGCGGGTGCTTGCTGGCGCTGCCATTTACTATCTACGACGGCTCAGCGTTCGTTTGGTTTTCTCTGGCGCCGGTGTTCTGGCTGGTGGCGCGAACTGCGCGGCCTGGTCAGGCCGTGGCGGTGGCGGCGATCTTCGCTCTGAGTTGGACGAGCGCGTCGTTTAGTTTCATCTGGCCGGTGACGGTGATCGGAATGATCGCGATGTGTTTGTATACGACGCTCTTCTATGTCGCGGCGCTGATGAGTGTGCGCATGATCGCGCGCTGGAGCATACTGGCGGCGGTCGTTGGTTCGGCGGCGTTGTGGGTCAGTCTCGAAATAATCCGTTCGATTTTGCCCGTCTTTGGCTTCCCCTGGTTGTTGTTGGGCCATGCGCTGCTGGGCCACGAGTACCTGCGCCAGGGCGCTGATTTGATGGGCGTATATGGGTTGAGTTTTCTAATCGTGGCGGTGAATGCGGCCATTGCGTTTGCGCTACCAGCGGGGCTGATCGAGCAATGGCGCGTCGCAGGAACTACTCGTACTTATTTTTCAAAAAAGGTAACCGTTCAGGCTATTTTGCCACAGAGAACACAGAGAGACACAGATGATTTTATTTTTTGCCCACATGTTGTTAAGTCTCTGTGGCTCTGTGGTGAACGGTTACCCCAAAAGAGCGCTTTGGTGGCTGGCGCTTTGGTAGCGGCGCTACTGCTGGGCGATCTGCTTTATGGGCAGATGCGAGTGGCGCAGATTAGTCCGCGGCTATATGCCGGGCCGCAGATCGCTTTGATTCAGGGCAATGTCGCTCAGAAATTGGACCGCAGCAACAATGAGCTGAAGGCGCAATTGGATCGGCATCTGGAACTGCACCGTCAGATTGTCTCCGACATTAAGAGCGTGGATCTCATGCCGGTCTTGATCTGTTGGGCCGAAACTATGGCGCCGGGCGCTTTGAACGAGGACGAATGGGGCGAGGCGTTCAAAAAACAGGTCAAGACGTGTGGCGTTCCGACGCTGACCGGCTCGGAATATCAGGCCTCCGACGAGATCATTGCGCGAGCTTACAACGCCGCATATATTCTGGACGCCGATGGACACGAGATCGGGCGCTATGCCAAACGGCGGCTGGTGCCTTTTGGAGAGTACATTCCGTTCACGACGGCATTTCCGTTTCTGAAAGTTCTCCGCTCAGTCACACGCGATCAGTACGAACCCGGCAAAGATGTTTCGCCGGTAGTGACTGTTGGTGGCTATCGGATGGCGATCAATATTTGCATCGAGGACATTCATCCGGATTTGGCGCGCGAAGCGGCTAAAGCCGGCGCCGATACGCTGGTGAATCTGACTAACGACGGCTGGTTTTACGGCAGTTTCGGGCCGCGAGCGCATCTGCAGGCGGCGGCTTGGCGAGCGATTGAAACGCGCCGACCGCTGTTGCGCGTGACCAATACCGGTCATACCGTCGCGGTTGATCCGCTGGGCAATGTACGGCTGCTGATTCCACCGGAGACGGAGGGTGTCGCGATGACGAGTTTGGTTCGCATTGATGCCGGCGCAACCGAAGTGCGCACTTTGAGTATGGAGGTGGGAGAGATGGGAATCCTTTTGTTCATGATTGGACTACTGGCTGCCTGCTGGCTCAAACGATTAATGAGTGCAGGGGTTTAGATTCCCGGCGTGATCGTCACGTTTTGATAGAAAAAACATTTCGTTGTGCAGTAAAATTTTCTATAATATCGTCTTAAGTTTAGAGTAATAACTGAACGGTTGCGAAATTCCTATACTTTGAGAATAGGAGTAAATTACGATGAAAATAACGATTTCGAGAGCATTGGTCTTGATGATGACGCTGGCTTTGCTTGGGCGAGCTTGGTGCGAAGGCGAGGAGACTTCTGAGGAAAAGGCGAAGAAGGAAGCGAAATTCAAGGATGACCGTGCCGCAGCCGAACGGCGAGTTGCGGATACTTCCAAGATGACGCCGGAACAGCGAGCCGATTACAAGGAGACAGAACAGCATCGCAAAGACAAAGAAAATAAAGCCAAAAATCTGGCCGACTACAAAGAGAAGACCTTGAATAATCTCAATTCAATTAAGGAACTGTTCAATAAGGCCGAAGCGGCGTTTAAAGAGAAGCAGTTTCGAACCGCTGGATCGTTCTATGATTTGATTGTGCTGGCTACGGTGCCTGGCGTCGAAATGTTTGTCGAGACTTCGCGCAATCGGTTGGTGGAGATGGAGGATATAGCCAAGCAAATGCTGAGCGACGCTGTGGACTTCGACCTAAAGCAGGATTTTGTTAAGGAAGTCGAACTGCTGACGACGATTCTTCACGATTTTCCAAAGACCAAAACCTGCGAAGTGGCGATGCGCAAAGTGATTAATCTAAAGAGTCGTTCGGAAGTAGCCGGATATATTGAGTTGGCGCAGGCCGAGTCGCTCGAGGCAAACGACAAATTGCTGGACGCGAGTAATCTGTACAGGTCCATCGCGTCTAATCCGCGCTATGAAAATTCAGTGCCGGCTCTGAAAGCGGCCCGTAAACTTGATGACTTCAATAAAAACGAGGGGATGCGCGCCAAGCTCAAGGCCGAGATAAATATCAAGGCGGACAAGGAAGCCAGGCCGATGCTGAATCTGGCCAAGAACTACCTGGCTAATAACAAGCCTCAGATGGCCATTGAAAAGCTGCGACAAGTGATTGAAAAATTCCCCGATACGTCGTATGCTGAACAGGCAAAAAACGAAATCGAACAACTCAAAGACTACGTCAAATAAGTAGCGCAGACGTCTCGCCTGCAATCCAATTATTATTTTTTTTGTAACCGTTCACCACAGAGTAGTAACGCACTTAACTTTAGATAAACTAGACTCAATAACTACTTTTCAAATCTGTTCATCTTTGTGTCTTCGTGCCTTCGTGGTGAACGGTTACTTTTTTTTATAAGTGTTCACGCGGAGGCGCGGAGAACGCAGAGAAGAATCTTATAAGTTTCTCTGTGTTCTCTGTGGCTCTGTGGTAAAAATAAACTACACGGTTACGAGATATTTATGATCTGCGTTGGTATTGGAACGGACAAGCATCGGCTGATCCCGGGTAAGAAACTGATCTTGGGCGGCGTAGCGGTTGAATCGTCTAAAGGCGCGATGGGGCATTCTGACGCCGACACGCTGACTCACGCCGTCATTGACGCACTGCTCGGTGCCGCTGGTCTGGGCGATATCGGACATTACTTTCCTGACAGTGATGCGAAATGGAAGGACGCCAACTCCATCGAACTGCTTGCCCAAACTCTGGCCATTCTGAAAAATGCTAGATACGAGCCAGTTAATGTGGACGCGACCATCCATTTGGAATCTCCTAAACTCGTGCGTCTGAAACAGGAGATGAGCAGTAATATCGCCGACACTCTGAAAATCCCCCGCCACCGTGTAAATATCAAAGCTAAGACTGGCGAAGGGTTGGATTCGGTGGGTAAAGGCGAAGCCGTCGAAGCTTTCGCCATTGCACAGGTAAAGATGAGTGATGAATGATGAATTTGGAGACTTTATGACAGACGAATCGAAGATATTGACGGCGCCTGTGGAAGTTAAGCCAGTTGCGCCGCCCGAATCTCGACGCAAAGTAGCTGTGGTGGGAGAGATTCTTTTTTCTGGCATAGCTCTGGCGCGTGAGCTGCTTGATCGGGGCATTTCTGTTCGAGCGCTCTGTCCAAATGAAGCTGTGGAACAAGCGGTGCGGCAGAATGTAACGCAGTCGTCTGATCCGGCGGCGCCGACTATTGAAGTCATTCGTGGCGATCTGGACTCGCCGCAGGCCGTGGCGGCAGTGGTAACGGGTGCATATGGCGTGGTATTTCTTTCGCCCATCACGTTAACCGGACGCGCTGATCGCGCTGAGACACATGTAGAAGATGTTCGCCGCGTGGTCAACGCCGCGCAGAATACCGCAGTTCGCAAACTGGTTTATCATTCGGCGCTAGGGGCGCATCCGAAGTCCGCGTCGTCCGCATTGCGAGCCGCGGCTGAGGCGGAAATGTTGGTTCAAATGTGCCAGTGCGAGGATTTCTGTGTGCGCACCGGCTTGCTGATGGGGCCTCACGATGGCTTTCTGACGGACATTCTACGTAAGGCGCGAGTATCGTCGTTGTTCATGGGTATTATGGGATATGGCGGCACAGTCTTGCAGCCTCTGCATGTGCGCGATATGGCGCGCTGTTGCGTCTCTTTCTTTCTGCCGCATGAGGAAAACATCCAGCCGGGGATTTACTGTCTGGCGGGGCCGGAGACTATCACCGTGTTGGATCTGGTGGACATGACACTGGCTCGCGTCGGCCGCGTCAAATTAAAATTCCACGCGCCACTGTTTGTCTTAAAACTATTGACGTTGATCTGTAAGGGCGGAGCGTTTGAAGAGCGAGTAAATTTATTGTTTGATGTGTTTTGTACGGAACACAATGATGCGATGAAACTGCTGGGCGCTGATCAGAAGCTGTTGACCGTGTTGCAGACTCAGAAAGAAATTATTTGATATATGGCGCACTGGTTCATCCACGGTGATAATCTGGTTCACCGCAACATTTTTGATGAACTGAATTCGTCCAGTCGGCCAGTGAACCTCAATTCTATCCAGTGATTCCCGTTGCCATTATTTTTCAAGAGCATCAAGTTGTACTCTTGGCTGCCTGCCTGCGACTGGCCAAAAGTCAATAGATCGAGAAAGCCGTCGTTGTTGTAATCGCACCATGAATAGAACTGATCTTTGCTCTTACTCTTAAGCCCCGCCAATTCGGTCACGTTCGTAAAAGTCGGCAACACCGGCCTCGAATCCTCCTCTGCCGCCGACTGTTGAGCTGATATTACGCCAAGACAAAGTGTCAACAGAAGTGCGTAACAGATGCGCAAGATGTGAAATGCCATGTTTGTGCCTCCAATTACGATTGACTCGCAGCCGTTCACCGCAGTTCCAAAATTTCAACCGTGCGCAGTACACTTTGGCAGCGACTTTAACGCGCGACAGGCAGCTTTAACGATTTCGGACGGTTCAACCAGACGCCCCGCGCCGTGCATGCCACAGGCCAGGTGGCCGATGTCAGGTCCGAGCAACTTATAGCCATAACTCTTCAACGTCTTCACGTTGGCTTGAGTGGCCGGATGTTCCCACATCTGAACGTTCATCGCCGGGCAGATGAGCGCCTGGCAACGCACGGACAACATCAGCGTGGAAAGCAGGTCGTCAGCCAAGCCATGCGCCAGTTTGGCCATCAGATTGGCGGTAGCTGGCGCAATGATGACTAAATCGGCGTTGCGAACCGGCTCGATATGTGAAAATGGAGTGTCTTGTAGTTTGATGCGCCGAAAAAGAGTGGTGAGACACGGCTGGCCGGTAAGCGCTTCGAACGTATAAGGCGTAATAAACTTGCACGCGTTTTTTGTCATCACTACCTGAACTGACGCGCCCGCCTTAACCAAACGAGAGACCAAGTCGCAAGATTTATACGCAGCGATGCCGCCACTGACGCCGAGGATAATTTTCTTTCCTGTCAAACACGCCATACTAATAAGGTAAAAGTAAATAAGGAGAAAGTAAAAAGGAGAAAAATCGTAACCGTTTATTGCCGTGGAGGAACAAAAGTAGAATGAGACTGAACATCCGCTAACAGGCGTATCATCGCTTCATCGGAGTAGCGCAGTTTCCAAATCTCGCAGATATCATCAGAATACACTACCTGCGCCATGTCGCGCAGTAGCGCGCCATTGTTTCGCGGTACGGGCGCGGTCTTGCGCCACAGTACATAGCTCGGCGTGAAACGTATTAGCGCAGCAATATATGCTCGCTGGTCCAGTGGGTAGCCGACGGGGGCGCCAAAGGTTCCGTATTGAAGTTCGCACAACGCTTGGTAGTCAACGTGAGAGAGTATATTTCCATAAATCCGGATATGGTAGATGCGGCGACGGCGCGCCAACAGAAATAGATCATCCTGCATGATAAACTTCTGCCAGGCGCGCTGCTCGTTACCTTGAGGGACTTGAGACCAATCGTAGCCGCTATCAACTAGGAACAAGGCATTGGCGGGAGTGTTTTGTGCGATCCAGTTGTAAGCCTTCAGATATTTCAGATCAGCCACTACGCTCGGGTAAGGACTGAACTTGCAGGCAAAAAGATCAGCGCGACAATTCTTGAACGCGAGAATTCCAGCGCCAATCAACGAAACCACCCCCAGCATTAGCACTGTTCGATTCGCAAGTTGCAGACCTGATCGGCCATGCCAACTCGCGCTCCATTGGGCCACACACAGCATCATCGCCCACACCAGCATCACCAGATAGAACCAGCCATAGCGTTCCAGATTTATCAGTTCTTTAGCCATCGGCAGCCAGCCGGTCAAAAAAATGAGCGCCACTAGCGTCAGGCCGGCGATGACCAGTAACTCCCGCCAGGGACGCAACACTAACCGTGAGACCGCGATGAACGCGCTTGCAAAACTACAGTACAGCAGCCATTTTGGATGAACGCGCCAGGAGAATTGGCCATAATACCGTTCGAACATTTGCGCGTATACTGCCGAGCCATTGTTCGTGTATAGCGCTATAAACCATGGCAATAGCGCGAGCAGCAACACGACCGCTGTCACCACGGCCACTCGCACAGGAACTGCGCGGACCACTACGAAAAAGATCAGACTCGAACCAATCAGCAGCGCCCATGGAACCGCCGTGTAGAACCGCAAGTAAACGGTGGCGGCGCAAGCAATTGCCAGCATGGCGCCGCGACTAACCGAAGGCGCTCTCAACATTCGCACGTAGAGAGAGGCCATCAAAATAGCGAGAAGGTATTCGATGTTTGTAGGTATTCGGTGCAGCCACCCCTGTAACGGCGGAAAGGGCGTAACGAGATCGTAGACGCAGTACAACAGCGCCAATGCCGCTGCGGCCACAGCGAACCGCAGAGATTGTGACCACAACTTGTGAGACCGCGGCAAACACTGAAACGTCAGAAATATCAGCAACCCAGCCAGAATGATCGGAAAGGCGAATCGCCAAATCCAGAAGAAATAAATCACATCCATGCGTAGAAATGTGATCACAGCGCGACAGGCATCTTCAAGAAAGAATGGCGAGATCACGTTCGGGTCGCAAATCCCATTGACGGGATTCGTGCTGGTCGTATCGGGAATCAAAGTTTGAATGCGGTGAGCATATGTGTACTCATCAGAAAAGTAGCCAAAGGTGTAGTAACCGTTCGGCCCGGAACTGAGGCGATATGGGATCACCCAAATAGCGGCGATGATGAAACCAAACACTGCCACGATAAACCAATTCAGCGCGAGAGATCGCATGGCGCATAATGATATACAGAAAAGACGGTAGAGAACATCGCCAAAAGACTTATATACCCCTATACCCCGGTTATCGTTTTTTAGTAACCGTTCACCATAGAGCCACAGAGGACACAGAGGTACGCAGAGATGAATAGAAACTTAAAAATCAAAATTCTCTGTGTCCTCTGTGGCTAAAAATAGACTGAACGGTTGCGTTTTTTATTCTTGCGATTATTGAATGGTCTATTATAAGAAAACATAATTTGTGAATTTAGTAACGAAGCGCTTTCTGGGAGGAACAGACGTGGGGATTAGCAGGCGTAGCTTCATCGGCAATACAGCAGCAGTCGGAGGATTAGGGTTTCTCGGATTGAATCTTAGTTCGGCGGTTGCGCTTGCGGATGGCAAGGCAGCTTCAATCAAGCGGTCCAAGATCACCACCACCATCTGCCCGTATTGCGCCGTCGGCTGTGGCGCGATTGTTATGTCAGAAACGCGAGATGGCCATCGAGTGGTTACGAATCTCGAGGGCGATCCGGATCACCCTATCAGCGAAGGCGCTTTATGTCCGAAAGGTTCATCGCTTCGTCAGCTAACCGATAACGACAAACGACTAAAGCAAGTGTTGTACCGCGCTCCCGGAGCGTCCGATTTTGTGGTGAAGGACTGGAAGTGGGCGGCGAAAGAGATTGCTCTGAAAATCAAGAAGACTCGTGACGCTGATTTTGAATTGAAAAATGCAAAAGGCGAAACGGTCAATCGCGTCAAAACAATCGCCTCGGTAGGCAGTGCCGCTTTGGATAACGAAGAATGCTGGTTGTATCAGAAATTTCTTCGTTGCATGGGGCTGGTCAACATAGAACATCAAGCGCGATTATGTCATTCATCCACAGTCACCAGTTTGGCGGCGTCTTTTGGCCGTGGCGCGATGACTAATCACTGGATAGATTTAAAGAACAGCGATTGCGTTATAATTATGGGCGCCAATCCTGCCGAAAATCACCCCGTGTCATTCAAGTGGGTACTGCGAGCCAAAGACAAAGGCGCAAAGATTATCCATGTTGATCCGCGCTTCACGCGCACTTCGGCATTGGCCGACGTTTATGCGCGGTTGCGTTCAGGCACGGACATCGCGTTTCTGGGCGGAATGATTAAGTTTATTCTGGACAACGATCTGATTCATAAAGATTATGTCGTCAATTACACGAATGCCGCATTAGTGGTTAAAGACGGCTTCAATTTCGATGCGGTCGCCGGCTTGTTCTCTGATTACAACGCGGAAAAGCGTCGCTACAGCAAAGAAAGTTGGCAGTTTCAGACGGATGCGAACGGCGAACAAGTAAAGGATTCGTCGCTCCAAAACCCGCGCTGTGTCTATCAACTGCTGAAACAGCACTACTCGCGCTATGACTTGAAGAAAGTTTCGAGTGTTACCGGAACTCCGATTGAAGATCTCCAGCGAGTCTATGAGACTTTCGCGGCCACGGGCGCGCCGGACAAAGTCGGCACGATCATGTATGCCATGGGTTGGACGCAACATACCGTCGGCGTACAAAACATCAGAGCCATGTCGCTTGTGCAATTACTGCTTGGCAACATCGGTCGCGCCGGCGGCGGCGTCAACGCGATGCGCGGCGAAGCGAATGTTCAAGGCGCGTGTGATCACGGACTTTTGTTCAATATCTTGCCCGGCTACTTAAAAATACCGACAGCCTCATTGTCCACACTCGACGCCTATTTAACCAAGCATACTCCTAAAGCCGTGGGCAAGCAGAGCGCGAATTGGTGGGGTAATTATCCGAAATATGCCGTGAGTTTTCTGAAGTCAACGTTTGGCGCGGCGGCGACTAAAGAAAACGGATTCGGCTATGAGTGGCTGCCGAAGATTGATGATGGCGTGGATCATTCGTGGCTGACGATTTTCGATGAGATGCTGAAGGGCAACGTGAAAGGATTCTTCGCTTGGGGACAGAACCCCGCCTGCAGCAGCGCCAATGCAGTCAAAACGCGTCAGGCTTTGACTAAGTTGGACTGGATGGTGAATGTCAATATCTTTCCGAGCGAGACTGGATGGTTTTTTCAAGATCAAAACCTGTGTGAAGCGGACACTGGAAAAAAGATCAGTGCCGCGGACATCAAGACCGCAGTCTTCGTTTTGCCGGCTGCGGTCTCCGTGGAGAAGGAAGGCAGTCTGACTAACTCTGGCCGCTGGATGCAATGGCGCTACAAAGCTTCGGATCCGCTTGGCGAATCCAAACCAGACGCCGATATCATGAACTTGATTTATCAAGAGCTGAAAAAACTCTACGCCACCGAAGGCGGCGCGTTCCCGGAGCCGATTCTCAAGCTAAAGTGGGACTATTTCGATGAACGCGGCGACTTCCTGCCGCACGTTATGGGCAAGGAGATCAACGGCTATTTCGTGCGGGATGTCACCATCCCAGGCACTCCCTCTGAAACCTATAAAGCGGGCGAATTGGTTCCCGCGTTTGCAAAGTTGCAAGCCGACGGTTCGACCTCATCTGGCAGTTGGATTTATTGCGGCTCGTACACGAACGATGGAAACATGGCCGCACGACGGAAGCGGGATGAGACCGATGGTCTCGGTCTGCATCCGAAGTGGGCGTGGAGTTGGCCGGTCAATCGTCGCATTCTCTACAATCGCGCTTCAGTAGATCCGCAAGGCCAACCGTATGACCCCAAGCGCGCTGTTATTACTTGGAAAGATGGCAAATGGATCGGCGATGTTCCCGATGGTCCTTGGCCGCCGCCTGCGGATGCGGAGAAGGGCAGACTTCCGTTTATTATGACCAACGACGGATTCGGCAGGCTTTTCAGTTCCGATTTGGCGGATGGGCCATTCCCGGAGCATTACGAGCCGCTTGAATCGCCGTTGACTGCCAATCCTTTCAACGGACAGATGTTGAATCCAGCCGCTCGAGTATGGTCAGGTCCGGCGGATCTTCGCGCCGCGTGTGGCAGTTCGGAGTATCCTTACGTTTGCTCAACTTATCGTGTTACCGAGCATTGGCAAACTGGCGTGATGACTCGACATACTCCGTGGCTTTTGGAACTGCAACCGGAAGTTTTTGTCGAGATGAGCCTGGAGTTGGCTCGTGAGAAGAATATCAAAGCTGGCGATCTCATCAAAATATGGAGCAAGCGCGGGAAAGTAATTGCCGTAGCGATGCCCACGCTTCGATTGAAGCCGTTTACGATTCAAGGCAAGACGGTTCATCAAGTCGGCTTGCCGTGGCATTTCGGCTGGGTTATGCCGCGAGCCGCAAATAATAGCATGCCACGTAGCGCCAATCGGCTCACTCCAACCGTTGGCGATGCGAACACTCAAATCCCTGAATTTAAAGCGTTTTTGGTGAATATCGCTAAACTCGATGCCGGTGAACTGGCGGCAATGAAAGCGGAACATAAGTGAATTTTTGATTTTTGATTTTAGATTTTTGATTGAATGACTGGAGATAAAAAATGAGCAGAGCGTGTCTTTTTGATACGACCCGCTGTATTGGCTGCCGAGCTTGTCAGGTGGCTTGCAAGCAATGGAACGAACTATCGGCTGAGACGACATCGTTGCGACCTGAACGAGCGGGGTTTCAGAATCCGTTAGCCGTCTCGGCCAAAACGTTCGCTGTGGTAACGTTTCATGAAGTAGCCGACAAAAAGGCGCCGGGAGAAATGCGCTGGCTGTTCACCAAGCGGCAGTGCATGCATTGTTTAGAACCATCGTGCGCTTCAGCTTGCCCCGTCACGGCGCTTCACAAAACGACTGAAGGGCCGGTCGCGTATGATGTGTCGAAATGTATCGGTTGCCGGTACTGCGTTGGAGCTTGTCCATTTGGAGCGCCAACTGCTGAATGGGATAGTCTGGCGCCAAAAATTCGCAAATGCACCGGATGTCTCGAACGCAGTCTTTCGCCGAGTATTCCGGAGGTAATCAACGGTCAGGCGGCGGACAAATCATCACTGAATCGTTACCAACAAGCGCAGACAATTCCGGCATGTGTGAAAGCCTGTCCCACCGGCTGTTTGTTGTTTGGAGAACGAGACGCTTTGCTGGTTGAAGCGCATCGTCGAATAAAAGAAACTCCCACACGCTATGTGGATCACGTGTATGGAGAAAAAGAAGTAGGCGGAACCGGCGCTCTTTATTTGTCCAGCGTTCCTTTTGCGGAACGCGGTTTCCGGACAGACCTTGGAGATCGCGGCTATCCCAAATATTCGGAAGCGGCGCTTAAAGCGGTGGCGCCGGCAGTGGTGGGTTTGGGCGCGGTACTCGGTGGCGTATATTGGATTACGCAGCGCCGCGAACAGATCAAGCAGGAGCAGTCTCAAGAATTAAGAATTAAGAATTAAGAATTAAGAATTAAGAATTACGAATTACGAATAAGGAAGTCGGGCTATACTGTGTGCGGGGGAAATCTCGGTTTTTTGCCCAGCAGAAAAAGCCAAAATCCTATTGAGTCCAGTATAGCCAATGCAACTTGTGCCTCGTAAATTGCATTTCTTTAGCTATACTGGACTCAATAACCGTGCGCAGTACTTTTGCCGTGAAGCGGCAAAGGGAAGTAGCCTGTGGCTTCAGCCACAGGAAGAGGTAGTTTTTTTTTACCCGCCCTGAAGGGGCGGTGGGTGGTTATGCTCAAGAGACGAACGCATCATTGTCCTGTGGCTGAAGCCACAGGCTATTACCCTTCACGCTTTCAGCGTGAAGACGATTGAAAGGAAGCAATCATGAAGAATAATGCGCCGAAGTTTTGTGGTATTGAATGTTTGTCGTTGCTGTGCTCGTGCGTGTTCGTGTTGATGATCTCGGTCGCCAGCGCGCAGGCTGCCGCGACGGGTTTTCTGTATGCTTTGAATGACGCCGCCGCCGGCAACAAGATATATGGGTATTCGGTGAACGAGGGTACTGGCGTGCTGACAGCTATCTCTGGGTCACCCATTGCCACCGGTGGCAATGGAGGTGGGGCTGGCATCAGCGAACGAGTGGTGGTAGATAAATTGAATGGCCGACTCTATGTGATCAACGGCGGCTCGAACACGATTAGCGCCTACTCCATCAATCCAACAACTGGCGCGCTGACGCCGCTGTCGTTCAGTCCGATTACATTGGACGCGGGTGAATGGTCCGCCGTGGCCGTGCACCCCAGCGGCTCGCCACTGGTGATTGGCAATAGTGTAGGCAATTTAGCGAGTTTCAATATTACTGCGACGATGGCCACCGCCGCAGCCGGTAGCCCATTCACTACAGGTACGGCGTCCCCGTACTCGATCGCTTTCAGTCAGGATGGGAACTTTATCTACACGGGCGGAAACACCAACACCAACTTCGCAGGGTTCAGTGTCAACGCCTCGACGGGTGTGCTAATTGCGCTCACGGGCTCGCCTTTCGATACCACTGCGAATAACCCTATGTGTTACACCACGGACTCGGCAGGGCGAATATTTATGGCGAACTTCAGTGCCAATCAGTTGCGAGCCTTCACCACGAGTGGCGGCATCCCCACTGCCGCTACGGGCAATCCTTTCGTTTCGGGGCTTACCGATACGGTCCACGGCGTGTTGCATCCACGAGGTTTTTACATGGTGGCGGACCGCGGCAGTAATCTAGTGGGCGTGTACAGTATTACAAACAGTGGTGCGGCGACGACTCTCGCCGCCGTGAGCGGTTCGCCGTTTACGACGGGCGGTATTTACACCGACGTACTCGCGTTGAACCAGAACGGAACATTTTTGTTCGCGGCCAACGGGCTCTCGCGTAACCTGACGTCCTTCTCCGTTAACACCACGACGGGCGCTTTGTCGGCGCCGGTCATGCAGACGGGGAACACATTGGGCGTGGCAGGCGTAATCACGGGTCTGGCGTATATGCCGCCGATGGTGCTGCCGCCGGCGGCTGGGTTGCTGTATGTATTGAATGATGCCGTGGCGGGAAACAAAATCTTCGGATTTGCGGTGAACGAAGCGAGCGGCGCGCTGACGTTGCTCAACGGCTTCCCTATCGCCACCGGTGGCAATGGAGATTGGGCGGGCGTCAGCGAACGAGTGGTGGTAGATAAATTGAATGGCCGAATCTACGTGATCAACGGCGGCTCGAACACGATTAGCGCCTACTCCATCAATCCAACAACTGGCACGCTGACGGCGCTGTCGTTCAGTCCGATTACTTTGGGCGCGGGTGGATGGGTCGCTGTAGCCGTGCACCCCAGCGGCTCGCCACTGGTGATTGGCGATAATACAGGCAATTTAGCGAGTTTCAATATTACTGCGACGACGGCCACCGCCGCAATCGGCAGCCCATTCACTACAGGCACGGCGAGGCCGTATTCAATCGCTTTCAGTCAGGACGGGAACTTTATCTACACGGGCGGAGACACCAACACCAACTTCGCAGGTTTCAGTGTCAACGCCTCGACGGGTGTGCTAACTGCGCTAGCGGGCTCGCCTTTCGATACCACTGCGAATAACCCTATGTGTTACGCCACGGACTCGGCAGGACGAATCTTTATGGCGAACCTCGGTGACAACCAGTTGCGAGCCTTCACCACGAGTGGCGGCATCCCCACTGCCGTCACGGGTAATCCTTTTATTTCAGGGCTTGCTGAGGCGATCCATGGCGTGTTGCATCCACGCGGGTTTTACATGGTGGCAGACCGCGGCGGTAATCAAGTGGGCGTGTACAGTATTACAAACAGCGGCGCGGCGACGACTCTCGCCGCCGTGAGCGGTTCGCCGTTTGTGACGGGCGGCACGTTCACCGACGCACTCGCGTTGAACCAGAACGGAACATTTTTGTTCGCGGCCAACGGTTCATCGCGCAACCTGACGTCCTTCTCCGTTAATACCACGACGGGCGCTTTGTCGGCGCCGATTACGCAGCCGGGGAACTCGTTAGGGGCGTCCGGACTACTGACGGGCATGGTATATGTGGCTCAGCCGGCAACCATTGCATTTCTTTCAGGCCCGACCGCCACGCCCAATCCGGCGAGCGTGGGAGAGACCGTGTCGTTTACGGCGGCGGCAACGGGTGGATTTGGCGCTTTGACGCTGACGTGGAACTTCGGCGACGGTACGACCGGCACTGGTGCGACAGTCACGCACGCCTATACGACCGCGGGAGTTTTCACGGCGACAGTGACGGTAACGGACATCCTCGGCGTCCACACCAGCGGCGCCGTAGCCGTAACCATCGTTGGCGCAATCGTGGGTACTGGTATTGACACTGACGGCGACGGGTTCTCGGACTCGTTTGAAACCGCCGTAGGAACCAATCCCAACAATGCGGCCGACACGCCAACAGGTTCACTTGCCACGGCGAGCGTAGTTAAGACGCTGTCGGTTCTTAAAGCGTTGATCAAACTAAACTTCGCCAAACCGGGCTTAAACGATGCCATCGGCTTGAGCGGCGGGCTACTGGTTCCGGATGGCTTCAGTGTCTCCGGCAAAAAAGTGTTTGTGGTCATTGGCGGTGTGCTGAAATCGTTTGTCTTGGGCGTGAAGGGCGCGTCGCCGAAGGGCAACGACATGTTTGTGATTAACGTGAAGTCCAGTAAGGGCGTGACGCCGCTGCAAGTCTCCAAATTCGTTATGAAGTTGACGAAGGGCAATTTCGCCGCGACTCTTGCCGCTGCCGGACTGGTCAACGCGACCACTTCCACGACGGTAACCGTTCCTGTAACCGTGATCTTCAACGGCGAGATATTGAAAAAGACCTTGTCGCAAAATTACAAGGCCGTCGCTGGCAAAGGCGGCGCGATGAAGTAGGGGCAGTTCGCGAACCGCCCTTACGAATGATCGCGGCTCGGATATCATTCGCCAGTCTGTCGGAAAAAGTGGCTTTAGCCATCTTTGAAAGATGTATATGTTACCCAAAAACTATTGCTTTTGAACCATGCCGGGTTAGTCGAAGGTGCGTTTAATCTTATTGACGCCGACCTTCAGCCCGTTACCGATGGTTCCGCCGACATCGTGAATCCAGAAGCTCGTGAACCAGTTGCCGCCGTGATGTTCTTCATTCTTTTGTTTGTCTTTATTTTTAACGAGCTGGTCTGTTTTTTCTTTTTCTTCTTTGGCGAGCTTATCGGCTTTCTCTTTTTCCTTGACAAGTTTCTCAGTCTTTTCCTTGTTGTCCTCGACGGTAGCCTTGGCCACGCGCTCCTTTTCTTTCTGAGCCTGCTTGGCCGCATCGTCTTCAGCGTGCGTAGTCGTACTAATCGCAAACGCCAGAATTATTGTGACAAAAGCAACGATTCTGTTGATAGTCATGTTCTCTCTCCTTTAAAAGTTCTCGTTTATTTCTATGTCGGCATTATTTCAAGTTTTCTTTAGGATAATTCTTGTGCCACAGGCGTCTCGCCCGCAATCTCACTATACAAAATCTTTGCTTCACGTAAAAATTTTGTAACCGTCCAGTGCATGCAAGGATGCCTACGCTACAGCGGCTTGGCAGGTCTCTGTGCCTCTGTGGTGAACGGTTACCAAAATTTTTAACAGTTGGTAGCGCAGTTATTGTTTTTGACGGAACGACACTTGACAGCAGTTTATGATGTTCGTATAGTTAGTGCCGTTGGCTCTATCCGCGGGGGTACGTCGCCATACTTTGGCGGCGCAAGTTTGCGCTGCGATAGCTCAGCAGGTAGAGCACGTCCTTGGTAAGGACGAGGTCATGGGTTCAATTCCCATTCGCAGCTCCATAATAACATATGCTGGTGCAGGTAGTGTTGTAGAAAAAAAGTTGTTCGAATAAAAGAGAATTTAACATAGTGGTGGGATTCCCGCATTTTTTTAGTTTTTCAGGAGATGATAGATCATGGCTAAAGATATCTTTAAACGCACCAAACCGCACGTGAATGTGGGCACTATCGGCCACATTGATCATGGCAAATCCACTTTGACCGCTGCAATGGTGGCGGTGCAATCGGCAGTCGGGTTGGCCAAGTCCCGCACTTACGCGGAGATCACCAAAGGCGGTACGGTCCGCGATGCCAACAAGACCGTAACTATCGCCGTATCTCATACAGAATATGAAACTTCCAAGCGCCATTACGCTCACATTGATTGCCCAGGCCACGCCGATTTTATCAAAAATATGATCACAGGCGCGGCGCAGATGGACGGCGCCATTCTAGTGGTTTCGGCTGCTGACGGCCCGATGCCTCAGACTCGTGAACACGTGCTGCTGGCTCGCCAGGTGAACGTGCCTGCTCTTGTCGTTTTTCTCAACAAAGTTGATCTTGTGGATGACAATGACCTGCTGGATTTGGTCGAGATGGAAATTCGCGATCTGCTGACTAAGTACGGTTTCCCCGGCGATAAGATTCCCGTGATCCGCGGGCAGAGCAAAGCTGCGCTGGAGAACCCTCAAGATCCGAAACACACCGCGCCCATTAAAGAATTGCTTCAAGCGTTGGATGATTATATTCCTGAACCAAAACGCGCCAAGGATGCGCCGTTTCAGATGCCGATCGAAGACGTGTTCTCAATCAAAGGTCGCGGCACAGTCGGTACCGGTCGTATCGAACAGGGTGTAATTAAGGTTGGCGATCCGCTGGAAATCGTTGGATTGCATGAAGAAATTCAGAAGACGGTCTGCACTGGCGTGGAAATGTTTAATAAAATATTGGATTCCGGTGAAGCTGGCGACAATGTTGGGCTGTTGCTGCGTGGCGTTGAAAAAGATCAACTTCGGCGCGGCCAAGTACTCTGCAAGCCCGGTTCGATCACTCCACACACACAATTCGAAGGCCAGGTGTATGTGTTATCGAAAGATGAAGGCGGTCGGCATACGCCATTCTTCCCCGGTTATCGTCCGCAGTTTTATTTTCGGACGACTGACGTGACTGGCAAAGTAGCCGCGTTGATTAATGCCGAAGGCAAACCGGCTGAAATGTGCATGCCCGGCGACAACATCAAGGTGTTAGTAGAGCTTGAGCCTAATTGTCCCGTTGCCATGCAGGAAAATCTGCGCTTCGCCATTCGCGAAGGCGGCCGCACGGTTGGTTCCGGCGTGGTTATTAAGGTTCTGAAGTAAGGAAAAAAACAGCCATGCGTGAAGCTATCATACTTGAATGTATAGAGTGCAAAGGCCGTAACTATATGACCACTCTTGATACTAAGGGCGGGAAGAAGTTGGAATTGAAGAAGTACTGTCGCAAATGCCACAAGCATATGCTGCATAAGAGCCGGAAAGTGTAGACGGTTACTCGCGATGCGCTTTTGGTTGCGGCTTATCCGTGCTAATAATAGGGGTGTAGCTCAATTGGCAGAGCAGCCGTCTCCAAAGCGGCAGGTTGGGGGTTCGAGTCCCTCCGCCCCTGCCAATCACTACGTTAATTGGCAATATAGAAAGATATAGGTGTGAAAAAAGAGAAGATGTCCACTGCGACAATCACTACTACCGTATCTACTTCTGAAGAATCTCGCGAAGGCTCACGCAGTATTTTCCAAGTGTATAAGCCGGGCGAAGGTTATGCTACTCGATTAGGCATGATGGTGGTTATTATGGCCTATGTTGGTTTTGCGTGTCATCATTGGTTTTACAACTGGGTGTTCGTGCGTGATTTCTTCGATGGCATCTTCAGCGCAATCCATCTCGGATTTCTGACGGCTTGGACTTATAATATGGTTTGCGCGCGTTGGGTCGCTGCGGCAGGCACGATGCTGGTAGCCACTGTCGGCTTATTAATTGGTTATTATTTTATATATCTCAAACGGAATACAGCAGAGTTTTTGGTCAAAACCGACAGCGAACTAGGGAAGGTGAACTGGCCGAAGATCACGCCGTGGTTCAAGCCGGACACACAGGTGTGGGGAGCGACTTACGTGGTGTTAATCGTCATCGCCGCTCTAACGATCTATGTTTTCGGCGTAGACTTCATTCTGCAGCAAAGCTCAAAATACCTGTTTTATAAATAAGCATATAGGGCGACGGGAGTACGTTGAGCATCGACTGAAATCTCGATAGCAGTATGTGTGTTTTTTCGGAGAATGCATGATGAATTTACGACATATCGGACTTTGCCGAGTTGTGGCAGCGACGTTGGTGTTGAGCGTGTTGAATTGCTTGGCGCCTGCGGCTCAGGCGGCGGAACGCTACTGGGTCGGTACGGGGGGGGGGGGGGGTAAGTAAATGGAGCGCCAGCGCCAACTGGTCGGTTGCTTCCGGCGGTGCTGGCGGAGTTGCAATTCCCGAAAGCGGCGACAAAGTTTTCTTTAATAGTGGTGGCAACAGCAACTGAATCATTAATACTACAACGTCCGTACCGCAGGCGTCTCGCCTGCCTCTCGATAGTAACGTGACCGTGAAGCGTATCGAAATATCAGCAAGCTATCCCGGCATCGTCATTCAAGGCGCCGGTATCACAGTGACAACCGGCTCAATGCTCGTCAACGGTACTTTTCGTCTGGGCACAAACAGTAAATTACAACTCACCGATACCGGCACGCCGCTCACTGGCGTTGGTTTGCTCGATACCACAACCAACACACCCAACACAGT
>JAZDLP010000144.1:0-6640 GCA_043801885.1 Planctomycetota bacterium | reverse complement strand
TGTCAAGCAGGCGCAGGCGTATCACATGCCCTTCTCACAATTTTATGATCAATTGCTCCAAAAAAGAGACGCTCTCTCGCAAATGAAAAGCGCGTTAAAGACTCGAAAGGTATTGCACTATCTGGTGGAACAAGCGGATATTAAAATTATTCCGCGCAAGCCGTCGGTGGAAATCACCACACCATCGAGCGATCCTGTTGCCCAAGACGCGGAGTCCGCAGAAGCAGCGGCGATCAACGCTGGCGGCCACGCGCTTGAATCTGAACAAGGCGTTGAGCATCAAACGGAACCGTCGTCCTCGCAAACAAAGGAGTAAAATACTATATGACCTTGATCCCGTATGTGATTGAACGCACCGGTCGTGGTGAACGTTCTTATGACATCTACAGCCGATTGTTGAAGGATCGCATTGTTTTCCTTGGCGGTGTAATTGACGATCTGACCGCCGCGACCGTGGTGGCGCAGATGTTGTTCCTGCAACTAGAGAACAAAGAGTCTGACATTGCGTTATACGTCATGTCGCCGGGCGGTTCAGTCAATGCCGGCTTGGCGATTTACGATACCATGCAGCACGTTAGCAACGACGTGGCCACGTATTGCATCGGGCAAGCCGCCAGCATGGGCGCGTTTTTGCTGACTGCCGGGACGAAAGGCAAACGCTTCGCGCTGCCCAATGCTCGCATCATGATCCACCAACCGTGGGGCGGAGCGCAGGGCACCGCCGCTGATATCATCATCCAGGCTGAAGAGATCATTCGTCTCAAGAAGAGCTTAAACGCGATTTACGCGCTGCATACCGGTCAGACCGAGGAACGCATCGCCAAGGACAGCGACCGCGACTTTTTTATGTCAGCGGAACAAGCTCAAAAATACGGTCTCATTGATGAAATTTTGAAGTAAAATACGAAAAGCCATTCGGAAATGAAAGCACCCAGACAACAATTGTTGTTTCCGGAATTGTATGAGGATACGGAATCCCTTAAACCGATTAATGTCGCCTCTGTTCCGCAAAGAAGTCCCTTCCGCTACCCTGGAGGGAAGACCTGGTTTGTTCCTACATTCCGAGACTGGATCAAAAATCACTATCCTAAACCCGAAATCTTGATCGAACCGTTTGCCGGTGGGGGCATTATCAGCCTCACAGCATTGTTTGAGGAACTTGTCTCACGCGTTGTCATGGTGGAACTTGACGACGAAATCGCGGCAGTCTGGCAAGCGGTAGTGAATGGTGATGTTGCGCGTAAGATCGATTTTCGTTGCGATGATGGCTTGAAGATTATGCAGGAGTTTGCATCTCGGAAGGATGCTGTCTATTTCTTGGACCCGCCTTACACTGTCGGTGGAAAAAAAGCCGGAAAACGGCTTTACAGGCATTGCGATATTGATCATAAACGGCTATTTGCGCTTTGCGAATCTGTCAAAGGCGATTTTCTAATGACTTACGATAATGCAGACGAAGTCAAAATGATGGCAAAAAATTACGGTTTTCAAATGCGTCTTATTCCGATGAAAAACACTCATCACGCAACAATGCAAGAGCTGGTGATAGGGAAAGATTTATCATGGATGGATCGCGCCACTGAGCGCCAACGATATGGAGAGGTGCAATAATGGCGAGACGACCAAACGGCTCCGGTATGGGCGGACGAATGATTGAACTGTGCAGCTTCTGTAATCGTGGCGCTGATCAGGTTGAGCGGATGGTGGCCGGACCGCCTGATATTTATATCTGCAACGAATGTATCGAATTATGTAATTCCATCGTGCAGCGCGAGGCGCCGCCACGCAAAAAAAATCCGCTCAAACTCAAGCGCATCCCCACACCCAAGGAACTGAAAGCCAGTCTGGATAACTATGTGATTGGCCAGGAGCGCTGTAAAAAAATTCTCTCCGTCGCCGTCCACAATCACTATCACCGTATCCTTAATCATGAAAAAGCTCAAAACGATGATATCGAGCTGGAGAAGAGCAATGTGCTGCTGATCGGACCCACCGGCTGCGGCAAGACGCTCATCGCTCGCACGCTGGCCAAGACGCTGCAAGTGCCCTTTGCTATCGGTGATGCCACTACACTCACTGAAGCCGGTTACGTCGGGGAGGATGTCGAGAACATTCTGCTGCGGCTGCTGCAAGCCGCTGACAACGATATGGACGCTGCCGAACGCGGGATCATCTACATTGATGAAGTAGATAAGATTGGCCGTAAGAGTGAGAATCCATCCATCACTCGCGACGTCTCCGGTGAAGGTGTGCAGCAGGCGTTGCTGAAAATACTTGAAGGCACCATCGCCAATATCCCGCCACAGGGCGGACGCAAACATCCTGAGCAGAAGTACATCCAAATGAACACGCGCAACATTCTATTCATTGCCGGAGGCACATTCGAAGGCATCGAAGAACACATCTCCAATCGCATCGGCAAAAAACGATTAGGCTTCGGCGCTGAAGGCCGTGATTCCGGCTTGCTGCGCGATCGCGCCAAGATACTGCAGTTCGTGGACACTGATGACATTCTTAAATTTGGCATGATCCCCGAATTGATCGGACGTTTTCCCATCGTCAGCGCGCTGGAGGCTTTGGATGAAGCGGCGTACATCAGTATTCTTACTGAGCCACGCAACGCGCTGACTAAACAGTATAAGAAATTAATGGAACTAGTCGGCGTAAAATTAGAGTTCGAAATGGCCGCGTTAAAAGCTATCGCCAGGAAAGCCGAGTCCAAAGGCACCGGCGCACGCGGCTTGCGCAGCGTCATCGAATCGCTAATGCTGGAAATAATGTACGACGTGCCGTCGCGTAAGGACATTACTGAAGTGGTGATCACTGCAGAGATGGTGGAAAAAGGCATCGTGGCGTTTAGCTCACTCGCGACTCCCGAACACGAAATGCGCACGCTGCCCGAATCCAAAGAACAGCGCGAGAGCGCGTAGCGTGAGCAAGCCACAACAAAAGCGCGCCACGAAGAAATAAAACCACAGATGAACACGGATAAACGCAGATTTGAAGTGAATAAGATCACGCAAAAACGCAGATCAGAACTCTTTGCAACCGTTCAGTCTATTTTTAGCCACAGAGGACACAGAGGATTTTGATTTTTAAGTTTCTGTTCATCTCTGCGTACCTCTGTGTTCTCTGTGTCTCTATGGCTCTATGGTGAACGGTTACGATTCTTTTGAATCGTCACGTTCTTCTGCTTCTGGTTTGGCTCGCAGGCGAGGCAAAATGTGCATCAGTACGATGCCCAGCGTGCCGATTACAATTAACGCGACACCGAGCAATAATCGCAGGCTAAATGACTCGTCATGGTCACGCGTGAGAAGCAGATATGCGCCTAACAGATTGATAACCCAGAAAGTAATACGTGACATAACAAAAATATTATCGGCAGTAAATGATTGAGTCAAGGGAATACTTTTTGTTGTTTTTTTTGGCATGGTTCAAATCTGGGTAACACTTTGCAATAATGAGCGACATGGCGTCAATTGTGTGAGAACCGTCTTGTTTACCAAATCACGTTGCGTCTTTTCACACAATTAAACGACATGAGCCACGTATAGCTCAGTTTTTAGGAAGCAGGTCGGTTCAGTCCTTATTCATCCGGCTGGTCCAGATGTGCGCTATCGTTACTTGGCAGACTAACCCAACAACACCGCCGCTCAGATTGATGCCCACGTCGGACCAGGAAGGCACACGCGTTGGATTGAAGTGTTGAAGACCTTCGGGTAGCCCCACAAACAAAATTAACGTCAGTATGCAAATGTATAATTGGCGACGCGACAAGATAGTCAGGTACCCGCGAGCAACCGCGCCGGCCAGCAGGATGCTCCAGGCCACGAACGACCAACCATGATAGAGCTTGTCGGGGGCGCGTTCTGGCAAGCCGTGTTGCACGAACCACTCTTTGATCATGCCGACTATTTGCGATTCGGTCGGTTTGAAGATATCCATCGAATAAAAAATAACGGCCGTCCAAAACGCAAAGATCACCCATCGCCAAAAATTACGTTTTCTAATCAATGAGGTTTTGGTCGGTGGTCTGTTCCGTTCACTAACGATCACACAACCCCAGTTTAGCACAACGATGTAGGCGGCAAGCAGCATCAGGATGATCGAGAAGCTTGCCCGCCATTCTGTCATTTCATCTCCTCACCGAACGTCACGATTCAGCCGCGTCCTCTGCGGCGTTTGTTAGCTCTTTTCCTTTTGCTTTCTAAAATCCGCCTCCATAAAAACAGACTCCATATCCTGCTTGGCCCAGAAAGCCATAGAACCCATGAGCGATTCTATAATGGCAATGACTTTCTCTCGCGCAACAAGCTCTGGCTGCTGCAGTAACCACATGAGATCAATATGATCTTTACCTCGCCCAGCAAGGTACTTCAGAATAACCATCCATTCTGGTGTGATAACCGGGAACCCATGTTCAGTCATTTCGGCATTATCCAATGCGGCTTCGTAAACCAGCCGCTTATCATCTGAACGAACGATCCAATCAACCTCGATGTCCTTCTCTCCCACTCGTACCGAATAAATGTGACCCCCAAACTCAAGCGGCCGCAGTGACTTGAGCGCCAAGCTATCCGAAGCCACTACATCAACGTCTTTTGTGGCACGAGTAAACCCGAATATCTGCATGGCCATTCCACCAGCGACGGCAGCCTTCTTGCCTTCGGCCTCGGCCTTGCCGATGATCTGCTTTGCTGCCTGCAATGCCGTCTGTGGGTCTATCGCCTCTTCACCTGATGACCGCCGAAACTGGTTCATGGCAATACCTTCATGGTTGAAAATCCTAAAAATTATCTTTTATCCACATATGGAGAACATTATCCTGCGGGTTCCACGTTGCCAGAGCGTGCCAGCCGTCTGAGCCTCTGCCTGCCATCGGGAAGTGGGCAGTCGCCAACACGCGAACCTGATCCGAGACGACAGGTCGCCACCAATATGTCGGCATGCGCCGATATGTATCTCCCACACGATCCACAGGAATGGGGTGCATGCCCAACTTATCGGCAATGACTACGACTGCCCTCCGGCTCTTCAGGCGAGCGAGAACGAACTTCGCTCGGTTACCTTTCCGATCAAGAAGAACATAAATCGGAATAGAAACCGCCGTGGTCAAGATGGGCGCAAGGAAAGGTCCGCCCGGCAGGAAGAAGAACAGGATGAACCAAGGCTGTACTAAAATTGCAGGCAGAGCCACAACAGCGGGAACAGCGGCTAAAATTGGGTCGCCCCTGAATAGGAACAGAAAAAACGTCGCCATAGCCAGTCCCCCGACCACGACGTTGACACCAAGGATGGCAAGGCTCTGGAAGATTCGTTTCTGCATCTCATTTACCACACCCAAACTCAGCCGCCGCGCGTAGCGCGGTCGGCCGTAGCGAATTGTTACTTGATTAATAATAATCTACCATCCTGTAAATGCAATTTGATTTCAATTATCCCGTCTCCAGATACTTGTAAATCGCAATGATTGAACCTACAATCTGTTCCATTATCTTATTTGTTTTTTCTCTGTATTTTCTGTGGCTCTGTGGTGAACGTTATCATAATGATGTCTCCTGCTTTAAGAGCGCTATACGAAATTCATGCGGCGGCCTCGCTTGAGAAGCAGTTATGCCTCAGTGTGCTGCTGAAGGACGCCGGGACATGGAAATTTAACCCGGACTCCGGCCTGCTTTCGTTCGGTGGCGCGCATTTTTATCGCGCGCAGCTTCTCGGTGTCGAGATCGAACGCACTCACACTTGGCTATGGTCATGGGCGAACACTGCCGTCCGTGTCAACTCGCGACTGCTAAAATCTACGGAAGCGTTGCGCGCTTTCGGTGAGAAGCACGGTGTCGTCGAGTTCGTGAAGCCGCAGATTCCGCTGGAGACGATCAATAGCGGTGAGCTGGGCAAAGTCGCCGCAGGCATCTGCAAAGCGGATGCCTTTTATCGCGGCACGCAGCCGGGTAGCGCTACGCTGCTTCTGGTCGAAGCAGCGCTGGTACGCGAACTATGGAACAACACGCCGCAACGTATTACAGCCATTTTCACACAGCTTATCTCCAAAGAAGAGATTGATCACCGCCGCGCGCTAACGCACTTCCTGCATTATAAAGGTTATGAAGTGAAGGCGAACGATTCCGTTATTGACGGCGTGCTGCCTACCGGCGAGCAGATACATGCCAGCTTTGATGAACATGGTCGCCTGAAAACATTTTAGATTACTGATTTTGGATTGAGGAGTCCGCCATCTTCACCGATTCCGGTCGCGTCGCGAAGTAAAACAATCTAAAATCGTAACCGTCTAAAATCCAAATCGGAGTTACCCCACGACGCGCTGCACGGCACTGATTAGCGCCGCAGTGTAACGCACCAATTCATCAATGGCTATACGTTCATCGGCCATGTGCGGCATTTTTGAGTCGCCTGGTCCAAAGGCGACCGCGGGGATGCCTGCGGCAATTAATTGCTTGCACAGAGTTGCGCAGCCAATGCCAACGAATTTCGGCGCCTGTCCTGAATGGCACATAGTTAAGGAATTTTAATTAAGGAATTTAAAGTTTATGTAAAGAAAAAATCCTCCCTTGCCGAAGAAGTATTTGGTGAACACTTCTTTTGGAGGGAGGATGACTATGACTAAATCTTTTATCGT
>JAZDLP010000262.1:0-9792 GCA_043801885.1 Planctomycetota bacterium | reverse complement strand
TCATCCGGAAAACTCGAAGGCTTCAACAACAAAATCAAAACGATGCAACGTCAAGCTTACGGCTACCGCGATACGGAGTTCTTCAGGCTGAAGATCTTTGCACTGCACACTGTGAAGTACGCTTTAATCGGATGAGCCTTATTTATTGCTGTTCGGAATTTCGATGGTGGCGTTAATAATAGCTGTCTATGGCTGGTAACGTAAATGATTTTAGATTTTAGATTTTTGATTGTGGATTGTGGATTGAAGGAAAACAGATCGCTTTTGTCGTCCAAAAACATGTCCCTACGGGACGTTAAAATTGTGGCTCATATTATCAAGTGTGTGGAACAACACAAGGTGCGCCATGAAGTTATAAAGATAGTGCCATTACAACAACAGAGGTGTCCCTTTAGTCAAAATGGACTCAATAAATAAAAAATTGGGGAGCGAAGCGGCATGTCTTGGATTAGCAAATTAAAAGAAACGATTATCTGCCTGAAAGCCGGGCAGGTAACGCTGCCATATCCCGCCAAGGCGGAGCCAACGCCGGAGAAATTTCGCGGCCGGCCGATCTTTGATCATCAGAAGTGTATTGGCTGCGCCGGCTGTGCGAACAACTGTCCGGCTCGCGAAATCCTGATCGTGGATATGTGCCAGGAAATCCGAGTTGTTAAATATCTCGGCCTGCGCTGTGCTTATTGCGGTCGTTGCGCGGACGTCTGCCCCGAGAAAGCGATTACGATGAGCCAGGAATTTGAAACCGGCACTGATACCGTTCGCGATCTGCGGCAGGAACTGGAATTGTTCATGGGCACCTGCCAGCGTTGCGGACGTTGTTTCAAAGGATCCGGCCCGCTGGAAGCCTTGAAACTGCATGGTTATCGTTTCGACGACTTGAAGAATGATCGCTGGGTTTTTCGATCTCAATCGTATCTGGAAGATCAGCCGGTCGTGAAAGATATTGAAATCGAATTGGATTAGAGGTGCTGTATGCTGAAAGAATTGTGTCGAAAGATGTTCACTCGTTCGATCTGGGTGTATCACGCCAACAGTGGCGGCTGCAACGGGTGCGATATCGAAGTGCTGAACGTGCTGACGCCGTATTACGACGTGGAGCGTTTTGGGATCAAACTGGTAGGTTCGCCGCGGCATGCTGATGTTATGCTCTGTCAGGGACCGGCAATGCGCCCGACGGCCAAGGCATTGCAGCGAGCTTATGAAGCGATGCCAAAACCGAAGTTGGTGTTTGCCATCGGTTCTTGCGCCTGCGGCGGCGGCATTTGGCACGATACTTACAACGTGATTGGGCCGGTGGAAAAGGTAATTCCGGTTAATTATTATATTCCAGGTTGTCCTCCGCGTCCGGAGGCGATAATTTTCGGCGTGGCGGTGGCTTTGGGGTTGGTCTCGAAAAAAATCGCCCCGGTCAGATTCCAGTCGCAGGAACTGCCCATTCCGAAGTATCATCCCGAACACTTGAAGGAAAAAGATGGGATGGTAGTTTATGAAAAAAATGGTGCCAAGACCCAGAGTTGAACTGGGGACACCCACATTTTCAGTGTGGTGCTCTACCAGCTGAGCTATCTTGGCGCCATATGTATATCTTTACCGATGCCTGTCGATCTGTCAAGAAGACAGATGAGGCGCTAGTATTCTTTACGCTGCCGACTACTGGGGATGTTGAGTTTTTCGCGATATTTGGCAATCGTGCGGCGCGCAATATCAAAACCTTCGGATTGCAGTCGCTCGACAAGTTCTTGATCGCTTAGCGGGATTTTTTTATTCTCGACCTTCACCATATCGCTGATCTTGAGCATGATCACGCGGTTGGATTCGGTTTCGCCAGTCGTGGTAGAGAATCCGCCGGTGAAGAAATACTTCATCGGGAACAACCCCTGTGGCGCCTGAATGTATTTGCCGGCCAGCGCGCGAGAGACCGTTGAGACGTGCATGCCGATACGTTCGGCGACGGATTGCATCATCAGCGGCTTCAGTCGCGACGGGCCGTGTTCAAAAAAATCTTTTTGAATATCCACGATCTGCTGCGTAATGCGATACAGCGTGTTGCGACGCTGAATGACTGATTCCATCAACCAGACCGCCGCACTGAGTTTGTCAATAATATAATCGCGTACCGCGGCATCCTTGGCTTCCTTCTTCAACAACTGCAACGAATCTTTCGATATGCGCAGTGTCGGCAGGAGATGTTCGTTGATACGGATGTTATACTGTCCGTCAATCTCTTCGATATATACGTCCGGCACAACATACTGCGGTCGGTCGCCGCCGAAGCCGCGTCCCGGTTTGGGATTCAGGTGCGCAATGAAGGCCAACCCTTCCTTGACGTGTTCCACACTGACGCCCATTTTTTGAGCGATCTTCGGCATACGGTTGTGGCTAAGATCCTCTAAATACTTTTCAATCAAAGTTTCTTCGAATTTTGTCGCATCGGACATGCGGTGGATTTGCAGCAGCAAACATTCCCGCAGATTGCGCGCGCCCACGCCGGCGGGATCAAAGTTCTGCACAATCTCCAGCGCCAGTTCGGTTTCTTCTTCGGTTACGCCATCTGGAAAAAGCTCCTGCCGAATGCCGTCCTCGTTTTTATGGAACAGGTCCGGCAGCGGGATATTCAGGTAGCCATTTTTATCGAGCGAGCCGATGATCACTTCGGCCAGGTCTTTCAGGCGCGCTTCTTCTTTGCATAAATGCAATTGTTGCAGCAGATGTTCTTCCAGCGAAATAGACGGCGCCGCGGTGTTCTGCATCGCTTTCATTTTAGCGTCGTCTTCACCTGCGCGGCGGACCAGCCCGACGCCGACGCGCGTGTTTGGGTCGTTCCATTCGTTGATTAGAGTTTCAAGGCGTTTAACGCGTGCGTTGGCTTCACGAGTCGCCTGTGCAGACTTTTCGTTCATCGCTTCCCGGTTCGCGTCGGATTCGGATGCTTCTTGCGTTACCTCGTCCTCGTGCGGGTCCAGCCAGGGGTTCGCGGTAAGTTCCTGGTTGATATTCTGCATCAAATCCATCAACGGCAATTGTAACATCTCGATGGATTGAATCATCTGCCGAGTCATTACCAGCTTCTGTTCCATGCGTTGAGTGAGATTCTGTGAAATTTGCATACACACCTCTTCTTTCTTGTCCGGATCATCTGAACGTAACGCTAGTGTCTCGCCTACAATCTGCCATTTGAAGGACACTTATACTATACCCGATTTGGCGAGAACTGTTCCTTAAATTCTGAATGTGCGGCTTAATTCTATCGAGATGGCGATATGAACTCTCTTCGTCCCTTTAATGCTTCTCCAATCGTCCCGCTTTGCGCAAAACTCAGGTCGCTTCCTTCCGGAACTCCTCGCGCCAGTCGCGTGATAATCACTTCCGGCCTAATCCGTTTAAACTGTTGCCCGATGAACACCGCCGTAGTATCGCCTTCTACCGTGGGACTGGTCGCCAGCACTACTTCTCGAACATGGCCCGAATGCGCGCGTTCGAGCAGCGTCGCGATTCTCAAGTCGGCAGGCTCGATGCCGGATAATGGAGACAAGCGTCCCATCAGTATGTGATAACGACCCAAAAATTGTCCGGATTTCTCGATGGCTCGCGCGTCTCGCGGCCATTCGACCACGCAGATCAATCCGGTATCGCGCCGCGCATCTTCGCAGATGGCGCATTTCTCTTTTTCAGTCAAATCTCCGCAGATGGAACAAGGGTGGAGATTTTTTTTTCACATCACGAATCGCATAAGCTAACGCCATAGCCTCATCTTTGCTCATTTCCAATAGCCGATACGCCATGCGTTCCGCTGACCGGCGACCCACGCCAGGCAATTTTTCCAATTCGCGAATCAGTCGCTCAAAACTGTCCGCAGGCGACGCAGTGATCTCATCGTTTGTTCGCGCTGGACGCGACACAATTTTAGCCATTCGTTGCTCCACAGTCCTTGTCAGCGCCTCACATGAACTTCGACGCACGCCGGAGCATTCGATGCTCTAGTTAGCTTTCGTCTTTTTTCTCCCAGCATTCCTTGACCTTCTTGAAATGCTCGATCCGTTTATTGATCTTGCTGATCTCATGAGGATAGAACTCGAAAAGCGTGTCACAAAGTTCCAGCATCCACTTCTTGCGAGAGTATCCCGGCAGCACTTCGATCACGTCTGAATTGGCGATCTGAATCTGTCCCCATCCAAGCGCTCCGATTGTCAGGCACTTCCACGATAAGAACTCAATCGGCACGAAGTGGACGTCCGCTGCCGTCACCTTCGTGCCATCTATACGGTAACTGACCGAGAGTACCACAAAGCAATTCATGTCATCTTCGTAGAAACGTGAAAGACGTTCGACGGAGGTGAGATTGGGCATGTGAAAGCCCTCCTCCTTCCTGTGGGTCTTTACGTCAACGACGTAGTAGATGTCGTCTGTATCCTTGAATGCCAAGTCCGCCATGGCGCGACGTGCGAAGTCTGCCGAGTATTCCTTGCATAAATTGCCGAGCAATGCCTTGAACTTGTCGGCCAGTATGTCTTGGATCGCGTCTCCTGTCGCCCGAGGACTTGATGCCGTGCGCGCGCTCATGAATTCTGGCTGTGAGTTCAGCAGCTTCTTGATCTCCGCCTCAATCCGTCGGTACTCGTCGCCGTGAAACAGTTTACTTCGCATGTTTAGTCTTTTCCTCGTGAAAGCAGAGGGACAATTGATTTGTGGTCGTCATACCGCTTCGCGCTTTTCCGTTCTGATACGCGAGGGTGTTCCGTTCCCAAAACACGTTATCTGAGTATCCCTGAATCGTGTTGTCAAACTCGGCCATGGCCAACCGTTTCTCGGTCAAGCAACAGTATTCAGTGTCGCTTTCAATGCCGCAATACAGTCGTCTCAGTTTCTTTGCGACAACAGAGGTCGTTCCGGAACCAAGGAACGGATCGAACACGAGATCGCCTTCCTGTGAACTTGCCAGGATCACCTTCGCCAGCAACTTTTCCGGTTTCTGCGTGGGATGATCCGTATTCTCTGGCATTGACCAAAATGGAATGGACAAGTCAGTCCACATATTAGATGGGCAAGTCAAACGAAAGTCGCCGGTTTCTGTCTGATCCCAGTCCTTCGGCCTGCCGTTCTCATCCTTGTAGGGGGCAATGACGCGGCGTTTCAGTTTCACGGCATCGGCATTGAAGCAGAAGTCCTTTGAGACCGTGCAGAACCAGATATCCTCAGAGCAATTCTTCCAATTGCGCTTTGCACCGCGGCCCTTCTCTCTCTCCCAGGTGATCCGATTCTGAATGATAAGACGCTTTTCCACCATGGATTGAATGACTCCCGATGACCGCCAGTCTCCGCAGATGTAAACTGATGCTGTGGGTTTGAGAACGGGCAGAAGACGAACGAACCAAGAGGAAAACCACAATGCGTATTCCTCGTCCGTCTTCTCTTTGAAAGATGCCGCCCCAAAATCCTTCGTGAGATTGTAAGGAGGGTCAATGAAAAGAAGATCAACAAACCCGGAAGGCAGATAATCAAGAGTCTGGAAAAGATCCTGATTGATTGTCGTGTTTCTTAGTTTTGTAGCATCAACCCGATCAGAAAGCCGGCAAAGTCCGACGGAGTACCTCTCCCGCTCTTCATTTGACAGCGTTATTGTTTGATTTCGAGGCGCGCGTTCTTTGTCTTGTCGTTCATCCATATGCGTCACCATCCTGATTTCTTCCCAACTAATCCTGAATGTGCAGCTTGATTTCGTCGGAGTTTGCTCGCAGTTCCGGCGCGTACATCGCCGAGACGCGAGTCGGCAACGCGCTGAATTTGCCCGGAATCTCCGCGCGCATGCGGTACGCCACACTGTGTTTGCCGCGAGCCAACTGGCGGACGAAGAAGCAGACTCGCTCGTCCCGTAATTCCATGTACGCGCCCATGTCATTGTTGTTGTAACCGCTGCGCACTTCTACTGGCTCGAACCCGGCCGCCTTCATGTCTTCGAACATGATATATTCGTAGTCGTTCTTGCTTTCGATCTCGAGTTCGATCTCGACCAGATCGCCACTCTTGAGCGTGGCGAGATTCTTCAGTTCCTGGCGTTCATATTTTTCAACCTTTTGGCCGACCGCCTGGCCGCGAGCGCCAGACACGTTGACCTGTTTATCCACTCGTTCCAATTTGTAATATTTGCGATCAACCTTGATCTCCAGACCAGTCTTGCCGATGTCGTCTTCCAGCGTGAAGTACGAATTATAAACATTAAAGTACAGCGGGCCGACGCCTTTTTTCTTGAACTCCAGCGTGTGCTTGCCGGCCGCAATCTGTTCACCAATCAACACCAGCTTGTTGTCGAATGAGAAGAGGTTGGTGGCGTTGATTTGAACTTCCTTGAGTTTCTTGTGGTCAAAATAGATTTCCAGAGTCATATCCGGGCAATCTTCGCCGCTGGCTTTCAAGTAATCGGCTATGGCTTCGATACACACGGCGGTGTCGCGAGTGCTGTTCCAATAGGATGCGTGTTTGCGATTGTTGATCAAGTACTTCACCAGCCGCGACGCCTTTTCACTCTTCGGGTCAGTCAGCGCCAGTAATTTCAGATAGTAGCCTTGTGCTTCGTACTCGCTGCCGTACCAGTGCCACCAGTAGTTGTCAGCCGGCAGCTTTAAGTAGGCGGTCTGGTTCTCGTTGTCCTGAACCAGGAACTGGTCAATGTTCTGCATGATCATCTTGAGTTTTTCCGACTGCTGCTGGCGTTGCAGAGCCAGCCCGAACATGGCCTTGCTATACACAGCCAGATTATTGCGATCACGGTATAAAAATTCCTGCATCTCATTATCAATGATATTCGCATCTACGAGGACCATGTAAACCAACGCGTCCAAGTTGTCGGCGAATAACTTGTGAGAGCGATTGTCCTTTTGCCGATTCAAATTAGTGACTTGCGTGGCTTGGTAATTCTTCAACCATTCGATCCCTCGTTCCGCCATGCCCGGCGGAAGCGCCACGTCGTTGTTGCGCGCGATCTGCAAGCCGTGGACGACGTAGGCCGTGGTATGCGGATAGGACTGTTCGCCCCAGCCGCTGAACCAGCCCCAACCACCGTCAGCGCACTGCATGGAACTCAGACGTTCGATGCCAGCCTTCGCCATGGCGGTTACTTCCGCTTCGTCGAAGACCGGGTTGACTCGCGGGCGCGCATCGCACCAGAAGCCGTTTGAGTCCTGGCGCTTCCATTGTTTGGCGCGCTCGATGTCGTCGCCGATCTCTTGCGCGTTCAAGTTGGTGATCTTGTCCCGCACGTCTTTCAGGTTGATGTTCATTCGCTGCAACACCTTCTGCGTAATGACTGTTGGTAGAAAGCGGCTGAGCGTCTGTTCGGTGCAGCCGTAAGGATAGTCCACTAGGTAGGGCAGCGCATCCACCATGGCGCCGGCCAGAGTGGGAGAGTAGCGCGCTTCAAGGCGGCTCTGCGCGGGGATGCGTTCGGTTGGCGCGGCGAACGTTACCACGCCGCTTTGAGCGTCCGGCCGGATGTTGCCGGCGAATGAATCCATCTTTGACATGCCGTGAATGAAGGCCGGGAATTTCATCTGCATGGCGTCGGACTCTTCATCCGTCAGAGCTTTGACCGTGATGGACGGCTCGCCCGCAGCCAATACTTTTACGCGCCAATCCACGCGCTTTTCACCTTGGCTGTCCACTTCGATCTTCGCGGTCAGCGGCGTCATAGCTTCCAGGCACGCGCCGTCCAATTGCAGCGTAACTTCGACGGACTTCTTTGTCTTGAGATAGTTGTGGACGTTGGCTGAGAGAACTACTTCGTCCTTCTGCATGAAGAAGCGCGGAGCTTGCAAGCGCACGATCAGGTTTTTGGTAGTAACGACTTCGGCGTCGCCTTGTCCTACGCGCGTACCTGACGACATGGTCCAGACTTTCATCTTCCAAGTCGTCAGGCTTTCGGGCATCTTCAGATCGAACTCAGCGGTGCCTTTGGCGTCGGTGTTCACCGTGGCCGCCCAGTAAGCTGTGTCCGCGAAGTTAGTACGCACGGTGGGCTGCGCCTGGCTTGGCCCGCCGTCCGGCCCGTCCGCGGGTTCGCCATTCGGTCCGCCTGCGGCTTTGCAAGGAGCCTCGGGCATAGTGGACAATTGTGACTTGCTATCGCACAGTCTTTCGTTTTTTGCTCTAACGCTTCTGCCAGTGCCATGCCCACCGCCCCAGCCCTTGCGCTCGTCCAACAGCACCGCGCCATCAGCATCAATCAGATCGTTCATACCGCCGAAGACGCCCAGAAAAGACATCGTAGGGTCATCACGCCGACGCAAGTTTTGACTGTTTATTTGTAAGTTTGATTCAATATGGGGCTGATGTTGGCGACGCCATTTCCAGAAGAAGCTTTTAATTTCAGGTACGTTCGATCCGCCAGAGATGTACTCAACCGACTTGTCATAGACGGTGATGACTGACGAGCCGGCGATGGGTTTGCCCGTGATGTCTGTGAGTTTAACTTTGACCTTGGCCTGTTCGCCGGGTTTGTACTCTTTGGCCGACGGCAGGACTTCGACGTTCAACACGCGACTCTCCGGCGGCACAACCACTTCGCGCATCTCGCTGAATATCCGGCCATTAGCCACCGTCACCGCTTCGATAAAGAAGTTGGGCATGTCTTTCTTCGCGATCTCGATCTGTTCGAGCAGGCTCTTGCCTTTCATGCGCAGCATCTTTGGCGCGAGATAAACGCCGTTGGCCGGCCGGACAAACAGCAGCACAGTGCTGGCCGCACGGTTGGTATTAATCATGAGCTGCAGGTTGTCGCCCGGTTTGTACTCGCGCTTGTCGGTCATCAGTTCGATATCGTTGAAGCGGAACTGCGAGCCGTCAAAGCCTTCTCCCGTGATGCAGAAGACGTAGCCGCCTTCGATCTCGCGCTGTTTATCGTCTGTCACTTTATAACTGATGCGATACTGGCCGGTCTTTGTGGCCTTGAGCTGCTGGCGCGCGGCGCCTTCTTCGTTGGTGTCCAACGGCCATTCTTGCGCCACGGTCTCGACAGGCTTGTTGTCTTTGTCGTAGGTGATCTTGAAGAGTTTGAGTACGCCTTTGCCTTTGACGGGTTTGTTGTCGAGTGTCTGAGCGGAGAAATGAGCCTCGATGACGTCACCGAGACGATAGTGACCGCGGTTCAGCCAGGCGTACACTTTGAATGGCTTGCGAGCGACCATGACGTTGCCGATACCGACGATGGTGCGGCGGGATTGATCGGTGATCTCGGCGGTGATCTCGTATTTGTGATCAGTGTGACCGCGCGTGACTTTGGCCAACGCGGTATCAATGTCAACCTTCAGCGTGCCGTCCGGCCCGATGGGGACTTCATTCTCGATCACGACTTCCGGCGGCGCGAATGATCGGCCCCACCACCAGCAGATCGGTCGCTTGCAGCCCCAGTCCCGCCAGCCCGGATACCAAGCGTAGTCGTAGGCAAACCACCAGTAACCTGGCTCGTAAAACCAATCCCACAGCCCGCGCGGATACCAGTTGGCGCTATAGTCGTAACGCAGGACTTTGTATTTGACTTTGGCCTCGGTGACCGGCGCGCCAAAATAATACTTGCCGGTGATCGTGGCGCTGATTTTTTCGCCTAGCATGATCGGTTCGGTCGGCGCCACAATCTTTACTTCGAACTCCGGTTTCTTGTACTCTTCTACGCGGAAAGAGCCGGCAGAACCGCCACGGTTGGGAATTTGAATCTGGTACTGGCCGAGCGTGGCGTCCTTGGGCAGAAGCAGTTCGCCGTCGAGACCGCCATAAGCGTCGGTTGTAAAGCTCTTCTCGAAAATC
>JAZDLP010000121.1:0-2835 GCA_043801885.1 Planctomycetota bacterium | reverse complement strand
CATCTCTTTGGCCAGTCGGCTATTAAAAATTTCTTTTATTTTTTCCTCCGGCGCTTTTAATGTCTGCGAGATTCGTGCGAGCATCTGCGTCTTCAGCCCGGTAGGTGAACTCGTATCCGTCACAAAGACTTTCAGTTCGTCGTAACTGGCCTTCACTTCCGCCACGCCTACGCTCAAATCCACGTCTAAGACCGCCATAATATCCTTATCTTTGATAGTCAGATTTGCATCGGTGACTTTACCTGTCTGAGGATCAAAAAGTTTAATCACTAATTTGTTATTTTCCTGACTAACCATTGCGCCACGGAAGAGGTGACCTTGCTTGGTGGTTACTTGTTTACCGGGCAACGAAGCGATCACATTGCCTTTGTCATCAATTTTGACTCTGGCGAGAAGTTTCTTCTGAATCAGATCGAAGACGACACCATAGCTGGCTTGAATCACTCTTCGATCCAGTTCGGACTTGGAGCCTTCGTTAATCTTAGATCGCAACATTTCCCAACGGCTGCGAAAAGGATGATTTGGAAAGTTTTTGTCCAGACACGCCAGAACATCAGCGGCCATGAAGTAATCGCCAGATCGTATATTATACAGCAATTGATCATATTGTTTCGAACCCTCAATCTGCATATTTTCAGTGATGCATTGCATTTGGAAGTCTTTATTGCGCTCCTCGGTGCGCGGATCAATAATCGTTGCGAGCTTCAAGTGATCGAGCGCCTCTTTATAGAGTTCCATGTTGGCGCATTGCTTGGCATACTCAAGATGCGCGGCAGCGTCGTTGTTGCCGGGCGGCTTTTCAAGGATCATGCGCTCGTAGATTTCGCGCGCGGTGTAAATATCGCTCTCCCATATATCGAAAGAATCTTCGCCTGTAATCTCTTTCTCATTGATTATCATCAACGGCACAGTGCGCGTACGCAGCGCGCGCTGGCCCAATAGATGGCGTGGGATGGTGAAGCCTTCAATAGATTTACCGCTCTCCAGCGTCAGACGGACGCCTTTCAATTTCCGGCCGAATGTTTTCCGATTATCAATAATCTGCAGGCCGTAGAGCCGCTGTACGCGTTTGCGTTCGCTTTCGTCCAGAGTTGTCCAGCGGAAGGTGAGAATATCGCCTGTATCCGCCAGCTTCAGTTTAAATTCAGTCTCCGTTGCGGGCAGAATCGGCCGACCGCGGATGGGCTGTTCTCCAAGGACCACGTGGATGTCTTCACCTCCGACTCTTTCCGAATTAGCTTGCAAGTCTTCGACGGCCCATAGAGATGCCGGACTCGATATAAATGCCGCAATCAGAAAAACCAGAAGACCGAAAAAGGGAATTTTTGATTTTTGATTTTTGATTTTTGATTGAAGGGCAAGAGATTGTTTTTGGCGATTAAATAAGTTCATAAGCAACTCCTAATCCACGAATAACGCAAGCGTCCTCGCCTACAGGCAAGAGTGCCTGCGCTACTTTAATGCCGTAACCGATTACAAAAATTATTTATCCACATTTATTGACGAAAATTCGTCAAGCAATACTGCATTTTTCGTAACCGTTCACCACAGAGCCACAGAGAACACAGAGAAACTCATAAGATTTTTCTTGCGGATGCCATTCTTGAAAACTTAGACTTTGAAGTGGATCAATCTCTGTGGCCTCTGTGGCTCTGTGGTGAACGGTTACCATTCTTCCAGTTTGGATAAAACATCTTTACACCATGTGACCGTTGCCTTCAATTTAGCCGCCAAATCTTTACGAGTTTCTTCTGACATATATTCCCGGTAACGCATTAAAAGTTCCACTTTTCGCTGAAAGTCACAGACGCTAACGGCCTGCGCCGCGGCATCAATAGCGCTTAACTTGCGCTCATCAGACGGCGCGTCTTCCGGGATCATCTCGACTTGAGCATCGAATGATTTTTCCTGGACCTCGCCGTTGGATCCGCCGCCGCGCAAGTGTTCGGAGAGCGCTTGCGCCACGTGGTTGGCGGTTTTTTGTACCTGAGCGCGCACACGCTTGCGTTCCTGCTCGGTAATTTCTTCATTGCCCAACTGCGCTAGTTTATCCCGAGTTATCATCTTTTCGACTTTAGCCACTTCGCGCTGAACACTTCGCGCGGCCTGGCGCGACAATCCATTGAGTTGCTCGCGCCGCAGCGTTCCTCGATCAAACAGACTCAGTCGTTGCAGCGAAACCTGGGTTCGAGCTTCATTCCAACTGCCGCCTAAAAATTGACTGATGTCCGAGGCGGTGATTTGGTCGAGCGGCGTCTTGGTTTGGGTCTGAATATATTCCCGCGTTACCCGCACCGTTTCATCAATAATGTCCGCGGTAACGCGATAGACTTCGACGTTTTCGTTGGCCATGATGCGAAGCATGTCGGCGTCGTCGAAGTTACGGACAGACACTTCGATCTGCAGTTCAGGCTCGACGATTTTTTCGCTGATCAGTTCCTGGATTGCCTGGAGGCGATGATGACCATAGGCAATTTCGAAGTGTTTCGCATCCGAAGCTCTACGGACCATCAGATTATCCCAGAAGCCGGTAGAACGGATGCTGGCTTTGAGCGCTTCGACTTTTTCGCGATGGATAGGGTAATGAGCCAAGTCCCGGTAAGGATTTGGTTTCAAATCCCGAATACTAATCTTCATGAGCCACTGACCTCTTTTAGTATTACTAACCATCAAAATCTTTGCGCGACGCAAAGATTTGGCAATGAAGTCGAAAAAGGGCGCGGTGACGTGTCAGTAGACAAGGCTCCGTTTCCCCTTCCCGCTTCCCGAACCGGACAGGCGGATTTCCCGCATCCGGCTCTCCCTCAGAATTTCACTGCGCAAAGCTTGCAGCAG
>JAZDLP010000120.1:0-5959 GCA_043801885.1 Planctomycetota bacterium | reverse complement strand
ATCCGACGCGCTTCAGCACCGCTCGATTACCGTTTTTGTCGCACATACCCGATCATACCGACTTGTCGTTCTATCATCCCGGCGTAGCATCACATTTGATTGATTGTGACGTCATCCATACCACAGATGCGTTCTTCGCCTTCGCCAAAACTGCTCTTAAAATTGCGCGGCGACATGGCATTCCATTAGTCAACTCCATCCATACCGATACCCCCGCTCTGACGCAAATCTATACCGCCAAGACCGTCGAGCGAATTTTTGGACAGGGGCTGATCAAACGATTATTATTGAACGGTCTTAAGCTCCATATTCGCGCCGAACGATACATGTTTCGCAAATTAGCCAATCATCAACGACGCTGCGCCTCCGTTTTGGTGTCCAAGTCGGACGACTACGAGCGCGCCTGCCGAGTGTTGCCTGCCTCCAAGATCAGCTTTTTGCGCCGGGGCATTGATATGACGTTTTTTTCACCGGCCAAACGTGATCGCGCATGGTTGATGAATAAGTTTGGGATTCCGCAAGACCGTCTGGTCATCTTGTTCGTAGGACGACTCAATCAGAGCAAGAATATTATAGTTCTGGCGGAAGCCATCAGTCAATTAATCGCGCAAGGCTTGCCGCTACATTTGGTCTGCGCCGGACAAGGTGAGAGCCGACAAAACATCCTTGATCGCCTCGGCTCACGCGCCAGTTGCCCGGGCATGGTGCTAGGCGACGACCTGGCCAACTTGTACGCTAACGCAGATATATTTGCCATGCCGTCAGAGATCGAAATTTTCTGCAATGTGGTTCAGGAAGCGCTGGCCTCTGGTCTGCCCGTAGCGCTTGCGGAACGCGGCGGAATGGGACGACTGATTATTCCGGGCAAGACTGGCGCCGTAGTCAGTGGCCCCGTGGCATCATCTTGGGCCGCCACTCTCAAGGGACTCTGCTCGGATCGCGAATCACTGATGATAATGAGCAGAGCGGCGCGCGCTTATGCCGAGCGTGAACTGCCGACTTGGGATGACGTGCTAAATCAAGATCTGCTCCCCGTCTGGCAGGCGGCTGTGGCAGCCAAACGCAACGTCCGGCATGGAGCGGCCACATGAGTACGGCGACAATTCGCGCGCCATGGGAGACCGGTCGCCGAGTTCTCCTTTTAAGCGCTCATCCTGATGATGAAGTCGCCGGCTGCTGCGCGGCAATTGATCGAGCGCGCGCCGGCGGCATCAAAGTATTCTGTCTGCATTTAACTACCGGAGTTCCCGCGCGTGAAGTGCTCTGGCCATGGTCGCGTCATCGTCATGCTGAATACGTGGAATGTCGTCGGAATGAAGGACGAGCTGCCGCTGCGGAGTTGGGCTTGACAAATGTGGAGTTTCTTGACTTTCCCGCGCGCCTCCTCCGGACGGTCTTGATTGACGTCCGAGCGATTATTCTGGAGACGATAGCGCGTCTGCAAATTGACGCTATTTGGGCACCGGCCTACGAAGGCGGACATGTGGATCATGACTGCGCGAATGGTTTGTCGGCGTCATTGCTTGACACGACACCAACGCCGTCGATTCAAGTCTATGAATATGCAATATATAATTTTAATGGCGCGACCATCAATTCGCAGTCTTTCCCGTTTCCAAATGGCGCCGAAACTGAGTTACGTTTGTCCTTTGAGGAAATACAAAGCAAGCTCAAAATCATGGCCATTTATTGTTCTGCGCAGAGGGATCTCAACTACATCAATATAGAGCAGGAGCGATTTCGACCTCTAGCGGCCAGCGATTATAATCGTCCGCCGCATCCGGGCAAATTGTTCTACCAGCGCTTTCAGTGGTTATTTTTTCGGCATCCGCGGATTGACTTCACGCTTCCGGAAGAAGTCTGCCGTGATTTGATGAATTTTCGCCAGGCGCTGGATAAGCAGTCAAAATAAAGTCTTGGCCGCGACCGTCAGGGAGTTATGAAAAATAACGTTTGAAACATCCGGAGATTGAAAACTCGCGATCAATTGGTACTCTGTTTCCTGAGGAGGCGAGAAAGCCATGCTTAAGTCAGTCGAAGCCACAATTGGGGCAGACGGAGAAATTCGCCTGCGGGAACCGATCTGCCTGTCACACACTTGTCGCGCAATCGTAACAGTAATCGACGAGCCTGACATTCCCGAAACGGCCCTTCTGAGTGAGCAGGCGCTCGTCGAAGATTGGAACCGGCCGGAGGAGGACAGGGCATGGTCTCACCTACAACAGGCTCGGTAGTTCTCGTCACCTTTCCGTTCTCGGACCTGTCCAACAGCAAATTGCGCCCCGCCATCGTTCTCGCTTCGGTCGAACGGGACGACTGGATTCTCTGCCAAGTCACCAGCAACCCGTATGCGGACCCAAACGCAATTCAACTCACAGATGCCGATTTCGCATCCGGTTCCTTGCAGCGTACAAGCTTTGCCCGTCCCGGCAGGCTGTTCACCGCGAACACATCTTTGATGAAAACGGATGTTGGTCGTCTTAAACCCACAGTTTTCACAAATGTACTCGATGGTGTGGTGGCTCTTCTAAAGGGAATGAAGAGGGACTACCCAACCAAGCCATCAACCTGACGCCGTCGAAGCGGCGTCACACATTATGGCCAACATTATACCGCGCGCGGCTCGGAAACAGTTCAAAACTGGAGGAGGCGCAACATGAGCGTGAATTTGCAAGAGCGACTGAAAACGGCCGCCGGTCTGATCTCGGAAAAGAGTATTCTGGAACTGCTGCAGATGGTTTGGAAGAATGATCGTCTCTTCACTTTTCCCGCTTTTCAAACTACGGCGAGGATCGTCAGCGCCAAACTGGCGGAGTGGGACGTCAAAACCGAGATCACTGATCTGCCGGCCGACGGCAAGACGATCTTCGGCGATTGGAAAATGCCGCTGGGTTGGGACTGTTCCGGTGCCACACTGGAAATCATCGAACCATCCGACCAGCACGGACGCATATTCGCTGATCGCCAAAACTGCCCCGCGCATGTCGTCATGTGGTCCGGACCTACGCCGCCCGAAGGTCTCACGGCTGAAGTGGTGAAAATTATGGATGCCGCGGATTTGCGCAACAAATGCGAGCAGGTCGTCGGTAAAATTGTCTACACGCCCGAAGACGCTCTGTCTATCAAGAAAGCAGTCGCTGATGCTGGCGCGATTGCGCTGGTTTCAAGCCATTCGCCATGCGCCGAGCAATTTCCCGATGCTTGTGCCTGGGTCAATGGCTGGTCGGATGATTCCGGCGGATGGGCTTTTCATGTGGGCGATACGCCGTTGCCGGGCATGTCCATCAGCCCGCGCATGGGTCGAGAGTTGGACGCGCTGCTGACGCAAGGATCGGTAAAATTAAATATCAAGGTCGCTTCGGAATATATGGAGACGACCATGCCGATTCTTTCCGGTTTTATCGCCGGCGTCGAGCCGTCTGAAATTTTGACCATCGGCCACGCCATGGAACAAGGCGCCAATGATAACGCATCCGGAGTAGCGGTGATTTTAGAGTCGCTGCGTGTATTGCGGGAAGCGACACGGTCCGGCGCGTTGCCGCCGCTGCGACGCGGTGTGCGTGGTCTGCTCGTCAACGAATGCTACGGCACTATCGGCTATGCGGCGCGCAATCCGAAGATTTTGAAACGCATGGTGGCCGGCATCAACTGGGACTCGCTGGCTCGGCATCAGGAGTCTGTGGGCGCAAAGTTCAAACACATTCGTTGTCCGGATGCCCTCGCTTCGGTCGCCGACACGCTGATGCTGCTGTTGCTCGACGCCTGGTTACCGCATGCTGTGCCGCACATCAATCTCAAAAAAGACCGCCCGTTCTCACTGACGGATAACGCTTACTGCGATCCGGCGCTGGGTGTGGAATGCGTTTACGTGGAAAGTCAGGACAGCTACTGGCACACATCGGCGGACACGCCGGATCAAATTAGCGGCGCCACGCTGCGCGCCTTCACGACTATCTCCGTCACCTATCTGCATTTTCTGGCGACGGCGACCGCACGCGAAGCGATGTGGTTGGCGCACCAGACCGCTGGACGCTATGGCAAACAGTTGGAGGAGATGGCGACCAAATATGCTCTGAAATTAGAAGAAAACAAAACTGATCGGCCGATCATGCTGGCGCAGGCGCTGGATCATCTAGCCTATATTTGCGAAATCGGCGAGAAAGCCGTTATGTCCGCGCGACGGCTGATGTCGCGCGAAGAGAAGATTCAGAACAAAGCGCTTCTAGCCGAAATTCGCCGCCATCTGCGCAAGCTGACAGCTTTGGAAGGACGCCGACTAAAGAGCCTGGCCGACTGCGAAGCCGCGACGCTACCCGTATCTGACGTCATTGCCGACATCGCCGAACTGCGACCGCTCAAAAAATTCATCGGCACGCCAACTTACGACAGTATTCCGTTGGAGAAACGCTCAAAAACCGATTCGCCAATGTGGCGATCTTCGTTGCACTGCGCGCTGTTCTGGTCTCAAGGAAAACTGCCGTTCCGTGAGATCGCGCGGCGAGTAAGTTATGAGTTCTCCCTGCCGACCAGGGCTGTCGCGCGCTTGGCTGAAGATTTTCGATTTATGGCCGAGAATAATCTTATTGAGTGGCAAGCGGCGGTCGCAGCGCCAAAGAAGGATTAATGTATTGAGTAATGATTTAAAGCGTTTGCGAGTTTTTTTCTCAGGCAGTGTGCAGGGCGTTGGCTTTCGGTATACCGCTGTCACTCTGGCCGCGAGCTACAATCTTACGGGCTGGGTGCGAAATACTCAAGATGGACGCGTTGAACTTGTGGCGGAGGGATCTGTTGCGGAGATTGAAGAATACATCGAAAACTTGCGGCGGGAAATGGGCGCGTATGTGCGGAGTATCGAACGCAACGAGGAGATCGCCACCGGCGAATTCACTCGCTTCAACGTGATTGTGTAAACGTTAGGGTTTGACTTCGATGGGAGCTGGCAACGCCGGTTCCGAAGTTTTTTCCTTGGAGGTTACAATGATTGCCGGGCGAGACTGATTGAGTAGTCTGCCTTTCTCGACGATCATGGCCGCAGACGCTTCGACAAACGCGGTGCGATTGTCAAAATCTTGCGCGCGCAACGTTATGCGGTGATAGGTATCCGTGTAGCGGCGTTCGAATCCGTTGGCGGCAAGCACGGCGTTGATCGCTTCGACTGCGGAAACATTCTCTTTACTCCAGTAGATGCGCGGATTATAGGCGCGCGGCTGTGAATCTTGCATCCCTGATTCGCGCGATAATTTGGCAATGCACAAGTCCAGTGGCAGATTATTGAATGATATCACCGGACGGCGCACGTAGAGCAGCGTTAGAACGACCTCCGCAGTGAAACTGATCTCCGTCGTGCGGCGCGCGCGGCCGCAAGTCAACGTGTACAGACTCCATTTGTCCGCCGGCTTGCGTCGCGCTTCGACGCCAATCTTGATCTCCTGCAGCAGCGCCAGGACGGCCGTTCTTGCCTTGGGTTTATGTTCCTTGATCAGGGACGCGAGTTCATTTTCGTCTTTGGGCTTCTGATTTAGCACAATCTGTAGTTCACGATACCATGGCGCGGTGTCGGTTGCGGCCACTTGAATAATATATGACGGTTCGGTGAAAGTAACCGTGGTCTCGAGATTACGACTATGTTTTTCAACCACAGCGCTGCGACAACCGATCAGAGCGCATAACAAACCAGGCAGAAGAATGAATTTTAGCGCTACAGTGACTGTTTTCTCGTACCGCAGGCGTAGTAGTATTGGAATGACGCGCATCGGAGTCTTCATGTTTGTAACCGTTCACCATAGAGCCACAGAGGACACGGAGATGAACAGAAACTTAGGCAATGAAGTCGAAAAAGGGCGCGGTGACGTGTCAGTAGACAAGGCTCCGTTTCCCCTTCCCGCTTCCCGAACCGGACAGGCGGATTTCCCGCATCCGGCTCTCCCTCAGAATTTCACTGCGCAAAGCTTGCAGCAGT
>JAZDLP010000110.1:0-4292 GCA_043801885.1 Planctomycetota bacterium | reverse complement strand
ACGATAAATTTGTAATCGGTAAATTTTTCTTTAATCAATTCCTGGAGAGTTTTTTTATCCCACATAAAATGTTCCTACTAATTTTTCAAATTAGAACAACTAAAAAAATTTGAAGATTTAGATGTCAAATTCAGCGTGTTGTAGTTTTTCTCATTTCCCATTCGTAGACGATAGCCTGTCTCAAAACATCTTGTATCGCCTGATAGAGCTTTGTTATCTGAATCGCGCTGAGAGTGTGGCTATGCCTCTGCGGATGAATACCTGCCTTGTGCAAAATTTCATCGGCATAAATGTTGCCGATACCAGCCAAAAATGATTGATCAAGAAGTAGCGATTTTATCCGCGTCTTTCTTGACGGTATCATCCGTTTGAATTCACCCCGCGAAATCTCAAGCGGCTCCGCGCCGGATGGGATCAATTTCTGAACCATCGAATCATCCGCTAAACAGAGATAACCAAATTGACGCATATCAAGATAGCGCAGTTGATAACTGTCGGATAACTCGAAGATAAGATGCGTGTGTTTAGTCATGGGCGCATCAGATGAGCAAAAAATCAACTGCCCGCTCATCTTGAGATGAATAAGGAGATTCTTGCCATCGGCGAGGTCAATCACTATCATCTTGCCTCGCCGCCAGATTTTTTTGATAGTAGAGCCTGAAATTTGAGTGATAAAATCTCTGGCATTACCCTTGACTATCTTGGACAAAATCACTCTTGCTCTCGCAATTCTTTTTCCGACAATCTGTTTCCGCAAACCACCAACAATGGTTTCCACCTCCGGCAATTCTGGCATTTTTCTCCTATACAAATCTTCGTGGCGCGCAGAAAAGCGCAAAAATGGCAACCGTTCACCATAGAGCCACAGAGGACACAGAGATTTAAACAACATGTGGGTAAAAAACAGAGTATTTGATTCAACCAGCAATGGTTAAGTTTATAAGGCATGAGCTGCTAAAGAACGCACGAATAGCTAACCCACGTGTTATGGCACACACTACGACGTTTACCTGTGCCCAAAGTTACCCACAGATTCTTTTAGAGAAACAGAATTTCAAAGTTGGTCGCCCAAAGTAAAATTGCCACCAAAGATAATCTGTTTTCCTTCAATCCGCAATCAAAAATCTAAAATCTAAAATCTAAAATTCCCATTTATTATTATAGTATTATTTTGACCATTAACAACAAAAATATCTACTGCCCGACACGACCGAGAAAGCCGGTGCCACCATTCCTAGAAATCCTAATAGCGACTTCGGCTTCAGTAAAGTAGGATACTCCCGCCAGCAGCATCGCGATCTGAATCTTTGGATTCTGGCTCTTTTGCCGTTTTGAGGTTATTCCTTCCGTATCAAAGCCCGACGCGCTTAAGTTGGCTGCGGAAAGTTGCACCGCGACTTTGGCGGTTTGACCGACGGTCGTTTCAGTGGTTCCTTTGGCCAGTTTTGGGTAGCGAACTTTTACTTTCTTAAACCGACCTGTCTGCGGGCCGTTGCCTCTTGAGTCCACCGGAACGACTTCAGTGATGTTGCCGACGCTGATGGCAATATCCTGAGTCGTGGAGATATCCAATCCTTCAGGCAATTCGATCTGGAATGCGACCCTGACCGCATCGTTCTTGAGAGTATTGATGAAGTTGAACTTGCCGGTCATCCCGCGGACTGTCAGAGTACGCTTCGCGGGAAAGTTCTTCACTTTGCGCGGCGCGCCGATGTCATCGCTGGAGATGACGAAGGTCTTGCGCAGTTTGCCGAGATTACTGCCCGTGACCAAATCTTTCGCGTTAATAGTGACGATTTTTATGCCTTGAGTCGTGTACGCATGACGCGGTCGAGCGCTCGTGGCCACGCGTCCCAGCAGCCCGTCATTAAAATCTGTTTCGAACGCGCACGCGCCGCGCGACAAATTGGTGTCGCTAATCAACAGCTCGATTACGCCGCCCTGATTCATGGTAACTGTCGTTGCCAGACCATTGTCCGGATTAACTTTTACATCATTGGTATTCACACCGATAGTCTCATTGGGCGCCGGTGGCGCAATGTTTTCGATAATAATTGAGTCCGTATACGTTGGGCTGACTCCGTCGTCCACACATACGAAAGCGATGAAAATGTTTTCAGTTGTATAAGCATGAGTCGCCGTGGCGCCAGTTGTCGGCGTGGAGTCGTCGCCGAAATTCCAGCGAATCTGCACCGTGCCGACAGTCGAGGTAGCGACTACGCTAAACGTTACGACCTCCGCAACAAAGGGCGTATCCGTAGAGACCGCGATGTCGCTTACCGTAAGGGCGGCAAACGCCGACGGCATGGCTAGACAAATCAAAACTACGCGTAATATAGTCATCGTAATCTCCTTCTAGTGTCCTCCAGAGATTTTTAATGTAGTAAATTTCTGAAGCTGATAGGCATGCATGGTATAGTTTTTAGCAAGCCTTGGGCTGCCTTCACGTTCTGCAGCCTCTCCTGCATGGCGATAGTCATCTATTGCGCCCGCTCGGTCTCCTTGAGCCTCTTTTTCCTGACCGCGGCGCGCCCACGTCGCCGCAGGAGTGCGATCCGAGAATTCTTCCTGCTGGACGGCGGGCTTGGCGATCTTTTTCTTATTGTTTGAGCGACTTCCGGCGATCAACAGTCCGAGCAGCGCCAAGACAACCACTCCACCGCCAATCATTATCGTCGTGCCGGATATGCCGCTACCACTGGTGCGAACCGATTCGCAGCGCGTACTGCGGCGACTAGAATTGATTTTTCCCGACTCTTGTTTTAATCGTTTCGATGTTCGCATAGAATACGTATATTAGCATTAGAAGGTATCGAGTAAAGAGTTAAATTTAATTGCGCGCGATAGATAATGAGATATTTGCCAATGGCGTTACTGAATATTGCCGCGAAGACATTGAAAACGACCGCTGTCCTGACCGGCGCCGGTCTGCACACCGGCCAGACTGTGACTGTGCGTATCGGCCCGGCAGCAGTCGGGACGGGGATTGTGTGGGTTCGATCCGACCTGCCGGGCCATCCAATTATGTCGGCACAGGACGTTGACCACGCCGCAGCGCCGTTTCGCACGGCGTTGAAGAACGGTCTGGCGGAAGCGCATACGATCGAGCATCTGATGGCAGCGCTCTCCACATGTGGCATTACTGATTGCCGGATTGAGATTAATGGCTTGGAAGTGCCCGGTATGGACGGCAGCGCGTTGCCATTTTTTGAAGCGCTGCACCGAGCGGGCATAGTGGTTCTGGGCGAAAAATCTACTCAGGCGCTCGTGCTTGACCACCCGATCTCGATCATAGACGGGCCGGCGGAGATTACCGCGCTTCCCAGAGTTGACGGCTTGAAGATTCACTATACGCTTCATTATCCGGAACATTCGCTGGCGCAGGGCGCTTTTGAACTGAATGTGACGGAAGAAACTTTTCTAAAGGAGATCGCGTCCGCACGGACGTTTGTTCTGAAAAAAGATACGGATGCCATGCGTGCGGCTGGATTGGGCAAGGGCGCTGATTTTCAGAACACGCTGGTCATTGACGGCGATCACGCGCTGGAGACTGCATTGCGCTACGACAATGAACCCGTTCGTCACAAAATCTTGGATTTGATCGGTGACCTGTACACGCTGGGACGGCCGGTGTACGCTGATATCATTGCCAAATGCACCGGTCACCGGCATAATCGGCAATTGGTGGCACGTATGCGTGAGGAGCTTCAATTATGATCATAGATATCAATGAAATCAAAACCATTCTGCCGCATCGCTACCCGATGCTGCTGGTGGATCGTATTGTGGAATTTGAGACGGGCAAACGGATTGTCGGGATCAAGAACGTCAGCGCTAATGAGCCATTCTTTCAGGGTCACTTTCCCGCCGAACCGATCATGCCCGGCGTATTGATTCTGGAAGCGCTGGCGCAAGTTTCCTGCGTGTTGGTGTTGCGCGATTTAAATATCCAAGGCAGCATTGCGCTTTTCACTGGCGCTGATAACGTATCTTTTCGGCGCAAAGTGACGCCAGGCGATCAATTGCGACTGGAAGTGGAAATCGAGAAAATACGCGTTCCGTTTGGCCGAGTAAAAGGCAAGGCTACGGTCGAAGGCGATCTGGCGGCGGAAGCGACGATTAAGTTTATGATCCAAATGCCCGATAAGAAATAAGGCTCATCCGGAACGAGCGTACTTCACAAAGTGCGGAGGTCGGTAAAGTGGAGTTGAAAAAGCGTGGATATGCATGTCTATTCTGTGGATGTTTAAAGCCTTCAGAAAAGGAGAATCAAGCATGTCCACTTCATTGCT
>JAZDLP010000103.1:0-3662 GCA_043801885.1 Planctomycetota bacterium | reverse complement strand
GCTTGCCAGAGAAGAAGGCTCTGTCACTGTTGGAGCATCTACGCGAAGGCAATGGCACACGCGCCACGGCACGCCTGACTGACGTGAATGCTAACACGGTCACACGCTACTTGCGTTTAGCAGGCAGCCATAGTCGTCGCGCACATGACGAACTGTTTTTTTTTCTCCACTCACCAAAGAAGTGCAACTGGATGAAAAGTGGAACTTTGTGCACAACAAAAATCTCAGAAGATTATGCCGCCGGAAATGTGTTACGCGACGGTTCGCAAGATACGAAAAAAGGGGCGTGTCGTGGATGTTGTGCGCACCATTGTCTTTGGCACCGTGGCGTTGTTAGATTTACTGCTGACACGCTCAAGCAGGCAGACGGTACACGCCTGAAGCGCACTCCGGCCATGTCAGCCGGTTTGGCGGATCACATTTGGAGCATCAAAGAATGGGCGACCTACCCGGCCAGAGCACCTTAACTGATTAGCTATTTTGAGACACCACCGAACGTTCACGCGTAAATCCTCCAAAGTAATCTTTCACGCGCCGGTGATCCGAGATGGATGACCTGCGCCGGTGGCCGATACATGCTTGGCCACCGGCCATTCTTGCATTTAGAACGGATGTTCCAGAATTTTACAACATTCTAAAATGATATATAACGTTTAATTTCTGGAAACGGGCGCAAAAAAGAGTACACTTTCTCTCTTGATGAGCGATACACTTGAAGTTCCTCAGACCGGCAATGCGATTGCTGGCAAGGCCGATGTTGCGGACACAACGGTTTTGGCTAACAACGAAGCGTTCGTGGAAGAAGGGAACTACGACGCTGACGACATCAAAGTTCTTGGGTTCCCGGAAGCGATACGCAAACGTCCCGGCATGTACGTCGGCGGCGCTAATGAAATCGGCTTGCATCACCTGGTTTACGAAGCGGTGGATAACGCCGTGGACGAGGCGATGGCCGGTTTCTGCAAAAACATAAAAGTTCTGCTTTACAAAGATGGCTCGGTCGCGGTCGAAGACGACGGACGCGGCATTCCGGTTAGTGAACACTCGGACGAAAAAATCAGCGCGCTGGAAGTGGTGCTGACCAAACTGCACGCCGGCGGAAAATTCGGCGACACCAAAGGCTATAAAGTCTCCGGCGGATTGCATGGCGTGGGCGTCAAGTGCGCCAACGCGCTTAGCGAGTGGTTGCGCGCTACCGTCCAGCGCGATGGCGGGATATTCGAACAGCAGTATTGTCGCGGCATCCGCGAGACTCCCGTGCAGCGCAGTGGCGATAGCGCCAAGACCGGCACACGATTGCATTTCAAACCTGATTCGCAGATATTTCCGGTATTAGATTATAAATATGAGACGCTGGCCAAACGATTCCGCGAGATGGCTTTTCTGAATCCTGGTCTGACCATCGCCATCAGCGACGAACGCAACGGTCGCACGGAAAAATACAATTATCCTGGCGGCATCCCCGCCTTCGTCGAACATCTCAACGTCGGGCGCACCGCCATTCACAAGGATGTTATCGGCTGCCGCGCCAAGGCGGAAGGGATCGAAGTAGAGGCCGCGTTTCAGTATAACGACGGTTACGACGAGAAAATCTTTTGCTTCGCCAACAACATCAACACCGCCGGCGGCGGAACGCATCTGTCCGGCTTCAAAACCGCGCTGACCCGCATTTTCAACAAGTACGCTCGCGAGCACGACTTGATCGAAAAAGACACCACCGTCACTGGCGAAGACTTGCGCGAAGGCCTGACCGCGATTATCTCCGTGAAACTGCCCGAGCCGCAGTACGATTCTCAGAACAAGTTCCGACTGTGCAACGCTGAAGTGGAAGGGTTGGTCAACAGTCTCATCGGCCAGAAGCTCGAAGATATTTGCGAGACCAACCCAAAAATTGCGCAGACTATTTGTCGCAAGGCCATCGCCGCGGCCGTGGCGCGCGAAGCCGCTCGTAAAGCGCGCGATCTGGCGCGGCGCAAGAGCGCTTTCTCCGGCGGCGGTCTCCCCGGCAAGCTCGCCGACTGCCAGTCGCGCCATCCGGAAGAAACTGAGCTGTATCTGGTCGAGGGCGATTCCGCCGGTGGCAGCGCAAAAAGCGGGCGTGATCGGCGGTATCAGGCCATCCTGCCGTTGCGCGGCAAAGTGCTCAATGTTGAAAAAGCGCGTGCCGATAAGATGCTCGGCAACGCCGAGATATTTACGTTGATCCAAGCGATCGGTTGCAATATCGGCGAGGAGTTCAACATTGAAAAGTTGCGTTACGGCAAACTTATTATCATGACTGATGCCGATGTTGACGGTTCACATATTCGCACTTTGCTGTTGACCTTCTTCTTCCGTCAGATGCCGCAGTTGGTGGAAAACGGACGCATTTACTGCGCGCAGCCGCCGCTGTTCCGAGTTAAGCGGGGCAAGACGATCGAATACGTTGACAGTCTCAACGCCATGAATAATACGCTGCTGAAATTAGGCATGGACGGCACGCGTGTTGAAGTTGTCGGTCGCATCGCTCAGATCGAAGGTGAAGATCTGGCTCGGCTGCTAAAGGCGCTGGAGCGGCTCGAACAACTACGCAGCAGCTTGAAGTGCAAAGGCGTGCCTTTCGAGGAGTACATCAAGCTTGAAGATGACGGACTGTTCCCTGAATGGCACGTGCTGGTGGGGATGGATGAAGGTTTTTTCTTGACGGAAGAAGAAGCGGAGAACTTCCGAAAGACCAAGGTTGACGCGTTGATGGCCAAGCGTATGGCCGAAGCGGCGGTTGAGTCGTCCGTGCGACGACCGAAGGTCAAGACTGACCTTGAAGGCGAAGAGACTAACGGCGAAGTTGCGGATATTGATGAGTCGAACGATATCGCTGGCCAGGCCACGTTGGTCGCGGCGGGGTTGGGCGTCGAGACGCGACATTTGAATGAAGCGCAGGCGCTCACGGAAGCATTCGGCGAATTGGCGGCCAGCGGTTTTGTGCAGTCGGATTATCTGGACGGGTTTAATGCGGAAACTGGCTACAAGTTCAAGATCATTGATCACGACGACATCGAACATCCGATCATATCGTTGGCGGCGGTGCTGGACAAAGTTCGCGACTTGGGCAAGAAAGGCATCGAAGTGCAGCGCTACAAAGGGTTGGGCGAGATGAACGCCGAACAGCTCTGGGAAACCACTATGGATCCCGCGCGTCGTGTTCTGCGGCGCGTGAAACTTGAAGACGCTTACGCCGCTGATGATATGTTCAAGATTCTGATGGGCGAAGACGTTGCCGCGCGCAAAGAGTTTATCGAACAGCACGCGCTGGAGATCACGAATCTGGACGTGTGAGTGTATTTCACCCAGCAATTATTCGAGCCGCGCGGAGTATAGCAAGTGGTCAAGCAAATCGCTCCCTAATCGGCTGTCGGCAAATTAAAGCGGTTGTTCTCCCCTCCTTGAAAAGGGGGGGCGGGGGGGGGTGAAACGCAGAAGTAATTATTTGACGGTCGCTAACGGTCGCGGCTCGGATAATGAGGGGAGGGGTAAAATAAATTGGCTCTATGGAAAAATCTGCTCCGAAAATAACTCACGAGGCAAGGGCTTTGGGCGTAAGTGTGGCTGTATAACCCAAGTTTTCAAGTCGTTTTAGCAGATTGCGCACGTTGTGTTCCTTGTTCTTCAGCGAATCAAAATGT
>JAZDLP010000065.1:0-2410 GCA_043801885.1 Planctomycetota bacterium | reverse complement strand
CGTTGATTCGCTCGAACCAGAGTTCGGGTAGCCGTATTGTTCACTGAATAAGTTTGCGTCTCGTGTTATTCAACGTTTTTTTCAGGGCTTCTTGCGCCTTCGGCGCCCAGCCCGTCGCTTCGCTCTGGGCTGGGCCACCCGCGGGCCGGTCGAGCCGCCCAGTCGCGCCAGCACGTACTGGTTCCCGCGCTTGAGCGGACGTAGATGCAGACTGGTTACGCCGTTGGCCACTGTCGTGAATGCTTTCAATAACGTCGCGTCGTTTGAGCCGAACCAAATTGGTGACTGGTGGCTAGTGGCTGGTGGCTGGATTATTGACAACTGCTCGACCGGACTGATCGTCATGTCTTTGGTGATGTCGTTGATGCGCTCGAAAAACACTTGAGCGGCGAGGTCTTTGTTCATGTCCAGATAGACTCTTGCGCGAGCGTCTGGGTAGCCGTACTGATCACGATTATTGTGCACTATTCACTGAATAAGTCCGCGTCTCGTGTTATTCAACGTTTTTTTCAGGGCTTCTTGCGCCTTCGGCGCCCAGCCCGTCGCTTCGCTCTGGGCTGGGCCACCCGCGTGTCGTACCGGTAGGCGAAACGGTTGCCGGGCGCGCCGCTGAAGACGATGTTGGGTGGCAGGCAAGATGCCTGTGCTACTGACGCATCGGTCTCAAACAGCCGAGACCGATGGCACCCACGAAAAACGATCTTCGATTGCGCACTCAGCCAGACCGCGCCCACCCGCCGTCAACGGCTTCCACTAGGACCAGATTCTTTCCCGCATTCACACGGGCAGCAAACTACCGCTGCCCGTGCCACACAAATACCTGCCTGCCATTGCCACCCGCCCGTTTGAGCCGAACCAGATATTGATAAGGTTGAAGGATGAAGGTTGAGGGATGAAGGTTGAAGGATGAAGGTTGAGGGATGAAGGTTGAAGGTTGAAGGTTGAAGGATGAAGGTTGAAGGAGAGATCGTCATGTCCTTCGTGACGTCGTTGATCCGCTCGAACCAGACTTGCGCGGCGATGTCTTTGTTCATGTTCACTTCGATGACGATGACTGTCAGCGATCCGACCGCGACTCCGTCAATCCACGCTTGCGCCACGTAAGTTCCCGCTTTGTCGTAACGGTACGCGAAACGATTGCCTGGCGCACCGCTGAAATCTGTGTTGGGTTGCAGGCTGGAAGCCTGCGCTACGACGCTGAAGTCTGTGTTGGGTTGCAGGCTGGAAGCCTGCGCTACGACGGCGAGAGTCAGTTTCTTCCCCGCGCCGCTCGCGGTCAAGAGCAGACTGTCGCCTCTGCGAATGCGAATCATGTCCGCGCTGAATGACTTGTTTTTCAGATCGGTCGCCGTCCAGATGATGTTCTGATTGCTCTCGCCACTTTCGCCGAACAGATTGCTCGCCGTGATCTTCACTCGCGTGGCTGTTGTGGGGGAGCGCGTTATGCCGATCACTCCGCCACCGGACACGCCAGTCCTTTTGAGATACACATCGCATAGCGTCAAATCGAAGAAGACGAGCAAGTCGTATCTTCCGAGTAAATACGACGTGCGAGCCTGACGAAGCGCTACGTCGTCCACCGCAAACAGATTTTCTGAAATTGTTTTTCGACGCCGCCTTACCAGCCAAATGGCTCCCAAAACCAATCGTCGCCGACTTTGAGCATCAGAATCACCAGTTCTTTGTCTTGAGTCATACTCTGACAACGGGGGGAAAGAGCGGAAGTAACATATTTCTGTCCGATCTCCGCTGACCCAGAACACGGAATTCTCACGGTCGTCGTTGATTTATTCGTAATGGACCCGTATTTGCCGCTTCCGCGCTCCAATTCTGTGTACTTACTGACGCCGATAACCTCAATTTCTGCAGGACCAAAGGCCAACCCTTTTGCTTTTAGATCTTTCACCATACCTACGACTGCATCTCGATTCTCTGGGACGCACTCTTGATTAAATGTCTTTACCATAGTTCTTATATTTTCTTCATTTCGAACCATTTTCTCCGGAAAACATGGGTTTCGGCCTTTTGAAACCCATGGCACCGACTTTTCATATTCTCGCACGGCAAAGGCGCTTGAGAGTCGTTCATATGCAGCCAATGCTTGCGTAATCAATCGCGAAATATCGTCATCGGCAAGCGGCTGTTCAGCGACATTTTTTTTAGTCGCCGGTGAGGGCGCTTTAGTTGGGATTTCTTTCTTCTTTGGAACATTCGCGATCGAAGCGCGCTTCTGTGCCCAAGCTTGCATCAAAGGACTATTTTTGCGAGCTTCTATTGCGGTTGCATTTACAGAACCAGTGCGCCATGATAGCGCATCCATCCAGCGGGTGGAAGACCCGTCTCGGTTCGGACTGCAAGAGCCGAGTAGCTATCCTGACGGTGGGAAGCGTCGAAAAGGCGGCCACTGAAG
>JAZDLP010000040.1:0-3941 GCA_043801885.1 Planctomycetota bacterium | reverse complement strand
CCGTTTCTAGCGATTCGATAACATGGTCTTTCCGAAAAAGTGGAAACGACCGAATAGCAGAATGCGCGTGATCATCGACGGCAACCCATCCTTTTTGAGAAAACAGGCTTGACGGGTAGTTCCATAGCAGAACACAGAGACTTAACAACATGTGGGCAAAAAATAAAATCATGTGTGTCTCTCTCTGTGGCAAAATAGCCTGAACGGTTGCAAAATGGGCTGCCTGAGTAGTTACAAAAAATCAAAAATCCCTTTATGTTTTCCGGTGGTGTCGCTTCGCTATAAACTCCGCCATTGCTGGTTGAATCAAATATTCTGTTTTTTTACCCACAGTCACTATGACGCGGCGCGTCACCCGGAAACAATGAAAATACCGCGCACACTGCGGTATTTCCGTAGGGGCACGGCATGCCGTGCCCCTACGGCGGGTCGAGTGATATTTTCGGAGCAGATTTTTCCAAAGAGTCAAAAATCTTAAGTCCTTTTTGTAATTTGACCAGTATCAGTAAATGCGGGTTCGGGAGAACCACACTTGAAACGTGACGAAGATCTGTTTTTAGATGGCGGAGATGCGGCCATGAATCAACTCGTCGGTCGGTATGAACGTCCTTTATTCTGTTTCCTATTGCAGATGGTCGGCGACTCGCACTTGGCCGAGGATATCTTTCAGGAAACTTTCCTTCGCTTGCATCGCAGCCGCGCCAGTTACCAATCGAGTCAGCCGCTCAAACCGTATCTCTACCGTATCGCCACAGCTATGAAAGTGCCAGTGTCGACCGCTAAATCACGAATGTTGTACGCACTGCGCCGCCTGCGCCCAATACTCGAAAGCTATCGCCCAACAGGGGCAACGGAGAAGTTATGAGCAACGAACAACCAAACGAGAGTCCCGCTCCGCCTGAGCCGTCCGATGTCGCTCAGCGTCGCTGCGAACGCATGCTGGCTTTCCACTTGAACGCGATTAGCCAAGAAGAGTCTGACCTGATTCGCGGACGTTTGGAGACCGACCCCGACTGGCAACGCGCCAACGCTGAAGCGCAAGCTATGCTAAAAGGACTGAAGGAAGACGGGCCGTGCGAAGCAGTCGTGCCGGACGATCTTGGTCTGCGTACAGTTCAGCGTCTGCGCGAATGTGCCGCCGGTGCTAGTGCTCAGAAGGTACCCACACTGCGTGATGTGACGAACAAAAAGGCAGGCGAGACGCCTGCGGTACGAACGAGGGGTTTCTTGAAATATAAGAATTTCAAAGTTGGTCACTCAAATCAAAAATTATCGCCAAAAGCGATCTGTTTTCCTTCAATCAACAATCAGCAATCAAAAATCAAAAATTCCTTTTTCTTATCCGCGCGGTTGGCGGCGGCGATCTTTCTGGTTTGCGTGCTGCCCGTGGCCTGGCTGGCGTGCCGCTACTGGTGGAGCGGCTCGGCCGGTCCATCGCTCGTCTGGTACGCAGACAGTACACTGGCTACGGGAACTCCGTTCACGCCTTGCGTGCTGGTGCGCAACACCGATTCGCAGCAACCACTGGCAGGTGTGCGCGTCGTGGCGTCGGTGAGCCGCGTTTCATCACCAGTTGTGGCGTCGGCGAGCCGCGCTTCACCATCAGTCGTGGCGTCGGCGAGCCGCGTTTCACCGCTCGTCGAGTCAACGATTGTTTTCGAAGGCGTTACAGACGCGACTGGCGTCGCGGTCGGCGATTCAAAACCAGTCGCGGATCTGCCCGTCGGCGATTACAGGCTCATCGTCAAAGCGCTCTCGAACTCTGGCGTCGTGCTCGACCGCGCCGAGCGCGATGTGCTCATCACCAAATCCGACAAGCTGGTTCTCTCGCCAGATCGTTCGCAGGCGCGGCCGGGCGAGACTATCCGTGTGCGCGCATTGCTGGCGGGCAACGTCGGCGCCGCGCCGCTCGCTGATCAGCCGCTCACACTCGATCTGCTCGATCCCGCCGGCAATCGTATCGGGCGCTGCGAGAAGCGTTCGACTAAGTTCGGCTTGGCCTGGGCTGAATTTCCGCTCGACACCGCCGCGCCTGAAGGCAACTACACGCTGCGCGCCGAGTCCGGCGCTCTGAAAACCGAACGCGCCGTGGAAGTCAAACAATACAAATTGCCGCCATTCAAAGTTACGATTACGAGCGACAAGCCGTGGTTCAAGCCAACTGACCGTCTGACCGGCCGCGTCGAAGCGCTCACATTCGACGGCTATCCGATGGCGAACGTCAAAGGCCAGGCGCGGCTCTGTGATGAAAGCGGCCAAACGATTCAACGCGCCGACATCGCGCTCGATGACAACGGCTGCGGAAAATTCGATCTCGCGGTCGCATGGGATAAAGAAAGACAGACCGCGCGAATCGAAGTCGTCGTCACCGACGGCGGCGGGCGCGCGGCGAGCGGTCAGACGACGATTCGCGTTGCGAGTTCACCTTATATCATTACTGTTGTGCCGGAGGCTGGCAAACTGGTTACAGGCACGCAGAATTGCGTTTATGTCATCGTGCGCACTCCGGACAACCAGCCCGCGCATGCCTACCTGCGCATTTTCCGCGACGATATGAAGTTTGTTTGCGACGACCGCGAGACCGACGAGCAAGGCATGACGATGTTCTATTTCTCTCACGCCAAGCGGCCGGCGGAAATACTGCAAATCTGCGCCTCGCCGGAACCGTTTCCCGCGCCGGAACGCGAGACGCTGGGGATCACGCCACAGAGCTTCACCGTTCCCGTGCGACCGCGCGAACACGGACAACTTCTGATGCGCATGGAAAAAGTGATCTTCCGCGCGGGCGAGACGGCCGCCGTCAAACTGTACGCCGGCGAAGCTTACCCGCAGCGCGCATGCACCGTGGCGCTGGCGCTGCGGCAGAGCGGCCACACTGTCGCCAGCGCGGGCGTAATAATGAAAGACCGCCAGGCCGAAGCGCAGATCGCGATTCCAAAAGGCGTCAGCGGCGCGCTCTCGCTGGAAGCGACGCTTGTGTTGGGGCCGAACGAAGTCTGGACCGACAGTCGTGCGCTTTCGGTGGCTGGCGCGAGCGGAATAAAAGTCGTCGCGTCGGCTGACCGGCCGAAGTATCGTCCCGGCGACCGAGCGACGTTGGACTTTCACGTCAGCGACGCCGAAGGCAATGGCATCCCGGCGGCGGTGTCAGTCGTAGCTGGCGATGACGCGCTGCTGGCGCTGACCGGTGAAAACCCCGGTCTGGCGCAGGCGCTACAGGCCGCAGGCGTAAACGTCCTGCGTGCGCCGAACTTCCCGTTCGATCCGGCGAGCTTCACGCCAGAGCAGGGCGGAAGCTATCCGGCGCGCGCGGCGCTGGCGGCATCGGCGTCAAATTCATCAGAGCGATCAAAATCGGACAAAATTATCGTTGATGGCGCTGTAGCGAAGCTCGCCGAGATGAAATTAGACAAGGCTCATAAATGGGAACGACTAAAACAATGGATATTCGGCTGGGTGATCATCGGAATTACATTGCTGGTTTTGCTCGGAGCCTCTGGAGAACCATCGCAAACAATATACGGCGGATTGTCAGTGTTGACGGCTGTGCTTGGATTATGTGGCTTCGCTGAGATACTTCTATTGGACTATGTCTCTGGCGAACTACTTACGATTTTCTGGCTGGCGTTAACAGGCGGGCATATCTATTTATTGATGCAAGCCGCTAAATCAGGCGTCGCAGAACCGGAAAGAAAGACACAAGCTTATGGCCAGAAATTTATACAGCATTGCACTAGATTGGTGAAGTCCGGTAAAGACACACGCCTGGCTTTGAGAATCAGCACCTTACTTGGCGACTGTCTGCTGGGTATTTTTTTCTTTTTTTTGTGTTTTGCAGACTACGACAGCGGCAATAACATTTTAGTTATATTACTGGTTTTGCTTGTCGTTCAGATTAGTACCTTGTACCGAATGGCACATAGTTAAGCTACCGCTCCTAA
>JAZDLP010000026.1:0-19684 GCA_043801885.1 Planctomycetota bacterium | reverse complement strand
AATGAAGTGGACATGCTTGATTCTCCTTTTCTGAAGGCTTTAAACATCCACAGAATAGACATGCATATCCACGCTTTTTCAACTCCACTTTACCGACCTCCGCACTTTGTGAAGTACGCTCGTTCCGGATGAGCCGTATTTCCCATCGGCCAGCCCTCCCTGAAATGAGTTGAGAAACGTTCGAACATCACAAACTGAACTTTCTGTAACCCATTCCTTTTCGAGGTAACTGGCCTTTTTTCAAGTTCTATAGTAACTCTGTGGCTGTGGTGAACGGTTACGTTTTTCTAAACACTAACCTGTCCCCGCAGTCCCAACCAGCCTTGATGAGCTTTCATGACGGGTCGCACATGCGTTCTAAGAAATTCGCGCGTCTGCTGGACTGCCAAGCCGGTGAAACGTTTGGGTTTGGTTATCTCTTTTAAGAGCGGATGTACTACGACAAAAGCCGGATCGCGAGCGATGCGGGCGAGCAGATCGTTTGGCTTGCCGTAGAGTTTAATTTGCTGCGCCGCAGCCTGGCTGTGCTCGCGGAGCCGTTCGTGCAACTCCTGTCTGTTGCCGCCGCGTTTGACAGCCTCCATCAATAGATTTTCAGTGACCATGAATGGCATTTCGGCGTCGAGATGCGCGGCGATGACCGCGGGATAGACCACAAGGTTTTGAACAATGTTCAAGTAAGTTTCCAAGATAACATCAGCCGTCAAAAATGCTTCTGGGATAGCAATGCGTTTATTTACGGAGTCGTCGAGAGTGCGTTCGAACCACTGTTCGGCCGCAGTCAGCGCGGGGTCGAGCGTGAGCACGATTAGGTGACGCGCGAGTCCAGTCATGCGTTCCGCGCGCATCGGATTGCGTTTGTAAGCCATGGCTGAGCTGCCCACTTGCTTGCTCTCAAAAGGCTCTTCTATCTGCTTCAGGTGCGCCAGCAGGCGCAGATCGTTGGCGAACTTGTGACCGCTCTGCGCTACTCCGCCTAATGTGGAAAGAACGTGGTAATCGAGTTTTCGCGTATAGGTTTGGCCGGAGACCGGCAGTACTCGTTCAAAGCCCATCGCTCGCACGACCAACTGTTCCAGTCGTCGTACTTTTCGCATATCGCCTGAGAACAATTCAAGAAAACTGGCTTGTGTTCCGGTAGCGCCTTTGACTCCCAAGAACGGCAGAGTCTTATGAACCAATTCGATATTTTCGAGGTCCAGCAACAAATCTTGAATCCATAAGCATGCTCGTTTGCCGACCGTCGTGGGCTGCGCCGCTTGGAAATGCGTATAAGCCAAGGTGGGAAGAGCCTGATGCTTCTCCGCAAAATCAGCCAACGCCGCGATGATATTGACAATTTTTCTGGCTACCCATTTCAAACCGGCGCGCATTTGGATGAGATCGGTATTATCGGTAACGTAGGCACTGGTGGCGCCCAAATGAATGATGCCTTTGGCCGTCGACGCCTGAACACCGTAAGCATACACATGCGCCATGACGTCATGGCGCAACTCTTTTTCTTTGGCTTCCGCCACCTCAAAATTAATGTCATCAACGAATCGTTCAAGCTGACGGATTTGTTTTTGCGTGATGGGCAATCCGAGCTGTCGTTCGCTCTCGGCCAGAGCCACCCATAATTTACGCCAAGTGGAGAATTTAAATTGCGGACTGAATATGTAAGACATCTCGGCGGAATCATAGCGATCAGTGAGCGGGTTTTGATATGTCGAGTGGCTTGTAAATTTAAGCTTTCGTCGTTGTTCCGAATCGGTCTTCATGAGCGCGTCAAGTTCCTTATGCCATATTTAAACCAGAAAAGCGATGTCGGATTCTTTTAAATTGTTTTCAATGACCAAGGAAAACCCATTCCAATGCCAGTTGAAATTAGCTGTATTTCCAACCACGACGCGTATCGTATTCAATCCCTCGCGCAATATCGTTTGTATTTTGAATACTCTGAATGGATCAGGCTGGTTTCTTCCGTTGTCGGAGAAAATGAGATCCCCATTTAAATACAGGCGAATAGGATCATCACAACCCAGCCGGATTAACGATTCGGTTCGGCGTGATACCAAAAGTCGCGTTTCCGCGCACACGCAGATACCACTCAAAATACACCCGGTCGAAGGCGGAACAGGCCGTGTATATCTGCGATGCGCATGACAAAGGTCAATGAATCCTTGTTGAGCTTTCTTTTGCCATGACTGCGCCGGAACCTCAATACTGTCGGGCCACGCCTGTACTGTTGGCGGGAACGGAGCGCCTGGCGATAAATCGTCAATCTTGGCGAGTTCAAAGGGACCTGTCAGAGTATAGACAAGATTGCGTCCCGTGGTATTCGCCGCAAGTTTATCCTGATACCAAAACGCCACTGCTTTTGCGGGCTGGCCGGCAAACGAACCCCAGTTGAAAACCAACGATTCTTGAAAAGGTATTGGCATTTCCAAGTGGTAGCGATATCGCGCGAAATGACTTGGACAACCGCTATAGGGAGTCAGATTCCAGACGCGCATGTATGCCATGTGAAAATAGTCTTCACCGCAGATGCCATGCAACTGACCAGCGGAGTCGGCGCCGGCATCAAAGAGGATATTATCTCCGCCACCGTGATCATGGCCTGTGTCGAAAATATGAACGCCCACAAAATGACCTTTTCCACGCGTGGCGCAACACTCAAAATCATCATACCCGTTGGTAGTTTTGCATTTGAAACGAGCATGAAAATAAGTCGAGGATTCAGGCGATGAGGGATTTCTGTCGTATTCAATTCGCACGTTGAAGTGATACTTCTCCCGAAAGGATCCGTAGTCCATGGCGGCCAACAGTTGGATGCCGGCTCGTATTCTGTACGGCATCGGAAAATGAATAACTACTTTTGATCCCAGTCGTTCCACGCATGCGTTGTTAAACGGTCCAACAAAATAACGGAGCGGCGCGTCAACTTGGAAAGGACCATCGAGACGATCATCTGGCGCGCGCTGACCGTCAAAAGCAATGCGTAACAGCAGGCTGTCAATATCCTTCCCGGAAATCACCAGTTTTCGAATGATGCCGCTGCCTTCTATCCAGATGTTGTGTGGAGAAGCCGCGCTGAGTTCGATGTCTTCATCTATAAATTTGGGCGTCTCGCGTGATAGCGGTTGCGGCATGGATGGCAAAGAGTTATAAAGAAATTTTGGCTTTCCGGCTTCGTTCACTTGTCTGGGCAATGGCCATTTTTCATCACAGTCCAAGGCGTAATCTATCTGCCAATAAGGCCCATCACCCGTTTCGCCTTCTGGCTCCGCTTCGATACGCAGGGCGCGATCAAACGGAATCGGGATGTAGAGATTGGCGCTGCGATGATCGTAGAAGCCACCGAGCGGAATTTGTTCGCAACAGATATCTTCCGCCGCCTTGGCCAATTCATGCGCAAAGCCGGAAATGACCGGCTGGTCGCTACCATCAATGAATATGTGAACCTTAACACGATCTGCGTTCGCATGTGTTGTCCAAAGACGTTTCAGCAGACCATGTCCCTTGATATCGAGAATTGTTTCACGTTTTGTTTTTGCGCCGCCAATACCAGAGACTTTCCCGACGCGATATGTACGTGGCTCATATAGCGAGTATACAAGTGTCTGACGGGCGAATTCCATAGATTGCACAGACGACCTCCCTCGCACACAGTACAAATTTTCAGGATTGCATTCTCTGCAATGCCAATCGGAATGATCTCTCGGCCAGTTCTGATATAGCTACACTACTCAATCCTCTTAGATTAGTCTTTAAACAATCATTCAAAGGGCGAATCCATTTATCGGGAAGGCACTTTGCGCCAAGATATGTACCGAGGATAGATCCAACGGTAGCTCCATTACAGTCTGAATCATGACCTTGCATAGAAGCAATGGCAATTCCTTTTTCAAAATCTCCATTAGAAGTCAAAAGGGCATTCACAACATATGCGGCGTTGTTAACAGTGTGTCCCTCATGATATTGAGGTGTTGCCGCCTTAATTTTTTCATAAACAGCTTCCCATTCGACAAATTTTGAATGCCATTCTAATGTTTGTGTAATAAGCTCTGCAATTCGACTATGTTTCGGAATTTGGGTCATGCCGACTGATATGATATCTTTCATTGAGTTGGCAGAAAAAGCAGCCGCAATCATGGCAGAGACAAACATCGCGCCATAGATACCATCGGCAACATGCGAAAACGAAGCATCTCGAAAAGCAAGCTCTGCCGCAGCTTGCGGCTGTGCTGGGCATACAAATCCAAACATATCTGCTCGTATTTGCGCGCCAATCTCATCCCGAAATGGATTTAAATACACGGGGACGAGATCAATGGGCAATCCCCATAAATAATTAACGAAGGCAGTGGTTTCAGCGCCATACGTAATACTTGGTGGCAAGTGAGTCGCCCATGTCTTGCCGATATCTCTAGTAGAAAATGAAAAACCGTTCTGTTCCAAAAGCAAGAGATTTAGAGTTGTATAATCAAGATCATCATCCTCCATTGCATAGGCAATATTTTCACGACTACATGGGACGGTGGCATAGGGATGAAGTTGAGGCTTCTTTTTCAGGACAATTTGTTTCGCGGTAGACAAGCGAAGGTAATTGTCAATTGGGAATTCTGCGCCGAGAAAATCTTTGATTTCTGGGAGAGTTAAACTGCATTCCAGCGGCTTTCCTAAAACACAACCGGACGCTCTGCCAAGCCAGCCCCCAAGAATCCTATCTTTAACTTCCGGTTCTGATGGCATTGAAAGGCTAATTGTTTTTTCCTCTGTGCACGCGCCACGAATTACCGCATACTCTGATGAACAAAAATAGGGAGTTGTCGGTTTTGGAAGTTGTCGCAGTTTTTCATATATTCGCATCAACTCTGGTTCGTTATCCTTAAGTTTCTTTATGGATTCTTGATTGAGTTCTGGGGGAATGCTAAAGTCGTAGCGTTCAAGAAATCGGCTTTCGCTCTCAATGAGAAGTGCGAGTGAGAATTTAAATGACATCTATTTTCCTCCTTAAAACGGTTAATCAAGCTCATCATTTCCGTTAAGCGTGTTCGGTCGCAATTTAATACGGAGGCGATCAAGCAGTCCGTTGACGAATGCGCCAGCGTCTTCAGACGAGTATCGTTTAGCCAGTTCGATGGCTTCGTTAATGATGATTTTATGTGAAATCTCGGGATAAATGATAAGCTCTGTCAGTCCCAATCGCAGAACGTTGCGATCAATTGCTGCCATGCGCGTGATGCTCCAGTTAGCGGCTACGCCGGCAATCTCCGTATCAAGTTCGCTCTGGCGCTGCAAAACATTCTCAACCAATCGGCGTGCGAAGGCGACGCTCTCGGACAAAAGTGCAGGCTGTTGAGCCTCGATAAAGGCTTCGAAAGACAAGATGTCCTTGCCCTTCAGGACATCTTGCATGTAGAGGTATTGTAAAGTAATTTCACGTCCGACGGTATGTGGATGATTCATGTTTTGATGCAAAAATAGCATTCTCGGTTTAGCAACCACCAGCCACTAGCCACCAGCCACTAGCTGTTTACGATTTTGGAAACCAAATTAACCATCTCGATGGCGCTCAGAGCCGCTTCCCAACCTTTATTGCCGCCTTTAGCGCCGGCGCGTTCCAGCGCTTGTTCCAAATTGTCGCATGTTAGCAGACCGAACGCTACATACACGTTGGTATTCAGAGCGACTTGAGCGAGACCTTTGCTGGCTTCGCCGGCCACATAATCGAAATGCGGTGTGCCACCACGAATCACGCACCCCAAGGCGATCACGACATCGGCGGACTTGGAGGCGCAGATATTTTGAACCACGAATGGAAGCTCGTATGCGCCTGGCGTTCGCACCACAGTAATCTTCGCGTCTTCGGCGCCGTGTCGCGCCAAGCAGTCAAGCGCGCCGTCCAGCAATCGTTCCGTGACCAAGCTGTTGGTCCGCGAAACTACCACCGCGAAACGCGCGCCTTTTTTGACGATAAGCTGACCTTCGATTGTCGTGGGCATAATCAGTCTCCGAAGAAATGAAACCACAGATAAACACGGATGAACACAGATGATTTTATCCACAGAGGACACAGATGATTTAATTTTTTTGCCTATATATGGTGAATACTTTTCATAGCGACCAATTATAATTTATCTTACCCCAGCGCGGCTAGGCCGCAAACAAAAGCGTAAGAAAAGAGAGGTTTGTGCCACGCCAAGAATTGAAAAACTAATGATATAGCACGGCAAATCCTAAATCGTCAATCGTCAATCCTCCGAATCGGCGTTTTCTTTAAAGGCAACTTTACGGCGCGCTTCGTTTGAGCGCTCTGGTAAATGGCCAGGATGATCTCCACCGCTTTGCGCGCTTCGCGGCCATCCACCGGCAGCGTCTCCTTGCCGTCCAGATAACGGACGAAGTTTTCAAACTGCTGCTGATGTCCCACGAACGAAATTGCGCGCGGATCCGATGCTCCGCTCTTGGTGGCGTCCAGCGTCGGCGGCCCGAACTCGACGCGATACTTCGCGTCCTCGGGTCGTTCAGTGTCAAACTGCCAAACCGTCAGAAACCCGCCGCGCAGCCAGGCCGAGCCTTTCTCGCCGCTAATTTGCAGTTCGGCTGGATGGCCCGGGTACATAGCGGTACTGCCCATAATCGCCCCCAGCGCGCCAGAGCGAAAACGCACCGCCGTCACCGCGGCGTCTTCGACTACGATCCGTTTATGCGCCAGGCAAGCGGTGTAGCCGGTCAGTTCCACTACAGGGCCGGCCAGCCACTGCAACAGGTCTATGGTATGAATGGACTGGTTCATCAGCGCGCCGCCGCCATCGAGTTCCCAAGTACCGCGCCAGCCGCCAGAATCGTAGTACTGTTGAGTGCGGTGCCAAGGCACCAGCGCGTTACAGACGGTCAACTTGCCAAATCGTCCGGCATCCAACGCCTCTTTGATTATGCGTGCATTGCCGAATCGTGTCGGAAAGATACCAGCCAGTTTGACTCGATTTTTTTTGCAGGCTGCGATCATCGCATCGCAACGTTCCAGTGTGACTTCCAGTGGTTTTTCGCAAACGACATGTTTCTTATGAGCAGCGACGGCTAATGCCGATTCCAGATGCAAACCAGATGGCGTGGCGATGGTAACGATGTCCAGTCCGGGATTATTCAGGAACGCCTCAAACTCATCTCCGCGATAGACCTTCACTCCGATATCTTTAACGGGTCGGTCGGTTTTTTCGTAGGCGCACGCCAGATGCCCGCCTTCCATAGCGCGAATAGCATTAACATGAAATTCCGCGATCATGCCCATGCCGATAATACCAAAACCTCGTCCGCCTGATATTGCCATCGAGTATCTCCTTAATGTCTGTAGCGTAGGCATCTCGCCTGCAATCCAACCATCTCTTGCGCTTTTCTTCACGCGACGCGAAGATTTGCATTATTAATGGTACAGCGCGGCCATAAGGCTGCAACCAAAAGGCATTGTTGACGAGAAGACATTGACTTGGCTTGCAAGGTCGGCGAGACGCCTGCGGTACGAGAAAACGGTCGTTGTAGTACTATAATCCGCCGTTGATCACTTCGACATTGGCGAGCAGAAAATAGGCGCCGTTGTTCGCCGCTTTACGGAAGCCATGAATTTCGATGTGGTCCATCGGCTGGTTGGCAATTTTGATTTTGTTCGACATGGCTTTGCTGATATCTACGACGACGTCCTGCCACTGGCCTTCGGGCGGCAGGCTGAACCCAACATTGAAGCGTTGATGCATTTTGCAGCTAATGGATAACTGCATTTTATTCAGACCTTTCTGAAACAGACGCAGTTTTACGCGCGTTCGGTTGACTGGCACATCCACGTTGCCGTAACAAGACAGACGATCATTACCTTTCTCGACTTTGAGACATTTCTCGCCTTCCTCGGTAGTGAGCGTGACGGTAGAGCCGCGATCACGACGCCATCGATTTGGATTCCCCTGATCAATATTGGCTTTGTACATAACGGTCTCGGCCAAAGATGGCGAAGGCAGTTCGCCCAATCGTTGGATTGCGTCGAGAGGCGCTCGGTTGCCCTGAGCCTCCAAGGCGGTTCGCAATACATCCACATCCGTGCTCTGCAACAGGATATCCTGCCGAGCTGCGGGAAGGCTTTTGCCTGCATCGGGATCGCCGCGTTTAGAGACCAACAGCATGACAAGCAATCCGACAGCCATTCCTATCGCGACCCAGCTCGCAGCCAGCTTCATCGTTGATGATTTCGCCGGCGGGTTCGAGTGTTGTCTGTCAGATGAACTGCGCGGTTGCCGGTGAGTCATACCGGCGCTATCTGATCCGGGCCGAGTTCCTTGCGTTATAACGCGATTGCGAGACGATTTTTTAGATAACGCTTCGGCGGCAAGTTCGGCGGCCGCGCAGTTCTGGCAGAAATGTTGCTCGTCTGGCACGATCTGAACGATCCCGATCTTTTCCACTTGTTCTTGTGGAATACGTTTACCGCATTTATTGCAATATAAGATGAGCATGGGGCGAAGATATTTCCTCTCCCACCGAAATGCTGTACCGATGCTATAGACTCAAATTTAGCTCCTTATTATGATACACTACGTATGGTCAGAATTCCAGTTTTTTCTGCAATGTGGGTTAAGACCGGGTGCATGTCGCTGAGTGCGACCACCAAGTGTGGCGCAGGCTTCCAGCCTGCTTGTTGATTAAGAAGCAATGTCAAACTACGATCCACTTTGACACGGTTTTGATATCACTATTTCTTCGCCAAACCGTTCTTGTTCTGCTTGGCCGTGTAGGTCATGGTCAGCTACTTCCTAACAAGCGGTTGCAGCCGACCGCGTATTTGTGGTAAAATGTTTTGATAAGTGTAGGATAGTGTTGAGATCGTCTCGTAGATGAGGCAGAAGGAGGAGCTAGGCATGGCAGACTTTGATGGAATTTGTCAGGCAGTGCGAAATGGGAACCGCGCGCAAGTACTCAAGCTGGTGGACGCGGCGGTAAGTGAAAACACTCCGTCAGGCGAGATTCTAAACAAAGGCTTAATCGCCGGGATTCGTCTGGTGGGCGATCTATTCAGCAAGAATGAGATTTTCGTCCCCGAGATGCTCATCGCGGCACGCGCAATGCAAGCCGGTCTTGATAAACTCAAACCTTTGCTGGAAGCTCAGGGCCAGAAACCGAGAGGCACGGTCGTTGTCGGCACGGTTAAGGGCGACTTGCATGACATTGGCAAGAACTTGGTCTGTATCATGGTCCGTGGCTCGAGCTTCGAAGTAATTGACGCCGGCGTGGACTGCTCTGTTGAAAAATTCATCAGCGCAATCAAGAATCAGGGCGCGCAGGTTGTACTCTGCTCCGCATTGCTGACCACCACCATGTCCTACATGAAAACAATCGTGGAAGAAGTTAAGAAAGTCAACCCGAAGGTCAAAGTGCTCGTCGGTGGCGCGCCCGTTACTCAAGCGTTCGCGGACAAGATCGGAGCCGATGGTTACGGCGCGGATGCCAACGAAGCCGTACTGATTACCGAAAAACTTCTACTCGGCGCTAACGCGTAGCGCGGTCAGGCGCAACCAAAAGGCATTGTTGGCTCATGTTGGCAATCGAGGCCATTTTCGGACGTAAATGATGATAGAACTTCTAGCTCAATCATTTCCATTCGTTTGGCGAACAACACAGTCGGTCGCGCACGGGCAGCAATTATGAGGGATGAAATTATGCGCGGGAACGAGACTTTCGATAGCCGGTCGGTCTGTCTGGAGAATCGCCTTTGGGAGTGGGCGATGGTCGTCGTTCTGTACGGCAGCCTCTTTTGGTTTTTCTGGGAGTACTACTTTTGGCGTGGCAAGCCGTTGTCACTGTTTTCGGCGAACAAGGCTCTGGCCATTGCGGCGGTGGTGCTGTTTTGTCTTTCAGGGGTCTTTGGGCCGCTGCACCGCTTTTTTGGCGGCCTGCCGCGGATGGTGCGATTACGCCGTCCTTTCGGGATAGTGGCCGCGTTTTTCGCCTTGGTACACATTGGAATTTCTCTATGGCTACTGGCAAGCGATGAGCATCTTATCTCAAAAAAAACCTTGATTGGGTATCTGTTGACAAATTGGTTATCAATGATTTGCGGATTGGCGGCGACAATCGGTTTTGGGATATTGTGGGCGACTTCATACACCGTGACGTTTCAGAGATTTGGACCGGAACTCTGGCAAAAATTACATGCGCTGACTTGGGTTTTTCTGATTTTGGTTCTGCTTCATTTCGCAGTTGTTGGAATTAATTTCAGCACTAATCCTTACGGCAAGATCAGTAACTGGGTAAAGTGGTTCCAAGAACGCAAGCCACCCCTGCCGCCAGGAACGATGATTCCCTTCGCAATCGGGATGCTTGCGCTTTTGCTGAAGGCGGCGGATTGTTTCTTTACACGGAGAAGAAAGTCGAGTTTAAATTCCTGTTAAATCGTAACCGTGTAGTGCAGGCATCTTTGCTTGCAGGCGAGACGCCTGTGCTACGAGTGATACCGTGTTGACCCGAGATCAGACGATCACCATTCCGGTGCGCACTGACGGCGCGTTCCCTTTGCTGTCGGATGTAGCGATTGCGGCCGGAGTACACTTGGATCTGCGTTGCGGAGGCAACGGTCTCTGTCGTCGTTGCGAAGTAATGTGGGAAGGCCAACTCGTTCTCGCTTGCCAAACTCCGGCCATCCGTGACGGGTTGATGCAGATTCCCAGCTCATCGTTAGTTCGCGAAGGATTTGTAGTGGAGTCCGCGTTCGCGCCACCGGTGCCGCGTCATGCGCACCCGCGCTGCAGATGCGTCGTGACGCAAGTGCCCGCGCCACGCGAGATGCCTGGCGCGGACGACTGGGAACGCCTCTGTCGCGCCGCTTTCGGAACCGGCGAACGACCTCGCATAGATCCAATTCTGTTGCGCAAGTTGCCGCTACTTTTGAGCGGCATAGCTATTGGCGCCGATGATTGCGCGAATGAATCGCCCGTTCCAGCCGGCAATGAAACAATGCTTGGTACCGTTCGCCTGACCATTCTTGACGGTGAAGTAATTGAATTGGAATCGGCAGCGCAGCCTGCGGAACCTGTGCTCGGCTGCGCGATTGATATCGGCACCACGACCATTGTTGTGCGACTGCTGGACATGATGACTGGCGAGCAACTCAGCTTGGCGGGCGCGCAGAATCGGCAGATCAGTCTGGGCGCCAATGTCATCAGTCGGATTTCCATCGGCTCCACCTGCCGCGGTCTCGATTTGTTGCAAAAACTGGTGGTGGAAAAAACTATTTTGCCGTTGCTTGAAAAGTGCGTGTTACAGGCCGGAGTGCGTGGCGCGCCTATTCGTCGCGCAGTCATCGGCGGCAACACGTGCATGCTGCATTTATTCCTCGGCCTGCCGCCCAACGGTCTGGGCGCCGTGCCATTCAATGCCGTCACTCTTTGTCCCACGCCGACGAATGGCGCGTCGTTGGGATTGCCTATTGAACGCGTGGAATGTCTGCCGGCTGCCGGCGCCTACATCGGCGGCGACGTATTAGGCGGCATGTACGCTGTGGGGTTGGATCACGAAGGCGCTCCGGAGCTGCTGATTGATTTCGGCACCAATAGCGAGATGATTCTGCGAGTCGGCGACAAACTCTACGGCGCTTCGGCCGCCGCAGGACCGGCCTTCGAAGGTAGTGGATTATCTTGCGGCGGACCAGCCGCGCCCGGCGCAATCACGCATTTGCATTACGCTGACGGCTTTCATTTTGAGACGTATAAAAACCAGCCGGCCAATCATATTTGCGGCAGCGCCTACGTTGATTTTTTAGCCGAAGGCCGCAAGCACGGATTTATTTCGGAACAAGGTCGCATCGCGTCAGACTTCAAGCATTCGGAAATGCTCGCTGTAACCGCTGATAGTTGCCGACCTCGACGACGCTGCTTGCTGGCTTTAGGCGTTAGTGTGGACGAACTGGACGTCAGCCTGCTGCTACAGGCGAAAGCCGCCGTGCTCGCCGGCGCTCAACTATTGCTCCGTTCAGCCGGCATTACCGCCAACGAACTGCGCACGATCCATGTCGCCGGAGGATTTGGTCGGCATCTGCACACGGCGAACTCGCTGCGCATCGGATTGCTGCCGGAAGTCCCGTTAGACCGTATCAAGGTCGTTGGCAACACATCGCTGGCGGCGTGTTCGAGCGCGTTGCTGAACGCGTGCGCTCGTGATGAAATCTGCCGACTCGCCGGTCGCATCCGCATCATCGCCTTGAATCTGGAGCCGGACTTTGAAGAATATTATATCAACGCGCTCAGTCTGCCATAATGCGTAGCGCAGGCGTCTCGTCTGTAATCCAACGCCGCGAAGATTTGCATTGCTAACGGTGCAAGCGTATGCCTATTTTAAAAGATATCGCGCAAGTTCTCCGCGTATTCGAGCAAGGCAATACCAGTCTGGTGGTGGTGTTGCTTGGTCATCGGCTGGGGCAGTTTCGCATTCATGCGAAGGGCGTGCGCCGTTGGTCGAAAAAAGGTTTCGAAGGCGGCTTGGACCTGTTGACTCGCGGCGAGATACTGGTTTATTCGCGTCACGGTGAAGGTCTGTGGATTCTTCGAGAATGGGATGAACGAGTTCGACCACGGCTCGGCAAGAACCTTGAACTTCTGCGCGCCGCCAGTTATTTATGCGAATTCGCCGAAGCGCTCACGCGCCCCACGGCAGGCTCAATAGTTGAGTTGGCGGCAGCGCCAGCCGGCGAGCGCTCGAATGCGCAACTCTATGATTTACTCGCGAGCGCCACTGACGCGCTGGCCAAAGGAAACACAATTGGGCTTGTGCTGTTGAGCTTTACACTGGGCGCGTTGCAAACTGGAGGACTGTTGCCTGATTTCAGAGTGTGCAGTTCCTGCGGCAGAAAATTCGAGCGCGATAGGCGTTCAATCTGGCTCACCAGCGCGGGCGTGCGTTGCGAATCATGTCATCGAGTAACTCGCAAGCTGCCAATACGTGAACCGGAAGAACGGAGTGTAGAACTGTCGCCCGAAGCGCATGGTGTGATAAGTCACGTAGCAAAGACGTCGCGGCCGGTGCGAGTAAGCGCGAACGCCGCCGAACAATTAGCGCACGCGCTGATACTGCTGGTCCACGGAGCGCTGGAACACGATTTGCGTACTCTGCTGTCTGCAGCGCACATGGTGCGAGCGATGGGGTTACAGTGAACAATGAACCAGGACACTGCCACCATTATTCCATCTGTGAACGGTTCTGAAAATGGTGGGCGATACTGGGCTCGAACCAGTGACCTCCAGCTTGTCGAGCTGGCGCTCTAACCAACTGAGCTAATCGCCCTCATTCGTAGTGCAGGCCAAGTCGCATGCGGCTCGGATAACAATAACCCAAAACGATCTTTTGTCCTTCAATCCACAATCTAAAATCTAAAATCTAAAATCTAAAATTCCCTTATGGTCTGCGCCCGGATTTGCATTATTAATAATATATCTTAACCGCTATTGAACGACGCCGTCAAGCGCGTTGATCAGAAAGGATCGTCTGAAAGTCTCGCTTGTGTGATTCGAAGTTTCTGCTGCTTGTATGAGATGTCCAGATAGCAATCTTTCAACACATCCCAACCAAGAGTACAATGAATGACAATAGTCCCTTTTTCAGGATTTGTGATCGTAATGTCACCGTCTTCAAGCACCTGTGGTGTATGGGCGGATATACGATACCCACTCGTTGTTCTGAGGTAGATCACTGTCCTGAAGCAGATGAAACTCCTTCTTTGTTCCGTCAATCACTACTCGATATCTGGATAGAATGTTCTGGCCAAGCACCGGTGTCTTGTCGCCGCAGTTCCAAACCCGTCGATTATGCGTTAATTGCAGATACGGGCCAGGAATACTGAAGCAAACTTTGTTGATGGTCACGCCTCCAAGTCTAAAGTCGATTGGTGACGTTTGGTACATGACACGCTTTCCATTAGAGTCCGTCGCTTCGCTTTCATTTACAATACGAACCTTGTCCTTGAAGTTCTCGGGAAGCATCGAACTCTCTCCGCCTGTATCTAGCAAGAAAAACACTTCTTCATTATTCAGATAGGCCGAAACAAAGGGTTGGACTCCGCCATTCTCTGCATCTTCAGTCTTGATTTGAAGAGTCAGCGATCCAGTCCCTGATGTGGATCCGTCTGTAACAGCGTCTGCGGACTTCAGTTCTGTCAAAGAGCGACCGTATTGCATCAAAAAGATAGCGACCAAGAGCAGAATGGCCACTCCCGCAATCAAAAATCTCAAATGCTGTTACCTCTTGTCTTACTCGTTATTCCGTATCGCTCTACCACCGTCCACGCCGAGAATTTGCCCAGTAACGAACGAGGCTTGACACAAGTATCGCACGGCCAGCACGATGTCTTCGGGCGCGCCGATTTTTTTCAGAGGCGCCGCGTTTATCAGAGCGCGCCGGTATGTCGGCGTTGCGTCGGTCGGCAACAACACCGCGCCAGGCGCAATGGCGTTGACGCGCACTTCGGGAGACAGCAACAATGCCATGCCGAGCGTCATGGACACCAGTCCGGCCTTACTGATGGAGTATGGCAGATAATTCTTCCAAGGTCGCTGGGCCGTGAGACACGCCAGATTAATGATGCAGCCTGCGCCGCGTTTTTTCATTCGCCGACCGATTTCGCTAGATAACAAGTAGGGGCTTTTCAGGTTAATTTGCAGAAAGGCATCCAGTTCTTTTTCATTCAACTTTTCGAGCGGGGTGGGCCGGAAGATGGCCGCGCTGTTGATGAGAATATCCACACGGCCAAAGACGACTTCCGCATCACGCGCCAGTCGCAACGTTTGTTTGCTTTTAGAAAGATCGGCGCGAAGCAGCATGGCGCGACGGCCGCACGCGCGAATTTCAGCAGCGATGCGCTCCGCATCTTTTTGAGAATGACCGTAATGCAAAATCAGATCGCAGCCACTGTCGGCCAGGCCGATAGCGATGGCGCGACCTAATCGCGCGGCCGCGCCGGTCACCAGCGCCACTTTGCCATTCAAATTTTCTGTCATCTAATCCGCCTTCATATACGCATGAACACACCGAATGCGCGACGTCTCGCGCTCCCTAACGGTCGCGGCTCGGATAACAGCGGCCGAATGCCGACTAGCGATATTTGCTGGCCTTGAGAGCCATGCGTTTGCGGCAATCGTACAGGCGTTTAGTGGCGACCTGTTCGAGGTTCTCGATCTCCGACCCCGTAACGCCCTGTTTGCGCGCCTCGTCGAGCAGATCCAAACAACGCGAAAACAACGGTTCGGCGATATACAGATATTTCTGAACCTCATCCGTGGATGACATCGGATCAGTTTTAGCGTAGGCATCTTCGCCTTTGCGGTATTCTGCGCGTGCTGAGTCCAGCCGAGTAGATAACTGCGGCGCCGTTACTTTGGGTGGGTTTGAAGGTGCCCTGCGCGGGCGAGCGAAACGATTAGATTCACGTATCGGATTGGTCGTTGTCGTCTCCGGCGGTTTGCTCTTTGGTTCTTCTTTTGTATCTGCCGAGCCGCTTTGCAGCCACATCGCGATATTCACGGCGACTGTTGCGGTTGCTTCGCGTATGTTGTTAATGTCTTCAGCGGCTTGACGCAAAAGCTGTTGCTGCTGATAGCTATCCGTCAAGTCCACCAGTTCGTCGTTGCGATATGAACAAGAAGCAACCCACGCCGCAAACGCGAATAGTAGAAATCCCAGCGCTTTGAAAAGAAAACGGGTCTGGCGCGGTGACGGCGCGACGGGCGAGATTGCGCCTTCCGGCTTTTCAGTCTGGCTGATACTCGGCAAGCTCTCTTTTTCGTTGGTCATGATACCTTTTTGCTCCGAAACCGCAGGATGGCAGACGAGACGCCTGCGCTACGTTTCGTTGGTCATGGCGTTTTTTCACATCGAAATCGCAGGTGATTTACCACCAAGTTGCGCATCGCGAAATGGCCTTGAGACAGCTCTTCGCGTCGGTTCTCAAAGATGATACGAACATGATAGAGTTTCGCGTGATTGATGTCGAAGGTGAACGCCACCTCGTGGTCCTCGCATCGCGTCACTTGTGTGCGCCCGATCTCTACATTGTCCAGCAGTACTCGAATAATCGGCCATTCTTCGTTCATGGGCGTACCGCGCGCGCTGACACCCAGTTCCCAAGGGCCGCGATTCAACACAACTACCGTCCGCAGCTCGCCCAGCTCATTTAGTGTGCCGAGTGTCGAATGGAAAGTAGCCTTCTCTCCGATCAGCAATTCGTTTGGAATCGTGAAACTGGTGGACGACAGCGCGGCGCCCATGCGCTTCAATAACGTATATGAACTGGGTTCATTTGGACAGAGGCGCTGGACATCTTCCAATCGCTGGCGGCGCTCTTGTTCCGGATCGTTCAGCTCCCAAGCCAGCAGCGCCGCCAGCAGCCTGGCTCGCAGATCATGTGGCGCCGTGTTGCTCAATGTCTTGATGCCGGGCGCCAGTTCGCGGTCATTGATGGCCGGAAAACCTTGAAAAATAAATCGTCGCCAGATCATCACGCTATCACCCAGTTTGCACTGCAATCGCAGGCTGGGGCGAAATTCAGCGCGATTCAGGCGCTGCATATCGGCCACCTGGTTCCAGTGAGTCAGCGCTTGCCAGTAGTCGCCCGTTTGTTCGTAGTACGCGGCCCAGTGAGTCTCGATACTGAGTTCGGGCGCTTTAGCGAAGACGACCTTATTCAGCGCTCGCGCTTCGTCGTGAATTGTTTTCGCTTCGGTCGCGTTGGGCGCAGGGGCGGTCAACAGTTGATTGCCGGCTTCGACGTGCGCCCATAATTTCGCATATTGAGCGCCACCGACCACCACGCTGACCAGCAGTGTGATCAGCATGGCGCCATTGAGTACGCGTGCGCCGGCCGGCATTCTGACGAAATCCAGCAGCGGACGCGCCGCAAAAATTGCTGCGGCGAGTGTGACGCTGCGCGCCAGCGCCGACTTTAGCGACAGGCCGCTTAAGGCCATCCCCACAGTCACCGCCAGTACGCCGAAGAACGCCAAGTTAAGTTGCGTTGCGGGCGAACGGAGAAATTGTTCAAGATTCGCGGCAAAGCTTTTTTCGAGTCGGACCGGCAGAGCGGTGGCGTTGCCGCGCGCGGCCAGCCAGAGCGCCAAGATCAGCGCGAAAGGAGCCCAAGTGGCGAGCAGCAACTCAATCCCCGCGCCGGTGAATGTTCCGGTGGCGAAGCTGCGATGAAAAACAGGCGAGGAAAGTATCGCGCCGAAAAGAAAGAATCCCACGGCGAACAACCTGCCGCTTGCTGTGTCGGCCATGCGCCCAAGTCCGCGACAAGCCAGCATGCCAACCAACAATCCCAACAGCAGTCCGGCGGCTTCAAGTGTCTCCAGCGCGGAGAAAGCTCGCGCCGCCGCCAGCCCCGTAGCGGACCACAATATCACTATCACCGAGCCTGACCACGCGAAAATCGTTGTACGTATTTGCGCCTGCGACTCCAATAGCACGGGATTCGAACCAACATTTATCGGCATTTATCATTCGCTTTTAGATGTTGTATCGCCTATCACGGCCACGCCGCAACCAAAAACGCAAAAATTGAGACTATAGCATGAGTACAGCTTCACCAGACACTTCATTAAATACTAGACAAAGTAGGATCAGTCAAGTCGTTAGCGCGGGTAGCCCAGCCCAGAGCGAAGCGGTTGGGCTGGGCGCCGAAGGCGCAAGAAGCCATGAAAAAAACGTTGAATAACACGAGACGCGGATTTATGTTCCGTAAGATGCCTAATCGGAGAATCCATGGTGAAGGCGCATATGCTCATTACGTCACTCAGAGCAACAGGGCAATAAACTTTGGGTAACTTATTCGCGAGCTGGATATGTGTCAGCCCCGCCTTTAAACGGTCCCCGGCCAGCAAATTACCGATCCGCTCCGTCGAAAACTCGATTGCGCACAGTATATTCACTTTCAATCCGTGTTTATCCGTGTTCATCTGTGGTTTCATTTTTTTGCGGGTCGGCGCGATCTTCGCGAATCTTGCCATCTCGACTCAGTTCGAATCGTTCACTGATTTCATCGGCGGCGGCGAGAATTGCGTCAATACGACGCGCGATTTCGTTCTCTTCGGCGTCGAGTTCTTCGATGTCTTCGGGCCGCACTAATCCTTCAAACTTTGGCCGAGCTGACGCGCGTTTCTTCTTCAACCAAGGAAGCGTTGGCGAGCTGTCGGGCTGTTCCAATGACTGCGACGCAAGCGGTGGCGCAGCTCTGGCCTGCATCGCCGCTTCGTCCGCCGCCTCGGCAGTCGCCGCTTCCTGCCGAGTAAGTTCCTCAGCTTCGCCATCCTTTTGCGTGACAATGTCAATGCTGCCGAAATCCTGTTGCTGGATCAGGCGCACAGCTCGACGACGCACCAATTCCAGCAACGCGACAAATGTCGTGGCGATATCGCCGCGATTGCCGGGTTCGCTGATCAGATCCACGAAACGCGTGAACGGACGGACTTTCAGCGCTTCTTCAATGCGCGTAATTTTATCCTCGATTGACTCACCTTCATAACTGACGCTCGTGGGCGCCTGCGCCAGCACCGCTTTGAGAATCTTTTCGTAAGCGGCAAAAAGGCTGTAGATATCAACGTCCATCAGCGCTTCTTGAGCTGTGGCGCGATCTCGTTCGGCATCATCGCTGTCGGTCGGTTCCGGAACGTCATTAAACAACGCTCGCGGGCGGCAGCATTCCCACTGTTGTCGGAGTTGTTCCAGTTCGCGCGCCTGTTCTTTCAGACGGCGGTACGCGATTAGTTGCCGCACCAATTCGCTGCGCGGATCCTCGATGATCTCTTCGCCTTCAAGCGGCAAATCTGGCGCCGGTAATAACTCGCGACTTTTGATCTCCATCAAAGTCGCGGCCATAACGAGGAACTCGCCAGCCAACTGCAAATCCCACTGCGTCGCCTGATCTAAAAAACGCAGGTACTGTTCCAGTATTTTTGAGATGGGGATGTCGGCGATCTCGACTTCGTTTTCCTTGATCAGATACAGCAGTAAATCCAGCGGGCCATGAAATGTGTCCAGCGACGCGGAGAAGTCAACACGTCCGCTGACTACGGTGCGTGGTTCCAGCGCTGGATCGGAGTTGTTGGTTTGAGACATATTCATCATGTAGAAATCCTATCGCGACCAAGCCGCAACCAAAAGCGCGCTACGAAGAAATTAAACCACAGATGAACACGGATGAACACAGATTTTGTTATTAGTCGTAGCCTGAACCTCTCTTTTCTTGAAGTATAGGAATTTCAAAGTTTGTTATCCAAGACAATCTGTTTTCCTTCAACCCGCAATCAAAAATCTAAAATCCCGTCATGTCTTTTGTGATGTCGTTGATTCGCTCGAACCAGACCTGCGAGGCCAGGTCTTTGTTCATGTTCACTTCGATGACGATCACTGTCAGCGACCCGACCGCTTGGCCGTCTATCCACGCTTGAGCTACGTAGTTTCTGTTGCGGAAGGGCAAAAAAATTAAAAGACCGATTACTTGTCGCCTCGTTGATTCTTTTTTGGATGAATAAATGTTAATTTTTGGCTCATCCGATTAAAGCGTACTTCACAGTGTGCAGTGCAAAGATCTTCAGCCTGAAGAACTCCGTATCGCGGTAGCCGTAAGCTTGACGTTGCATCGTTTTGATTTTGTTGTTGAAGCCTTCGAGTTTTCCGG
>JAZDLP010000378.1:0-2378 GCA_043801885.1 Planctomycetota bacterium | reverse complement strand
CCAATGGTTTTTGTCCGCCGCTGTTGTTGCCGCGGTGCTTATTGAAGTGGCCGGGGTCGTTGCACCGCGCTATCTGCGCCAGTTTATTGACCTACTCTCTGGAGGATCGTCTGCTACTACAGTGCAAGCGCTTATCTTGATCCTCGGAATCTTCGCGCTGATAAATTTTACGGGCTGGATCGGCCAACGGGTGCGTTTTTTGGCCGTCACTCGTCTTGAAGCAGGAGTGATGGCGGATCTCTACAACAAAGCGTTCTCTTATTTGCTTGGTCACGCGCACGAATTTTTCATTTCAAACTTTACCGGTACGCTCACGCGCCGAGTGACTCGGTATGCGCGCGCTTTTGAACAAGTGTTTGATAATTTTATTTTCAACTTCTTCTCAACTTTTCTGTTCGCGGCCGGCGTCATCGGCGTCCTTTCTCTACGGAGCATATTCCTAGGTCTGGGGCTCCTTGTATGGACCGTTATTTTCGTGTACGCACAGTTTAGAATGATGCAGAAGCTCGTACCGCTTCGCGCGACGCGCACCGAAGCGGATAGCGAGGTAACAGGCGCTCTTTCTGATGCAGTTACCAATCACACAACGATAACCGCGTTCGCCGCCGTCCCATATGAAAGTACTCGGTTTGGAGATGTGGTTGCGCGTTGGTATGCCGCAACGAAACGCGTGTGGGACGCCGATGGATGGATATACGGGGTACAAGGACTTTTCGCCATCGGCATAGAATTTGCGCTTCTCGCTGGCGCCGTACTGCTTTGGCAGCGCGGTTTCGTGACGGTTGGGGATTTCGTACTAATTCAGGTTTATATTCTCGGTCTTATGAATCACATTTGGAACATTGGGAACAATATGCGCCAGCTCTACGACGCATTTTCAGAGGCAACCGAGATGTTAGATATTTTTGAGATGCCATACGCAATTCTCGATCGGACAGGCGCACGACCACTTCAGGTGACTAAGGGCGCGATTATCTTTGATGATGTTTGTTTTGAGTATCGCGATAGTCAGCGAGAAGTACTTCGTAACTTCACTCTTGCGATACAGCCGCATGAGAAGATCGCACTCATCGGTTCGTCGGGCGCAGGGAAGTCAACCGTGGCCAAACTTCTACCCCGTCTCTATGAAGTCAGTAGCGGCTCAATATCAATTGACAACCAAAATATTTCGGAAGTAACGCAAGGAAGTTTGCGTTCTTCAATCTCTTTTGTTCCGCAAGAACCGATTCTCTTCCACCGTTCGCTCATGGACAATATTCGTTACGGTTTGCAGGACGCAACTGATGCCGAGGTTATCGAGGCGGCGAAGCAAGCGCACTGCTATGAATTCATCAGTCGCTATCCGGATGGCTTTGCAACAATGACGGGCGAGCGCGGTATAAAACTTTCGGGCGGAGAACGCCAACGCATTGCGATTGCGCGCGCTATTCTGAAAAATGCGCCGATTCTCATTTTGGACGAGGCGACTTCGTCGTTGGATTCGGAATCAGAACGGCTCATTCAAGAGACGCTTGCTACGCTCATGAAAGGGAAGACGGTTATCGCCATCGCTCATCGGCTGTCCACGGTTATGAGCATGGACCGTCTCGTGGTGATGGAAGAAGGCATTGTCACGCTTTCCGGCACGCACGACGAACTTCTCGCGCAGGAGAGCAACCTCTACAAAAAACTTTGGGAAATTCAGGCAGGCGGATTCATCAGTGCGAATTGACTCATTTGTGTTAGAGTTTTTACATTGCCGACGTAGCTCAGGTAGTTAGAGCATCTCACTCATAAAGAGAAGGTCGAAGGTGCAAGTCCTTCCGTCGGCACAGGACTTTTTGGAGGGGATTTGGTAGGATAGCGATATTGCGGTCGTGGTGTAGCCCGGTTAACACGTCTCCCTGTCACGGAGAAGAGCGTGGGTTCAAATCCCATCGACCGCGCAATGAAACTCTCTCATCCCACCTATCAACAATTGCTGAAAGATGTTCCGAAAATCCAAAAGCACTTTACAGTGGAATTGTTAAATGTGCCTGACGAAAAATTCAAATTGGTGAAATTTACCAAGCACATTTCCGCCAAAGCACCCACGCTCGTAATTATGGCCGGTTGTCACGGTGAAGAGCCGGCACCGCCACTCGCCATCTTCAAAAATTACCAACACATCTCAAAAACAGCGGAAAAACATCGCGTGAATCTGATTATATACCCGTTAGTAAATCCATGGGGATTCAGCAGAAACAAGCGCTTCAATCATCAAGGTCTAAGCTGTAACACCAACTGGATCCATCCGGATGGCGCGGCGCCCGCGAAAGAGATTGCGATGATTAAAGATGATTTAAAAAAATATAAACCCCGCGTGTTCCTCAGCATGCATGAGGATTCTGAAACAGGGA
>JAZDLP010000372.1:0-10737 GCA_043801885.1 Planctomycetota bacterium | reverse complement strand
GTGGGACGTGAGACCGGTATGACTCTTGCGCAAAAATTCGCGGATTGCATGGCGCAGCGCTGAAGATTGCGGTGCGAGCGGCGCCGGAAAAGGGCAAGGCTAACGCGGAAATTGAGGAAACGCTGGCCACCTTTATTGTTATCCAAACCGCGACCGTTAGTGATCTGTTTATAGGGGCGGGTCGCGAACCGCCCCGACTAAACTACAGTGGCTAAAAAACAGGAGTAACGATGAAAGCAGAAAATACGCTCTACGACCGTGTGCAGGCCGCCGCCGAGACGATCAAAAAAATTCTGCCGACAAAGACGCCGCGCGCGGCAATCATTCTCGGCACCGGACTCGGCGGACTGGCCAGACAGATCAAGAATGTAAAGGAGCTTTCGTATAAAAAGATTCCCTATTTTTCGCATTCGACGGTGGAAAGTCATGCCGGGCGCGTGGTCGCCGGAACACTGGGTGAAAAAACGGTACTGGCTTTCGATGGGCGATTTCATTTTTACGAAGGCTTGACTTTTGAGCAACTCACGCTGCCCGTGCGCGTGGCCAAGGCGTTGGGCGCGGAAGTTCTTTTTCTCAGCGGCGCAGTAGGCGGCATGAATCCGCAGCACGAGAATGGCGACTTGGTGCTGCTGGAAGATCACATCAATTTGTTGCCCGGCAATCCGTTGATAGGCTCTAACGATGAGCGACTCGGGCCGCGTTTTCCGGACATGTGCCGACCTTACGACCGAGAACTATTGGCGCGCGCCGAAGAAATATGCCTTGAAGAAAAAATCCGCGCTCATCGCGGCGTTTATGTGGCCGTCTCCGGCCCGAATCTCGAAACGCGCGCCGAATACCGTTTCCTGCGCGCCATCGGGGCTGACGTGGTAGGCATGAGCACTGTGCCAGAAGTACTCGTGGCCGTGCATGCCGGACTACGCGTCTTCGCGGTCAGCATTATTACTGATCGCTGTCTGCCGGACGCGCTGGAACCGGCGCGGATCGAGACGATCATCGCCGTGGCTAACGCGGCTGAGCCAAAATTGACCCGGCTGGTGTCGCGGTTGATTGGAGAACGCGTGACATTATGAGTCCAACAATATTCAGAGAAAAGGGATTTCGTTTTTTTTTTTTCTCGCGAGAAGAACCTCGAATGCACATTCATGTGATATGTGGCGATGGCGAAGCGAAATACTGGTTGGAACCAGACATCGAATTGGCGAAAAATTCTGGTCTGTCAAAGTCACAGTTGAACGAAATCAAAAAGTTAGTGGAGAAACATCAAGATGAGCTCAAAAACTCTTGGCAAAAGCGCTTCACTAGTTGAAGTAACGAATATTTCCAGTCATGGACTCTGGCTCCTGACGAGGGACCAAGAGATTTTTATGTCGTACAAGGATTTCCCGTGGTTTAAGGATGCGCCCATCGGAAAGGTTCTCAACGTAACGGAACCAACGCCCGATCATTTCTATTGGCCCGATCTCGATATAGATCTCAACACCGACATTATTGAACACCCAAAGATGTTTCCGCTTACGGCGGAGTAGCGCATCATTGGTGAAAAATGCGTTTTAGGAGTTGTTATCGGTGGATAGCGCGACAACGAATCAGCCTGAACTATTGCCATCGCTGCGGCGGCATTTCGGTTATTCGTCCTTCCGTCCGTTACAGGAAGAGATTATCCGCGAGACTCTGGCGCAACGCGATGTCTTCGCGCTGTTGCCCACCGGCGGCGGCAAGTCGCTTTGTTATCAATTACCAGCGTTGTTGCGTCCAGGGCTGACGGTAGTCGTCTCGCCGTTGATCGCGCTGATGAAAGATCAGGTTGACGGATTGCAAGCCAACGGCATTGCCGCCACTTTCTTGAACTCGACGCTTGACGGCGCCGATGTCCGGTCGCGCGTGGCCGATTTGAAATCCGGTCGCTGCAAACTGTTATACGTGGCGCCAGAGAGACTGATGCTTCCGGAGTTTCTGGCGCAGTTGCGGCAGTGGCGAGTGGAACTGTTGGCGATTGACGAAGCGCACTGCATCAGCGAGTGGGGGCACGATTTCCGGCCGGAATATCGGCAACTGGCGCGATTGCGAGATATTTTCGCCGGTATGCCGATGGCTGTCTTCACCGCTACGGCGACGCAGCGTGTGCGGCAGGATATTGTCGAACATCTTAAGCTGCGTGATCCGCGCTGTTTTGTGGCCAGCTTTAATCGCCCCAACCTGATCTATCGAGTTCTGCCCAAGCATAAGCCAGAGAATCAAGTATTGGATGTGATCCGACGCAGGCCGCAGGATAGCGGTATCGTCTATTGTCAGGCTCGGCGAACCACCGAAAATTTAGCCGAATGGCTGCAGGAAAACGGCGTGAAAGCCTGCGCTTACCACGCGGGATTATCGGTTGAAGAACGCACAAATAATCAAGAACTGTTTCGGCGCGATGAGATGCAGGTGATCTGCGCGACTATTGCGTTCGGCATGGGCGTCAACAAGCCTAACGTTCGCTTCGTGATTCATTACGATCTGCCCAAGAATATCGAGAGCTATTATCAGGAGACCGGCCGCGCCGGACGAGATGGCTGCGAAAGCGAATGCGTGCTGCTTTTTAGCGGCGGCGATATCATTAAACAAATGCGGTTCATCGCCGACAAACAGAACGCTCACGAAGCGGAGATTGCTCGCAAGCAGCTTGGGAAGATGGCCGAATACGCTCAGTCCGGCGGCTGCAGGCGTATCCCACTGCTGAAATACTTTGGCGAGGTTTATCGTGAACCTACCTGTCAGGCTTGTGACGAATGCTTGGTGTCTCGCGAACAGTACGACGGCACGGTCGTGGCGCAGAAGTTCATGTCCTGCATCTTCCGAATTAAACAACGCACGCCGGAGTTCGGCGCGGGAGTGAGATATGTGGCGGATGTGCTGCGTGGCGAGTCGTCGGCCATTATCGAGCGCTGGCGTCATAATGAGCTTTCGACGTTCGGCATCGGCGCGGATTTGTCCCGCGAGGGCTGGTTGGAAGTCGGACGTGAATTGTTGCGTTTGAGTTTTGTGCGACAGATACAAGAAGGCGAGTACACGCGCGTCGAGCTGACTGACGATGGCCGGCGCGTTTTGTCCGCGCGCCAACTAATTACGCTCAGCCGGCCACAAACCGAAAAGTCTGGCGACGAAGACACGGAGCGCAAACGCGCTCGCAAAGTCGCCAAGGAGAAACATGCGCGGGGCGAGATCGAATGTGATGAACCGTTATTCGAACGGCTGCGCGGGTTGCGCAAGCGCCTGGCGGACGAACGCGAAGTGCCGGCCTACGTGATCTTCTCCGACGCAACGCTACGCGAGATGTCTCACGCTTATCCGGAGACCGACGCGGAATTCGCCGACATCAGTGGCGTTGGCGAGAAAAAGAGGCAGGAATTCGCCGGACCATTTTTAACGGAGATCAAAGACTTTCTGCGTGATCACAAACCACAACAGTTTAACTCGGCGTCCACTGATCCCGTATATTTGAACGCCACTATTCGCGCGACAATCAAACGCTACGACGCCAATCAAAGCGTCCCGGAGATTGCCCGGCAGCGTAACCTGACTGAAGGCACTATCTGGGGACACTTATCCGAAGCTGCTAGAGCGGGCGAGAAGATTGACACGAGTCGGTTTTTAAGCAACGAGCAGAAAATTGAAATCGCCAACGCGTTTGCGGAATGCGAATCCGGCCAGCTAAAAGAAGTCTTCGTAAAACTACGCGAGCAGTTTCCGTATGGACTGCTGAAACTATTCCGTGCCAGACAAGGCGAATAACGTATTTGAACGGTTACTCGAATTTTAGCGTTTGACAACGAGAGTAAATCTGGTCAAAGTTCTATTGCTTTCATTATCGTTGCTCATTATCGTTAATCTGAAACAAACTATCTTGCGCGTCCTTAGCTCAGTTGGTAGAGCAGGTGACTCTTAATCACCGGGTCGGAGGTTCGAGTCCTCCAGGACGCACTTAATCAATTTAGCGAATCGTTGTTTATTTGTAACCGGTTATTTTGGATCGGTAATAGATCGGGATTCGGGGCGAGTTGGCTTGGCGGGTTTGATTCTGCTCATGGGAGCAGCTTTTTGATTCAATGCGCCACCACTTGTAGGCAGAAATAGCTTCAGAAAACTCTCGACTTGCTTGCGTGCGAGCGTATCGCCTTTCTGTGTCTGCTCCAGTAATTGCGGCACTCGATCCAACCCAAAGAGGTTTTGCGCAGTGGCTTTGAGCAGCGGGAAGCGCGAGAGATAGGCGGCGGCAAGCTCCTTTGGGTCGAATTTGCCTGCCGCACCAACGGTCGCTGGCAGCCGAGTAGTTTTGCCTAATGGATCTGCTTTTCTCAGAGGACCTTGCGGACCGGTTGTTCCGGTCTTCTGGTTGCTTTCCTTGGAATGAGCCTGCTCCTTGCGAAAGCCTGATCCTTGAATGACCTTGTGCGCCAGCTCTTCCTGAGTCTGTAAACCAGTGATCGAACCATCCGCTTCTCCGCGAATGATCTTGTCCACTGTGTCGGCGGGAATAAAACGCTGGCGAGTCTTCTCCGAATCCTTTGGATCGGATTCGACGATCAGTACGCCTTTAAACGTCACCATCAGCACGATACATTTGATTGTCAGGCCGTTCTTCAGCACCAACTGATCCACGCGAGTGTTGACTTCAATGTCGGCCCATGCCAGAGAGCTAAACAGCGCTGACGCCAGTACTGGCAGTAATTTCACGATAATGCTTTTCATAACCACCATTGCGAAGGCAAGCTACAACCCAAAGCATACCACGAAGTTTCAAACAAACTAACATACGATTAAGTCACTATACGGTTACTTTTTTGAGTCATTCGTGTGTATCTGAGATTAATTCATTCATCATTTTTGTGTCTTGGCATCCTGGCGTGAAACTGTCGCGCTCAGCGTTGGCGGCATAGGCTCAAAATCAGCCGTCTTCATTTCAGAACTAGCGGATTGTTGCGGAACGATGTCGCGCGGTTTCTCAACCATAAGCGCCATTGGCAGATCAGGCAGGTAGAGTACCTGCCCGACGCGGATTGGATCTCGTTGTCGCAGGCCGTTCAACTCGGCAATCTTTGAATAGTACGCAGACACGCCAAAATAAAATTTGCTGATACTGGACAGCGAATCGCCGGACTGAACAATGTGCGTAAGTCTGCCTTTTGGCGTTTCTCGAATTGCCGGATTGAGAGGTTCTTTAGGTGGTGACGCTTCGATGATCGGCGTCGGCAATGGAGACGTAACGGGTGGCGCAGGTGTGGCCTTCGGCGGCGATGTCGGCAAAGCCGGGCATGGCGGCACTCCTATACCTGTCCAATCCTGTCCGGCATCAGTTTTTTTTGACGACGGCACAGCTAATTTAGCGTACAGCAGAAACGCAACAGCGGTCAATAACACAACCGTCACGACACTCAATAGCGTTCGCAACATAGCAGTTCCCTCCCAGAGCAAGACTTTCTTATGTATCGGCAAAATAAGCTCAGAAGTTTATTGATTCATGGCGAAATTTGGCAAATATTTGCCGTGATCGAAGTTCATAAATCTGCGTCCATTCTCAACCTCTCTCCGCTTTCATTCTTACGGAACTACGTTCTCCACCTGCTGTCCGTTGTAGTACTCTAATGTTTCCATCAACTTGCCGTTTTTCGTCCAGAAGGTGATGATGCCATGCCATTGGCCGTCACGCATTGTCCCGGTGCTCTGCATCTGCCCGTTCTCGTACCAGTAGGTGACCTTTCCATTGACCCGATTATCTTTCAACTCGCCTTCAAATTTTTTCTTCCCGTTAGGCCATTTATTCACCAGTAAATTTGGATCGATCAGCTCGCCCGGCAGCAAGTGAACGTATTCTTGAAAATCTTTTTCGAGCGATTCCATGGGCAAATCCCCCATGGTCTTCTTCCATGATACTTCTGGCTTAGTGCGCGTTTTGCGCGCCTCCGCCATGAAGTTGAGAAACTTCGGCCGGTAGGCGGCTACGCGCGCGCGTCCGGTGGCATCCGCAGGTTTCAGTTTCTCAGACGCATGAACAAAAAAATGAACCAGCGCCCAAGACTGGTCATAGTGCAACCGTTCACGTCCTATGTCGCTGACGTGGTATGCCTTGTATTCTAGCTTCAGTAAAGCATCAACGCTCAGCAGACGTTTCTGTTCCAGCGCGCCCTTCACGTTGCCAGAGATCTGCTGGTCCACAACGCCTAGAATCACAGGCGAGCGATTGTAATCGCTTTCCTGAAAATACATCGCGACGCCTTCCTCAAACCAAGTCGGCATGACGCCATACACTATCCTAGTGAAATGATGAGTGACTTCATGGATCAAATTGCGCTGCAAGACTTCCTCGGGCTGACCCTCAAAATACAGTAATACTGCCTTTTGCGCTGAGAAATATGCGCCGCGATCTGGGAAATTGGCGATCTTTCGGCTAACGCAATAAGAGTGGTAGTCTGATTTATCTTTGAATATGATATTCTCAAAGCGTCCCGATATCGTCGTCGCTTGGAAGCGCTGACAGAATTCGCGCTGTAATGTCGCTAGCATTTTTGTGATTTTGAGCGTGTACGCTTGGTCGCGGCAGGTCTGGACGATAATGTCCTCGGACGCCACTCGTGTCATTCCTGCCAATTGCTCGCCAGCCAACGCTAGAGCGCCAACCCATAGCAAGCAGATTACCGTAAATGTTTTTACGCGACTCCAGAGTATCATTATGAGTTCTTTTCCATTCACGTTTTAAGTTCATGCCGATGGCGCACGTCGCGACCCTTAACCATATAAATCACTTCTTCAGCGATATTTGTGGCGTGATCGCCGACCCTTTCCAGATTTCGCGAAATTAGGATTAGCGAGATGGCGCGTTTAATCGTTCCCGGATCGGCCATCATGTAGGTCAGCAGTTCGCGGAATATCTGATCGCGGAAGGCATCCACTTTCTTCTCTTCCTCAAGGACAATCTGCGCGAGATCGCAATCCTTCTTGACGAGCGCATCGAGGCCACCACGCACCATCTTCTGCGCAATTTGAGCCATAACCGGCAAATCTATCAGTGGCTTCAGCGGCGGCTCTTCCAAAAGATGTTGCGCATTTTGAGCGATATTGACCGCCTGATCGGCGACGCGTTCCAGTTCCGTGGCAATGCGCGACGCCATGAACAGAAAGCGCACGTCGCCGGCAACTGGCTGTTGTAAAGCCGTCAGTTTGACGGCGCGATCATCAACTTCAATCTGCAGCTCATTGACCTCATCTTCTTTCTGGAAGATTTCCTGAGTATACTCAAGATTGCGCTCGATCAACATCCTTAATGCCGCCGCAATCATCGCTTCCGAGAGTCGCCCCATCAGCGCCAGTTTCTGCAATAGTTCGTGGAGTTTATCATCAAATTGACGGTGCATTAGCCAAACCTCCCGGAGAGATACTCCTCAGTGCGATGGTCGGACGGATCGGTAAAGATCGTCTGAGTCTCGCCAAATTCGATTAACTCGCCCATGAGCATGTACGCGGTATCGTCGGATATACGCGCCGCTTGTTGCATGTTATGAGTTACAATGACGATTGTATATCGCGACTTGAGAGTCAGCAATAATTCCTCGATGCGCGCTGTCGCGATCGGGTCCAGCGCTGAGCAAGGTTCATCCATCAGCAATACTTCCGGCTCGACCGCCAGCAGCCGCGAAATGCACAGCCGTTGTTGTTGTTCGGCGGGAAGGGACAAAGCCGAACTGCCAAGCCGGTCATTCAGACTGTCCCACAATCCTGTTTGCCGCAGAGCGGTTTCGACATACCGCGGCAGATCGCGAGAAGCGCTCAATCCGTGAATCTTTGGCCCATAGGCGACATTCTCGTAGACAGAAAGCGGAAAAGGATTTGGACGCTGAAAAACCATGCCAACTCGTTTGCGCAGTTCTGTCAATTCCAGATTCTGATCGTAGATGGATACGCCATCGAGCATCACTTCGCCGGCGACTCGTACTCGCGGCGTCAGTTCATTCATACGATTAAAAACCCGCAACAGTGTTGATTTGCCGCAACCGGACGGCCCGATGATCGCCGTAATCATATTTGCGCGAATGGAACAGTTTATCTGTTTCAGCGCGTGAAACTTGCTGTACCAGAGGTCCAACTGTTTTGTTTCGAGTTTCGTAACCACTATCCAAATCGTCCTGAAATATAGTCGGCTGTTTGAGGATTCTGCGGAGTCGTAAACAAATCCTCGGTCGCCGCCAGTTCAATCAATTCGCCAAACAGAAAAAACGCGGTTCGGTCGGACGCTCGCGAAGCCTGTTTAACATTGTTAGTGACCAGAATGATGGCTAAATTTTTCTTTAGGATGCGCAGAGCCTCTTCGATCTTGGCTGTCGAAATCGGATCAAGGCCGGAGCATGGTTCGTCCAGAAGCAGCGCGTCCGGCTGCAACGCAAGAGTTCGCGCCAAACAGAGTCGTTGCTGCTGGCCGCCTGAAAGGTTCTGCGCGGATTCGTCGAGCCGATCTTTTACTTCATCCCATAAAGAAGCGGCGCGCAACGCCATCTCAACGCGCTCGGCATGTTCATTCTTTCTGCCACTCTCAATAGTCAGCCCGAAGACTACATTACGATAGATCGTCATCGGCAACGGCACCGGCGTTGAAAAGACCATCCCGGCCTTGCGCCGTAACAACGCAACGTCCACTCCCTTGGCGTAAACATCCTGACCTTCGAGTAAAACGCGGCCGGACACTTGCATATTCAGATCAAATTCATTCATGCGATTGATTGCACGCAGAAATGTTGTCTTGCCCGCGCCGGCGGGACCAATAATAGCCAGAATCTCGCCACGCTCGACTTTGAGCGTGATGCCTTTCAGAAGTTCCCGATGACCCATGCGCACACGCAGGTCTTCGACAGACAGTCGCGAAGTCCTAGCCGCTGGCGGGCAAGCAGGCAAGGATGCCTGCGCTACCAAGTTTGATGCGCTGTGAACAGTCACAGATTTTTTGACGCGGCTTTCAACGAGCACTACGTTGTCTCCTTCGAATCTGAGCGCGAATCATGATCGCGGTAAAGTTTAAGGAGAAAGTCAGCAACAACAACACCAGTATAGTCGCATATAGAATTGGTTTGGTCGCCTCGACATCCGGCGACTGCGTGGTCATAACGTAAACATGATAACCTAATTCCATGAACTGATCGTTCAGACGACTAGGCAAGTGCGGCAAAAAATACGCCGCGCCGGTGAACATTACTGGCGCCACCTCCCCTGCCCCGCGACTCACCGCCAGTATGGCGCCGGTCAGGATTCCACCCACAGCCTGCGGCAGAATGACGCGCCAAATCACCTGCCAGCGCGTGGCGCCTGCGGCGTACGCAGCCTCGCGATAATTCATCGGAATTGCGCGCAACGCTTCTTCCGCAGCCACAACTACAGTGGGCAACGTCAGCAACGCCATCGTCAACGCGGCCCAGAGAATCGCGGGTTGCCCGTAACTCACCTGCCCGCCATTAAAAACGTCGTCAATGCCACGCCCGATGAACTGAATGAAAAATCCCAATCCAAACAGACCGAAGACAATCGCCGGCACGCCCGCCAGATTCTGAATCGCCAGCCGGACGAGTCGCACCACGTGAGACTGCTTCGAGGCATACTCATGCATGTAAACCGCCGTCGCCACGCCCAGCGGAACGACGGCGATAGTCATGAGCAAGACGAGGAAAAATGTACCGATGATTGCCGGAAAGATGCCGCCTTCGGTCATGCCGACTTCAGGCGACTTGATAATAAAATCTAAACTGACGTGACCGGCGCCGTGAATCACGATATTGCCGAGTATAACCGCCACCATCGCCATGATGATCAGGCAGGCGATGCCGGTCAGCGATTGAAAGAACCAGCCGATTGCTTTGCTCTGCGTGGCCATGCTAAATGGATCCTTGCAGCTTCATCTGCAATCGTCTTACCCACCAGTGACCGGCCAGGTTGATCAGAAAAGTCAGGATGAAGAGAAATGCGCCGATGAAAAACAATACGTGATAATGCGAACTGCCCACTACGACTTCGCCCAACTCAGCCGCGATCGTCGCTGAGAACGAACGAATGGAATCAGTTGGCGAAAACGACAGGATGGCGGAGTTCCCCGAAGCCATTAACACTATCATCGTCTCGCCGATGGCGCGTCCAAAACCCAGCACGCAGGCGGCCAGCACGCCCGGCGATGCCGCCGGCAATACCACTCGCCATGCGGTTTGCCAGATGGAAGCGCCCATAGCGATAGACCCGGCGCGGTAAGCCTGCGGCACCGCTGTAAACGCGTCTTCGCAGACTGTGTAAACAATCGGAATAACCGCCAAACTCAAGCCTAAACCGACGGTGATGGCATTGAGTCGAAATGTCCAGCCAAAGAGCGCTTGCAGCCAATCCGCCAGCAATATCAGGCAGAAGAAACCGATCACTACGCTGGGAATGCCGGCGAGAAGTTCAATAATCGGCTTGAGCACTTCACGAACATAAGAAGGCGCAAATTCTGAAGTGAATAAAGCGGCTCCAACGGCCAGCGGGATCGCAATTAGAATCGCAATGATCGTCGCTTTTAGTGTGCCCACCAGCAATGGCAGAAGTGAATACTTTGGGATTTCCGCGGTGGGCTGCCAAGCGTAGCCAGGCGCTTCGTTTTCAATCGGCTGCGCGCCAAACAAGTTGCCCAGATTAGCTTCTTGCCGAATCTCCGGCGACGTCAAGATCGGCAACGCCTCTTTGCCAATGAAT
>JAZDLP010000366.1:0-3370 GCA_043801885.1 Planctomycetota bacterium | reverse complement strand
AATAGCTTAAAATAGACTGAACATATTATACATAAAAAATTATATTTCTCCTCGTAAATTGCGCGTTTTGTGGCTTGGAAAACAGAAACTATTATGAGACACTACACTAGCAACGATTTTTGAGTATCCTGTATAGACAGAACTGTCTCAACTATTGCTGGTTGAATCAAATACTCTGTTTTTTACCCACAGATTTTTCCGAAGAGCCTTTTTTATAATTGTTTCTTCTACAAGGAGTCCATAATGTCAAAGATAATCAAAGAAGATGCTAAGACTGTGCGTTCCGCTAAGGAAGTAGATCAGGAAAAGCTCCGCAAACAGGAAGCGCTGAAGCGCGCCTTGGAACTGATCGAACGCCAGTTCGGCGCCGGCTCTATTCAAAAACTCAACGGTGATGGCGCTCGTCAGATTCCGTCAATCTCGACCGGCGCGCTCTCGCTGGATATCGCGCTAGGCGTGGGCGGCATTCCGCGCGGGCGAGTGGTTGAGATTTTTGGACCAGAGTCCAGCGGCAAGACGACGCTGGCGCTGACGATCGTCGCCAACGCGCAGAAACTGGGCGGCGTCGCGGCTTATATTGACGCCGAACATGCGCTCGATCCTACTTATATGAAAAAACTCGGCGTTAATCTGAACGAACTGCTGGTCAGTCAGCCCGACACTGGCGAACAAGCTCTGGAGATCTGCGAGCAACTGGTGCGTTCAGCGGCGGTAGACGTGGTGGTGATAGATTCAGTGGCGGCGCTGGTGCCCAAAGCTGAAATCGAAGGCGAGATGGGCGATTCGCACGTCGGCCTGCAAGCGCGGCTGATGTCTCAGGCGCTGCGCAAACTGACCAGCGCCATCGCGCGTTCGAAGACCATCGTGCTCTTCATCAACCAGATTCGTGAAAAGATCGGCGTGATGTACGGTTCGCCCGAGACCACACCCGGCGGTCGTGCGTTAAAATTCTACGCGTCAGTCCGCATTGATGTGCGTCGCATCGGCATATTAAAGGAAGGCGAGACGGCCATCGGCACGGCATGTAAAGCTAAGATCGTGAAGAACAAAGTTGCTCCGCCGTTCCGACAGGCTGAATTTGAGATTATGTTTGATCGTGGCATCTCTTGGGAAGGTTCGCTGCTGGACATGGGCATTCTGGGCGGCATCGTTGAAAAATCTGGCGCATGGTTGAATTATGGCAGCCACCGACTAGGCCAGGGCCGCGAAAACGCTCGCAAGTTTCTCATCGAGAATCCCGTAATTACCAAAGAGATTCACGAAAAGATCATGGCCAAACAGGACGATCTCGCCGGTGCCGCAATCGCGCGGCCTGACGCCGCAGCGCCTGTGACAACTGAAGGATAAGCTTCTGCGGCAATAAAGATATCACCCTGATTTGAACCATGTCTATAGTGGTATACAATGAAAGATCCCATTGTTGAAGAAGTTCGCACGATACGGCATGCTCACGCGGCGAAGTTTAACTTCGACCTGCATGCAATATGCGAAGACCTACGCAAAAAGGAGAAAACCTGCGGGCACCGCATGGTCTCTTTGCCACCCAAACCTCTCCTGAAAGCTACCGAATGCTAACAACAGTCTGAAGCGAACGCGGAAGAGCACACCGATGCGACTTGTCGTAACCGTGTAAGACGTCATGGAGTCTGTTTCGTGAATCGAATCGTTCTAACGCTATTGTTTTTTTTCGCAGCGCTGCGGGCGAGCGAACCGACTCCCGCCAGTCCGGACCCTGATTTCGAAGTCGCCGAGCGCTTGGAACGCGCGTTTCAGAAGCTGGCCAAGCGTGTCGAACCGTGTGTGGTTAGTTTGCAGGTGCTGGTCAAGCCCGGCCGCTGGATGGAAGAACTGCCGCGGATGAGCGAGCAATTCGGCGTGCCCTCGCCGGAATGCGACGGCTCCGGCGTCATCGTTGACCCCACCGGCCTGATTGTGACCAACGAACACGTCGTTCGCGGCGCCGCGCAGATTCGCGTTAAACTCTACGACAATCGCATTTATTCGGCGACGCTCTGCGGCGCCGATCCGCGTAGCGATTTGGCGATGATCAAGCTGGTCGGCGACGATCTCCCGAAGAATCTGCCTTGCGCGGAACTGGCGGATTCAGACAAGCTCGAAGTCGGACAGTGGGCTTTGGCCGTGGGCAATCCGTTCGGCCTCTCCAATACTTTTACTATGGGCGTAGTCAGCGCGCGCAAACGTAACATGCCGTTTAAAAATTTCTCTCGCGATGTCTTCTATGGCAATCTGATCCAGACCGACGCCGCCATCAATCCGGGCAATTCAGGCGGCCCGCTGTTCGATCTGCGCGGCAAATTGATCGGCATCAACACCATGATCTTCTCGAAGTCTGGTCTCTCTCAAGGCTTCGGTTTTGCCATCCCTATCAACCATCTCAAGCCACGACTGGCGTATCTCAAAGCCGGCGAAGAGATTCAGTACGGCTGGCTGGGGGTGCAACTGCGCGACTTGGAACCCGGTCAAAAAGTCTTCAAAGCGCCCGACAATCAAGGTGTGCTGGTGATGGATGTTATCGCCAATACGCCGGCGGATCGCGCAGGGATTAAGAAGGGCATGGTGATTCTGAACTTGGATGATACGCGCATTACGACCGTGCATGAGTTGATCGCCGTGGTCAACGAAACACCGGTCGGGCGCACAGTCAAACTAAAAATCGTGGATCGGCAAGGCCATCTGACGGAGATAAATGTCCGCGTGTCGAAGCGTTATTCCGAACTGGCGCACGCCGTGATGAAAGGCCACGATACCGATAACATGGACGATACGCCGCTGGAAGACGAACGCCTCGCCGAAGACACTCCACCCGAATCGCCAGGCGAGAAAACCGCCAAGCCGACGGCATCAGCAGTTTACCAGTGGCGTGGCATGCTGGTAAAGGAGTTGCCCGCGGACGCCAATCGCGGCGGCCGGATCGAAATCATTCGCGTCAAGAAAGGCTCACCAGCCGACCGCGCCAATCTTTACGAAGGCGCCGTTATCACTGAACTCAAACACGGCGGCAATAGCGCCATCCAAAAGATCAACAGTCTGGATGACTTCAAACGCATCACTACCGCCGTCGCCGGTCAGGCCGCAGTCTACGTGCCGCTGGACGGATATGTGATGATTGAAGAATAATACTATTTTAGATTTTAGATTTTTGATTGTCGATTGAAGGAAAACAGATCGTCTTTTGTGATAATTTTTGCCTTTGGTGACCACTTTGAAATTCCGTAACCGTCCAGCGAAGCTACGCCTCAAACCGACAAGTGGGATGATCTTGCTTGTGACTATTTTGTTGGATTACGATAAGTTTATTAGGCATGGGCTGCAAGAGAAGTATAAAAAACGAACAGAAAACAGAAAAGTG
>JAZDLP010000363.1:0-5769 GCA_043801885.1 Planctomycetota bacterium | reverse complement strand
TCATCGGTGTGGCTATCGAAGCGTTAGAGGCATGGTTCCTAGCGGACCATGTTACACTTTGCGACGCGATGGGACGGATACGCATTGATAAGCCACCCGTTCGCGCACACCATCTATTGCGGCACGTTCGGCCCACGATTTCGCCCTTCGGCTGCCAGACCATCTCAGTTGTTCCCAGACGCCGCATGCTGTAGAATGCCGCCAGTCTAGAAAGGTAACATACGAGGCCGGAGAATATCTCTTGAACGCCCGCTCAATCTTGCAACAGTTCCCACCCCATTCTCAGAAACTTCTACGCTTGCTCGAAGAACGCATCGTTATCCTCGACGGCGCCATGGGCACGCTGATCCAGCAGCACAAACTGCAAGAGAATGATTTTCGTGGATCGCGTTTTGTCGGCCACGCAGTGGATCTAAAGAACAACAACGATGCGCTGAACCTAACGCAGCCGGAGTTGATCGAGCAAATTCACACCGCGTATCTCGACGCAGGCGTGGATATTATCGAAACTAATACTTTCAACGCTAACGCCATCGCCATGAGTGATTTTAAGCTGGAGAGCGTGGTGAGCGAAATGAACGCCGCTGCCGTGGAGTTGGCGCGTCGCGCCGTCGCCAGCGCGGAGAAAAAAAATCCCGTGCGGCCGCGTTTTATCGCCGGCGCCATCGGACCCACCAGTCGGATGGCGTCGCTATCTCGCGACATTAACGATCCGGGGCACCGCGATACCACCTTCGATCACTTTGTCGCCGCTTACTATGAACAAGTTGCCGCGTTGCTGGAGGCCGGCGTGGACGCGCTGCTGGTTGAAACTGTGTTCGATACGTTGGTCGCCAAAGCCGCGCTATTCGCAATTGAGCAATACTTTGAAGAGCGGCAACGGCGCGTGCCGGTGCTGCTTTCAGTAACAATCACCGATCAAAGCGGACGAACGCTTTCAGGCCAGACATTGGAAGCTTTCTGGAACTCAGTTGCGCATGTACCGCTATTGAGTATCGGTCTCAACTGCGCGGTCGGACCAAAGGCGATGCGCCCGTTCATCGAAGAGTTAGCGCGCATTGCGCCGGTGTACGTGAGCTGTTATCCGAACGCCGGACTGCCTAATCCGCTGTCTGAAACCGGCTTCGACGAGACGCCGGAGACAGTCGCCGATTCGTTGCGAGATTTTGCCAAGGAAGGCTGGTTGAACCTGGTCGGCGGCTGCTGTGGCACTACGCCGTCGCATCTGCGCGCCATCGCCGCGGCTGTCCAGCCGTTTGCCGCGCGCAAAATTCCAAAGATCGAACCGCAGGCGCGTTTCAGCGGATTGGAGCCGCTGACGATCCGATCCGAGACTCATTTCGTCATGATTGGCGAGCGCACGAACATCATGGGCTCGCCGAAGTTCGCCAAGTTGATTAAAGCCGGACAATTCGAAGCTGCGCTCGCGCTCGCGCGCCAACAAGTCGAGAACGGCGCAAATATGCTTGACGTAAACTTTGATGAAGCGCTGCTGAACTCCGAAGAGACCATGACGAAGTTCCTCAATCTGATCGCTTCCGAGCCATTTATTGCGCGTGTGCCGATCATGATTGACAGCTCAAAATGGTCAGTCATCGAGGCGGGACTGAAGTGTCTGCAAGGCAAGGGCGTCGTCAATTCCATTAGCTTGAAAGAAGGCGAGGAGAAGTTCAAAGAACAGGCTCGACGGATACACCGCTACGGCGCGGCGATGATGGTGATGGCTTTTGATGAGAATGGCCAGGCAGAGACGGCTGATCGCAAAGTCGAAATCTGCGCGCGAGCGTATCGCATCCTGACACAGGAAGTTGGCATTCCGCCAGAGGACATCATCTTCGACCCTGCCGTGCTGACGGTCGGGACGGGAATGGAGGAACACAACAACTACGCGGTGGCGTTCATCGAGGCCGTGCGACAGCTCAAAGTCGCTTTTCCGCGCTGCAAAATCAGTGGCGGCATTAGCAACGTCTCGTTCTCGTTCCGCGGCAACCAAATCGTGCGCGAAACCATGCATGCGGCGTTTCTGTGTCACGCCATCCGCGCCGGTTTGGACATGGGCATCGTCAACGCCGGTCAACTAGCCATCTATGAGGAGATACCCAGAGAACTGCTGGATTTGGTCGAGGACGTTCTGCTCAACCGACGCCCCGACGCGACCGAACGATTGTTGGCGTTCGCGGACTTGGTCAAACATAAAGAGAAGGTTGAGATCAAGACTGAAGAAGCTTGGCGGCGCGGTTCAGTCGAGGAACGGCTATCGTACGCGCTGATCAATGGCATCGAAGAGTTCATCGAATCCGATGTTGAAGAAGCGCGCCAGAAATATGGTCAAACACTGGCGGTTATTGAAGGACCGCTGATGGCGGGAATGAACATAATCAGCGACCGGTTCGGTTCGGGCACGATGTTCTTGCCACAGATAGTCAAAAGCGCGCGCATTATGAAAAAAGCCGTCGCCGCGCTACAGCCTTTCTTGGAAATAGAGAAGAAAAAATCCGGTCAACGTCACGCGCAGGGCAAGATTCTGTTGGCTACAGTCAAGGGCGATGTTCACGATATCGGTAAAAATATCGTCGGCGCAGTGTTGAGCTGCAACAATTATCAGGTCATTGATCTGGGCGTGATGGCGTCTTGCGAAAAAATTCTGGCCGCCGCGCGCGAACAGCGCGTTGACATAATCGGATTGAGCGGCCTGATCACGCCGTCGTTGGAAGAGATGGCTCACGTGGCGTGCGAGATGGAACGCGCCGGTCTTAAAATTCCGCTGCTCATCGGCGGCGCGACCACCAGCCGTGCGCACACGGCTGTCAAACTCGCGCCGACCTATCGGCACACGGTGGCGCATATATTGGACGCCTCGCGCGCCGTGGGCGTAGTCAGCAATCTGCTCAGTCGCGACCAGAAGCCGCTCTTCGTCGAGAGCAACCGAGTCGAACAGCAGCAACTGCGTGACGAGTATCAAGCTCGCGCCCAGCATAAGAAAATAATCGCGTTGAGCGAAGCGCGCCGCCGCAAGTCGCGCCTCGAATGGAAAGCGGTGGATATAGCGCAGCCGTTATTTTTGGGTCTGCGCGTACTCGAAAATTTTCCACTCAGCGAACTTATTGCTTATATTGATTGGTCACCGCTCTTTCACGCCTGGGAACTGTGCGGAAAATATCCGAATATATTCGATGATCCCAAAGTCGGGTCACGCGCGCGGGAGTTGTTCGACGACGCGCAGACGCTGCTTCAGAGGATCATAAAAGAAAAACTGCTCACGGCGTGCGCGGTCTATGGATTTTTTGCGGCCAACAGCGTGGGTGACGATATCGAGCTTTACGCTGACGCGATGCGCGCTAAAACGCTCACGACTTTCCATACTCTGCGGCAGCAAACGGAGAAACTCGATCAGGCATCGGACAAAGCGTTCTATGCGCTGGCCGACTTCATCGCTCCGAAAGAAAGTGGATTGACCGATTATCTCGGCGTCTTTGCCGTAACCGCCGGCCACGGACTGGAAGCGCTGGTGGCGCAACTGAAACAGCAAAATGACGATTATAATGCGATTATGGCCGAAGCGCTCGCCGACCGGCTGGCTGAAGCGTTTGCGGAATTGCTTCACAAGAAAGCGCGTGACGATTGGGGCTATGGCTGCCAGGAGCGCCTGACCTTCGATGATTTGCTGCGCGATAAATACCGCGGCATCCGTCCGGCGCCCGGCTACCCCGGCTGCCCGGATCATACTGAAAAAGGATTATTATTTGACTTGCTGCGAGTTGAGCAGAACGCTGGAATCCAATTGACGGAGAATTTCGCCATGTTGCCGGCCAGTTCGGTCAGCGGGCTGTATTTCGCTCATCCGCAAGCTCATTACTTCGCATTAGGACAAATTGGCCGGGACCAGGTCGAAGATTACGCCAGACGCAAGGGCTTTGACTTAAAGATGATGGAACGCTGGCTGGCTCCGGCACTCGCTTATTGAGTTACTGTAAGGCAGTATATCGCAAAGACAATTCATTTACTTTTACAGTAGATGAAGGCGCAAACGGGCCGAGGTGAGATTTGCTACAGTGTTACCTTGATGATTTGAACATGCCGAAAAACGTGTACAATGGCGTAAAGATTGCTACGCTAAATGGGTTTGAAGATAGTCTGTTTTTCTGTCTTGATAATTGAGGAGGATTAGTCATGAAACGAGCAAGCGTAATTGTTCTGACCGTTTTGGCTTTTTGGCAGGCATCAATCTCCGCGGCGGAGATTCTTCGAGGAACTTGGTTATCTAATCCTAAGATGGATCAGATGTCCGTATCCTGGGTGACAAACGCTCCTGACGTTGGAGAGGTCGCCTACGGCGAAACCGCTAATTATGGCCAGATCGCAGCCAGATATGCTTGCAACGAAGTTCGTAGAAAGAAAGATAACCAACCGATTGCCGGGGAATATGTTTGCAAAGCTCGATTGACAAAACTTGTTCCAGGCAAAACATATTATTACAAAGTCTCAGGTAATGGACTGACTAATTCTGTGGAGAGCAGTTTTCGAATTCCCAAAGAAACCGATCCGCTTACAGTAGTTTTTCTGGGTGATTTTTACTGCGGGAACCGCGCAGATTTCGATAAAGATATAGCGCATATTGATCAATATGTCAAAAAAGGCACAGCCATTGGAATAGATCCGGACGGCGTGGATATGATAGTAGATGTTGGAGATACCAGACAACATTGGGCACTCTTTGTGGATCCTTACGTATGTCTTAGACAGATACCCATTATTATTGCGGCAGGAAATCATTGTAACGAAGTTAGAGCAGACAAAAAAAACTGCACTTTGGATTATAATCAACTCCAGCGATACTTCGATTTTGATAATAACAAATTATGCCATGTCGTTGATTACGGGCCTGCGCGATGGATTATGAAAGCGTGGGAAGAAGAAGTGGATATTCATAGCGATAAAGGATACGAACATAATTATGGAGGAGATTGGAATGATGAGTTTAGCTCGGATGGAATGAAATGGATCGAGAGTAGTCTCAGCGAGACTACCAGATTATGGAAATTTTTTATTAATCACAATGTCTTTTTCACAGATAACGAGGTTACGGCGGCACCCGGAGGCAACAAGCGGATTGCACAGTTGTGGCCAATGCTGATGAAATACAACGTGCGCGTTGTTGTGAACGGACACGATCATGTTTATCAGCGAACACATCAGGTAGATAAGGATGGCCATCAGCATCCTAATGGTATTTATAATCTAGTTCCGTCTTGCGGCAACGGTATACGCTTCCGGGAGAGTCCATGTACCGCAAAATTCTACAATCAATCTGATGGTAGTTGTGCTCCTATCGGTAAGGAAGGCAATGTCCGTTGGTTTGGACCGACTTATCTGATGGTCAATGGGAAACAGGGTATCTGTGAAGCATTCAACAGTAAGATGGCGTATCGCAAAGACGATTCATTTACTTTTACAGCAGGCGAAGGCGCGAGCGCGCCGAGTGATCGTAAAAAACCGTAGCGCGGGGAAAAAGCGAAACATAAAGACACTGTAGTAGCGAAGTCGGGAATTCCCCCCCCCCCCCCTTTTTTTCAAGGGGGGGAACAGATAGTGGACGATTTCCGTGCTACAGTGTCAACATAAAGGGATTTGTAACCGTTCAGCCTATACGTCAGATGTGTAAGAAAGGGGATAAGGAGATAATGGGGATAGTGGAGATAATGGAATATCCAGAAAACTTAGTTGCTGAGAAAATAATTCAATGAATCAGCATGGTTCGAATACGCAAGC
>JAZDLP010000361.1:0-17206 GCA_043801885.1 Planctomycetota bacterium | reverse complement strand
ACAGGTAAACGTCGTAGTGTGTGCCAGTGCGCCATGATAGCGCATCCATCCAGCGGGTGAAAGACCCGTCTCGGTTCTGACTGCATGAGCCGAGTAGCTATCCTGACGATGGGAAGGTCAATGCTGACAGCATTAAGAGTGTACCCGCACTAAAACAGGGATAGCAGTCGAATGCTGAAGTTTCGGTGGGGTAAAGGTCACGGTATATGCGCAAGGAAGATTGGTTGGGATGATTAACCTCGAACGACGGCTAAAGGTGAAGAACTGCGGGAGAAGCACAACGGCAAAGCCAAAGCGACGACTGCTGCATGCTTTGTGCAGTGTAATTCTGAGGGAGAGCCGGATGCGGGAAATCTGCCTGTCCGGTTCGGGAAGCGGGAAGGGGAAACGGAGCATTGTCTATCGACACGCCACCGCGCCCTTTCTCGACTTCATTAACACGTGGGTTAGCTATTCGTGAGTTCTTGAGCAGCTCATGCCTTATAAACTCAACCATTGCTGTTTGAATCAAATATTCTGTTTTTCTGTTGCCCCGCCACTTTCACTGGCAGGAATGAACCTACTTCTGATATTTACCACACTATCCTTATCAACTTTCTAAACTCGATTGAATTTCCGGTTTTTCAAGATAGTCTATCTTGTCGGTTTGATGCGTAGCTTTACTGGACGGTTACCGATTTTGCATTTTGTGGATTGGGATTAAAATGTGTGGAATAACATAAGGTGCACCATGAAGTTGTGTGAACTTTCACGCATTTACCGACATGAGCCAAAATTATAATGAACATCGTCATCCTTGGCCCCTTTGGTTATGGTTCGCTCGCCGACGAAGCCGTGCTGGCCGGCCTGCTAAAACGTCTGTTGACCACAGATCGCGGCGAGGCTTCCGAGTCTGACCAGCCGTCGAAGCACAACATTACTGTGTTGTCGTTTGATCCGGAAAAAACCAAGACGATTCACGACACGCATGCTGTCCAGTTGGCGAATCCAGGCAGTATAATGAATACTCCCGCGGCTTGGGAAGCTCTGACCCAGGCTCACTTGTTCATCGTCGCCGGCGGCGGTGTTTTAAGCGATCAAGGGAAGACACCAGCGCGAGTCTGGCTTGGCGCAGTAGAACATGCGCGCCGGATTGGCGTCAAGACTGCGGTCATCGGCGTCGGCGCGCTTGAAATCGCTGATCCTCGTGAGCGCATCCGGCTACAGCGACTGCTGCATAACTTCACCGACAGCTCTTCCACACGCGATGCAGAATCGAAGCGAATACTGATCGGCTACGGTTTGAATCCTAACCGCGTCTCTTATAACGGCGACCCCGCTCTAGCGCTCACCAACGACAGTATTACATATACGCCGCGCGACCGTCGCGTGGGCCTGGTGATTTCTGAAGCTGTGCCTTCGCGCGCGACTTTCGGTCTGGAGCATCAAAAGGTCTCTACGAAGTTGTTGCAATCGGGACGCACGCTTATCAAAAATCTAGACTGCGAAGTGGTTATCTTTCACGACGACACCGCTGCCGCTCAAGAACACGTCGCCAGTCTGCGTGATGGTTTGCCGCTTGATCGTATCTTAACTCGCGCCGTCGATTGTCCGCTGCCGCTTATTCAAACGGAAATGGCCGCCTGCCAGGCTGTTTTCAGTTACACGCTGCACGGCTTAATGCTGGCCGCGGGCGGCAGTGTGCCGGTTGTCGGATTGTCCGTCGAACGTGGCGTGACGCCGTTGCTGACATTTTTGGGATTCCCAAACTGCGCGCTTCCGCCTCAAGAAGACGGGTTCGACGCCACGCTCGCCTTAGTGCGTTTGCGCGAGATGATCGCCAAAGCGCCCGAAATCTCGCGGACCGTAGGACTACGGATGGCGATGCTCGCTCGCAAGGAAGCTCAAAACGCGCGAATGTTGGAATTTCTGGTTCCAAAACGCGACCGTTACGCGCCGCGTTCGCCGAAACCCAAACGATGGTAGCCGTTCAGTCTATTTTGCCACAGAGGACTCATTCGAGGCCAAGCCGCAACCCAAAGGCGTTGTTGACGGGGCGACAAGGGGACGGGGGGACGGGGCGACGGGGGGAAACAGCTTTTGCTCAAAAGTCGCAAAAAATCTTTGCGTCACGCAAAAATTTTAACGGTTAGTAGTACAGAGAGAGTGCATGTCGCTGAATGTAGCGCAGGCATCTTGCATCTGGCATATTTGAACCAGTGCCTAAAACTTTGTCGTGCTGGTGAAGTTAAAGTCGCGGATTTTAAGCGGCGGCACAAGCATTGATATGTACTCACCAGTGCGTTCCGGTGTACCAAGCATCTCGACACGATTGAGCACATCTACGAGATTTTCGTTGAAGCGCATATTCTTGACTGGCTTCGCCACTTTTCCGTTCTCGATTAAGAACAGGCCATCGCGAGTCATGCCGGTAACCAGCGGGATCATCGGGTCAACGTCGCGGATGTACCAGAAGCGAGTAACCAGCAGACCGCACGGAGTGGCGGCGATCATCCGGTCAACCGTATCGTCGCCGCCTTCCATGATGATATTACTCGGCCAGCCGGTGGGTGATCGGCCTTGCTTTTTTGCCCAGAAGCGCGAGTAAAACAGATTTTTCACCATACCTTGCTCGATCCACGAACAGGCGGGCGCAACCAAGCCGTCGTCACAGAACGGCATACTGAGACAGCGCTGGTCGGACGGATCAGAACGGATGGAAATCCGATTGCCGCAGATCTGCGTACCAAGTTTGCCGCGCAGAAAAGTGCGTTGTTCGTCAGTGGCTTTGGCATCGAAGCCGCTCAGACCAAAGAGCAGCAATTCGGCCACGGCGGCGGGCCGCAGGATAACTGTATACTTGCCTGCGGGGATATCCGCGGCGTTTTGCGCGGTCTCGGCGATCTCCAGCGCGCGGCTCGCCACTTCAGTGACGTTAATATCTTTGACGTCGTTGGAGATTTTCTCGGCCCAACCCGATCCGTTCGTACCCAGCGCGGTGGCATGAATCTCCGCGTTGCTGCTGCGATGATAGGCTCGCAAGCCTGCGGAATTGGCGAATGCGAAGAAGTTATCGCCATTACCGAAGCCACCGGATAGCCGATAGTTTTTAGCTTTGATAACATTGAGCGCCTGACTGATTTGCCAAGCTTTAGTCAGCGGGCTGAGTTTGGCAGTAGCCAAAAAATATGCTTTGACTTTAGAATATTTTTTTACCTCGCACGCTTCAACAGGCGGCAGATACTCTGGATCGGGAGGCGAAATCTTCGCAATGCTTTGCGCACGTTCAACCACCGCCTTCAGCGATGCAGTATCGAGATCATTTGTCGTTGCCTGTCCGTGGCTCTGCCCAAAGGCGCAGCGAACATGCAACGAGACATTCTGATTGGCAACATTCTGCGTAATGACATTATCGGCCAGACGTGTAAAACCAGAGGCATTGCCGATCAGTGAGACCTCCACGTCGTCGGCGTCGGCCAGATCGAGCGCGGTTTCCAAGACTTGGTTGGCGGCGAGTTTGTTCATCCGGCGATGCCTCCTACTTTGATATTTCGGAACCGCGCGGGCGCGGAGCCATGTGTCATCTGCGCGACCTGCATCGGATCACCCTTGCCGCAGTTCATCACGCCATACGGAATCCAGAATCGTTTATCGCAGATTGCGTCCAGCGCGCCCCAGAATTCGGTGGTCAGCGCCTGATAAGTGACATCTTTCAACATAGCGCCTTTCTTGCCGTTCTTGATCTCCCAGAAACAATCGCCGCCAAACTGGAAGTTCTGGCGTCGCTGGTCAATCGAGAACGAGCCTATGCCTTCGATATAGATGCCGTCTTTGACGTCGGCGATTAGTTCTTCGAGTGTCAGCGGCTGTGGTCCCGGAGCCAGGCCGAGGTTCGACTGCCGCACGATCGGGATGCTCATCCACGAATCAGCTCGGCAACTGCCGCGTGAACTCGCCGCGCCGATAGCGTGGCAGACTTCACGACCAGTTTGATAATCTACCAGAATGCCGTCCTTAATGAGATGCCAGCGCTGATCGGCGACTCCGTCGTCGTCGTAGCCGCGAGTGGCCAGTCCGGACGGCAGAGTGTTATCACAAATGATGTTCATCAGCGGCGATCCGTACTTTAGCGTGCTCAACTGATCAATGGTGGCGAAGCTGGAGCCGGCCAGACTTTCTTCCATGCCCAACACGCGATCCAATTCGGTGGCGTGACCGATGGACTCGTGCATGGTCAGCATCAAATGCGAAGGATGCAGCACCAAGTCGCGTTTGCCGACGGGACAGGGTTTGCCCTTTAGCTTCTCGACGGCTTGTTCTCCGACGCGAGTAGCTTCGGCCAATAGTGGCGTCGCTTCGATGTGTTCATAACCGGCATTTATCGGATAAGCGTCGAAGTAGCGCGTCTTGGCGGTGTGTTCGTCCACCGCGGTGGCTTCGTAGGCGGCGGCGCTGGTGCACGTCTCGCTCTCAATGACGCTGCCTTCGCTATTAGCCAGGAATCGGTGTTCAGTCTTAAAGTGCATGTACGAGTGGCACTTCTTGACGCCGCCGACAGCTAACGCCGCCCGATTGATCGCCAGCAGTAATCCGATCTTCTCCTCCAACGGCACGGCGAACGGATTTTTTTGGACTGGTGTGCGGAAGACGCCGACGTGCGGCTCTTCCCGCGCCCAGCGCAGCCCAGTGGACGACTTGACCAGCGCGCTGGCTTTCGCGACCGCGACCGCTCGCGCGGCTACCTTGGCGACATTTTCCTTCTTTAAGTTGTCACTAGCCGCAAAGCCCCACGCTCCGTTAACCATAACCCGTACACCGATGCCCACCGATTCAGCATCTACAATGCTCTCTACGCGGGAGTCTTCAGTCGAGAGTATCTGGTTGCGGAATCGAACCACGCGAGCATCCGCGTAGTTTGCCCGTTTTTGTTGAGCTACTTCAATACCGTAGCGACATAGTTCTTTCATTGCGAATCCTCTAATGGTTCTCATGCCGCAGCACCTTGCCTGGTCGCGCATCCAGCACCAGACCGTTCTGCACGACTAGCGAGCCGTTTACGTAAACACAATCAATGCCGCTGGGCAGGCGATTAGGATCGCCGAAGGTGGCCTCGTCGCGTATGGTGTTCGGGTTGAAGACGACGATATCCGCGAATGCGCCGGAGCGGATGACGCCGCGATCACGAATGTGGAATGTCTCAGCGGGCAGCGAAGTCATGCGACGAATGGCTTCTTCCAGCGTTAGCAATTTGCGTTCGCGCACATATTTGGCCAGCACACGCGGAAAGGTGCCGAAGGCGCGTGGATGCGACGTAGCCACGCACGTCGGGCCGGAGATATTTCGTGCGGTCGAATCGCTGGCCACCATTACAAAATTCCAGGACAGAATGCGTTCGAGTTGCTCTTCGTTCTGGCTGAAAAAAATCGCGCCGGTGCGCAACTGATCCGTGACGGCAATGCGTCGAAACGCTTCGAACGGCCGCACTTGCCAGGCGGCGGCGATATCGGCCAGCGTCCGGCCGGCGATCTGCGTTCGCAGTTGCGGATCGGTGACGGCGGCGATCTGAATGCGTGTCCAGTAATCTGGCGCCGGATTTTGAGCCAGCACTGCGGCTTCGAGTTTCGCACAGGTCGCAACATCTTGCAGTCGTTTCAATTCTTCTATCTGGCCGCCGGCGTATGCCCACTGCGGCAGGATGGCGTCCAGCGAGGTCGCGCCGGCGATGTACGGATAGCGGTCGGCGTATAGATCAAGACCCGCGCGCCGCGCCTGCATCAATTGTTTTTCCAGCATCGTCAATTTGTGCCAGTTGCGTTGCGCGGAGACTTTCAGATGCGAAATCTGTGTGCGCGCGCCGCTTTCACGGCAAACGCGCAACGTCTCGTCCAGAGCCGCTTCCAGACCGTCGGATTCGCTGCGCATGTGAGTGGTGTAGAGCGCGCCTTTGCGAGCGCAGATGCGAGCTAAATCCAGTATCTCTTCTTCCGCCGCGAAACAACCCGGCGAGTAACACAGACCTGTGGACAATCCGAAGCAGCCGGCGTCCAGACAGTCTTCGAGCAGATATTGGATGCGTTCTCGGTCGTGATCATGCACCGGCGTGTCGTCGTAACCGACGATGGCCGCGCGCAGCGCGCCGTGTCCGGCGAGAAAACCACGATTGATGCTGCATCGAATACGATCCAGTTTGGCGAAGTATTCCGCGGCGCTGGTCCAATCGAGACTGCTCACGGGCCAGTCGTATTCATCTCGCGCTTCCTTTTCGTACTGTCGTCGCAGCGGGCCGATCATCGGGAAGGGCGCCGTGCCGCAGTTGCCGGATATCTCCGTGGTGACGCCTTCCGCTACTTTGCTCGTGGCGCTGTTGTCAACCAGCGGTTCAAGTTCGCCGTGCGCGTGGACGTCAATAAAGCCGGGCGACAGTACGCGACCGGCGAGATTCACGCGCTGCGCGCCGTTCTTAAAATTTTCCGACAATGTGGAAGCGATCGCCGTGATGCGGTCGCCGGTAATGGCCACTTGAGCTTTGCGCGGCGGCGAGCCTGTTCCATCCACCACCCAGGCATCTTCAAAAACCAGATCAGGGTGTTCTGATAGTGTGGACATATCGTATCCTCGTAACGCATTGTTATCCGAGCCGCGACCGTTAGGGAGTGGTTCGTAGGGGCGGTTCGCGAACCGCCCCTGCACGGTTACCGGATAATTGCGCGCAACTTGCGCAACGCTTGTTCTATATCATCGGCAATTTTTGCCTCGAAGCGCAGCTTTTTTTTGGTGATAGGATGTAAAAAAGAGATCGCCTGCGCGTGCAGAGCGTGACGCAACAGGCCATAGTCGGGCAGAGCTTTTTCTTTCCCATATAAACCGTCGGCCAGGATGGGATAGCCCATTTTGGCGAGATGAACACGAATCTGATGTGTGCGGCCGGTTCTTGGTAGCGCACGGACGAAGAAGACATCTCCAATCTCAAAAGTAGTGAACTGCTCAAGCGCCACGAAATCCGTGCGAGCGTCGCGGCCTTTGTTGTCTTCGCGCATGACTGTCATCTCAGTGCGCCGAATCGGGTGACGTCCGATGCGCGCGTCAGAAAAGAATTCGTTCTGTGGCGGGTGGCCGTGGCAGAGCGCGAGGTATTCTTTGCTGACCTCGCGTGCCGCAAACTGTCCGGCCAGTGATCGGTGCGCTGTGTCGTTCTTTGCCGCGACGATGACTCCAGAAGTATCTTTGTCGAGCCGATGGACGATACCGGGGCGCAGCGCTCCATTGATTGCTGATAAATCCTTGCAGTGAAACAACAGCGCGTTGACCAGCGAGCCGGTGATGTGTCCCGAACTCGGATGCGTCACCATGCCCGCAGGCTTGTGAAGAACGATGATGTCGTGGTCTTCGTAAAGAATATCCAGCGGAATATCTTCGGGCCGCGCCTCGATAATCTCCGGCTTGGGCAGCTCGATAGAAACTTGCTCGCCTCCGCGCGTCTTCCGGCTTGGTTTGGCGGACTTGTTATTGATTAAAATGGCGCCGTCGTTCAGTAAGAGTCGGATATAGTTGCGTGAAAGATGCGGTAGAATTTGAGTTAAAGATACATCTACTCGCAACCCGGCGTGCTCGGCAGGCAAAACTGTCTTTAAATCACAATGTCCGTTGGATGTTGACGCAGGTTGAGACATGGTTCTTTCATATTAGACCATTAACACTTGTCTTCATCCGCAATGTTAGACGTTCATTGACAATAAAAACTCGATGTTGCCCTTTGTCTTCTTCATCTTTTCTGTCAAAAACTCAATGGACTCAACCACGTTCAAGTCTTGCAGATACTTGCGCAGCAGCCACATGCGCTGCAACTCATCTTTGTGCACCAACAACTCTTCCTTGCGGGTGCCGGAGAGATTGATGTCAATGGTCGGGAACATACGGCGGTTCATCAGTCGTCTGTCTAAATGGACTTCCATATTGCCCGTGCCTTTGAACTCTTCGTAAATCACTTCGTCCATTCGCGAGCCGGTATCAACCAGCGCCGTGCCGATGATGGTCAAGCTGCCGCCGCCTTCGATATTGCGCGCCGCGCCGAAGAACTTCTTTGGCTTCTGTAGCGCGGTGGCATCTACGCCGCCGGTTAAAATTTTGCCGGAGTGCGGAACTTCGGTGTTGTAGGCGCGCCCCAGTCGCGTAATCGAATCCAACAAAATAACTACATCCTTGCCGTACTCCACCATGCGCTTGGCGCGCTCGATCACCATCTCCGCGACCTGGCAGTGCCGCGCCGCGGGTTCATCAAATGTACTGGCGATGACTTCGCCGTGCACACTGCGTTCCATGTCGGTAACTTCTTCAGGCCGCTCATCAATCAACAGCACGATTAGAATACTCTCCGGCGCGTTCTTGGCGATAGAGTGCGCAATCTGCTGCAGCATCACTGTTTTGCCGGCTTTCGGCGGCGAGACAATCAGACCGCGCTGACCGCGTCCGATGGGCGCCACCAGATCTAGGATACGCATGGAGATGTCGTCCGAGTTAGTCTCCAACATGAATCGCGAAGTGGGAAAGATGGGAGTCAGATCGTCGAATGGAATCTTCTCGTTGACTCGCTCCGGATCTTCACCATTGATGGCCTTGATCTGCAGTAACGCGAAGTAACGCTCGTTCTCTTTTGGCGGCCGAATCTGACCAGTGACTACGTGACCAGTGCGCAGATTGAAGCGGCGAATCTGGCTGGGCGAGATATAAATATCGTCCGGACAAGGCAAGTAATCGTAGCCTGGTGAGCGCAAGAAGCCGAACCCGTTCGGCAGGATTTCCAGCACGCCTTCGCCCATCAGCGCAGCGTTCTGATTGATCTTCTCTTTAATGATACGAAAAATCAGATCGTGCTTGAGCAGCGCGGAGTAGCCTTCGATGTTCAGATTTTTGGCCATCTGATGCAGATCCGCGATGGACATGCGCTTTATGTCGCTGATGTAGATGATCTGACTGGGCGACCGAGACGATGCGCCAGTGACAGATACTTTTGACGGCGATGAAGTGGACGCTACAGCGCCATTGCTGTCCGTGATAGCCGATGGCGCGAGTGCTGCGACTGGTTCGGATAACGTCGACGGAAACTCTGTCGGCGGAGTAGTCGCCACATTCGTCGCAAGCGCTACATCCGTCGTCAGTGCTATGGGCGTGTCAGACACAGGGATCGCCGATGGCGGTATTGCGGCGGTCTCGACAGTAGTCACCGTCATTTCAGTCTCCGCGTCTTTCTTTCCGCCAACCCATCCTTTTCGAGAACGTCCCCGACGCTGGGATGCGGATATATTTTGGGCATCTAACGACATAATTTACTCCTATTTTGCTTGCCCCATGATCACGCTCACTTGCGCGTCATTGGGATTCTGCCTTTCTTGCGGACGATCCTTTTGCAGGCGGATCGCTTACCTGTTTGACACCCCATCGCGTTAGTATTCTCTCGACTCGCCGATCCAAATCTTGCAGCGAACCGTCATTACGAATGATCACATCCGCTTGGCGCCGCTTCAAACTCGCGTTCCCCAGATATTGCTCGCGCCGTTTCAATTCTGCTCGGTCCCAACCGCGAGCATTGGCCCACTTCAGTCGCCGCTTTAGTGGCGCGCTAACGAATACGATATAGTCGCACAGTTCGTTATGGCCGCTTTCAAAGAGCGTCGGCGCATCCAGTACTAGCGCCGTCACCGGCGACTGCGTCGCGCGAAAGCGCTTCACTTCGTCCCGTAGTATCCGACCAGTCCGCGGGAAAACGACTTGGCAAGTGAGCTTCTTTAATTGAGCGGAACTGGAAAACACGATCTTAGCCAAAGCTTGACGATCAATATCACCCTCTAAATTCAAAACCTTCGATCCAAACAATTGAACTATTTGATTAATCACTTTTGGATTCCGGTAAATTACATGCACTGCTTGATCCGCATTCCAAACCCGCGCGCCTCGACGCCAAAAAGCATTCGCCACAGCGCTTTTCCCCGCACAAACTTGGCCGACCAATCCAATTACCAGTTTCAGCTTCAGCTTCACTAGCCACCAGCTTCCAGCCAGTCGTTACCGATGCCCACATCCACCACCAGCGGCACGTTCAACTTCAAGGCGTTTTCCATTCGATCTTTCACCAACGCGACTAGCGCGTCAACTTCCTCGGACGGACATTCGAAGAGCAATTCATCGTGTATTTGAAGAATCATATTTGCCTGCCACCCGCCTTGGCGGCCACGCGAAGATTGTAGTTCGCGATAGATTTCGAGCATGGCTTTCTTGATCAAATCCGCGGCCGAACCTTGGAAGACGGTGTTGACCGCTAATCGCTCACCCAATGCTCGCGCGCCGTAGTCAGAAGCGCGCAACTGCGGAATAAAACGGCGCCGCCCCAGCACAGTGGTGACAAAACCCTGTTGAGTGGCATCATCCACAATCTTCTTTATACACTGTCGCACGCCCGGGTGGTTTGAAAAATATGTATCAATACTGTTCTGCGCTTCGGCTCGGGAGATGGACAGCGTCCCGGCCAAGCCAAAGGCCGTCTGTCCGTAAATGATACCGAAATTCATCGTCTTGGCTTTGGCGCGCTGCTCGCGCGTTACGTCTTTTTCATTGCAGTTGAACAGTCTTGCCGCGACGGCGGTATGAATATCCACGCCTTTTTCGAATGCTTCGATCAGTGCCTGGTCGTCGCTGTAATGCGCCAAGATGCGCAGTTCGATCTGCGAGTAATCGGCCGTGACGATCTTCCAATCAGAATATCCCGGTTTGAACGCGGCGCGAATAGCGCGACCCTCTTGGCTGCGGATAGGAATATTCTGCAGATTAGGGTTGCTGGAACTCAATCGCCCCGTCTCGGTCCCAGTCTGATGAAACGACGCATGTATCCGACCGCTCTTGGGCGAGATCAGCGCGGGCAGCGCATCCAGATACGTGTTCTTCAGTTTCAACATGCTCCGATAATCCAGAATCATGCGCGGCAGGCGGTGGTCTTTGCTTAATTGCAGTAAAACTTCTTCGGAAGTGGAGTCCTGTCCGGTAGCGGTCTTGCCCTTCGAAGCCAAACCCAGTTTGTTGAATAACAGCGCGCCTAGTTGTTGAGGACTGTTGATGTTGAATTTTTCGCCGGCCAACGCGTAGATATCTATTTCCTGCGCAACCAACTGCTGTTCCAGATTATTCGACATGCCGCGCAGTAAGTCGCCATCCACGCGAATCCCGATCCATTCCATATTCGCCAGTACTTCAATCAGCGGCGCTTCAATCTCGCGTAGCAATGGTTCGAGACCGGCTTCTTTGATCAAGGGCGCGAGTTTTTCGCCAAGTTGCCAAGTACAATCGGCGTCCTGGCAGGCATAAGCGCAGACAGCTTCCATCGGCGCCAAATCCAGCGTGATTTGCTGCTTGCCTTTACCTAACAACGCGCCGAGATCTTTCTTTCGCAGATTCAGATAATGTTGAGACAACTCGTCCAGATTTAAGCGCGGCGTGCCGGGGTCCAGCAGCCAACCGGCAATCATCGTATCGAATGTGACGCCGTGCGTGTCGAGACCGTGATGGCGCAGCACTTGCAAATCGTATTTTATGTTGTGGCCGATCTTTTCAATTTTTGGATTGGTGAACACGTCTGCCAAAGCGGCCAATGTCGGCTTTAATTCGAGTGTTCGGCAGCCAAGTGGTCCGCGGACCGGCAAGTAGTAGGCTTGAAACGCCTGCCAACTGAAGGCGATGCCCACCAGATCGGCAGTACGCGGATCTAATCCGGTGGTTTCAGTGTCCAGCGCAAATCTTTTTTGTTTTTTTAATTCGATAAGAAACGCGTCGAAACTCTTTTCATTATCCACCAGAATGTGAGCCACGGCGGGCTGCGGCTCGGTCACGGCGGCAACTTCCGTCGTTGTGTCCACTTTGGCCTGATACTGTTTAAGTTCTTCGGGGTCGAGGTCGCGTAAATAAGAACTGAAGTCGAGACGATTGAGTAGTGGCGCAAGTTTGATTACTTCCGGAGAACGACACCGCAGTTTTTCCAGATCCAGTTTGATGGGCAAATCCAGAGTCAGACGCGCCAATTCGCGGCTGGCCAGCGCACGTTCCGCTTCCGCGAACAAATATGCGTCCACCACTTTAACGCCCTTGGGCGGCTTGACGCCTTTCCGTTGTTCCTTGGGCAGTTCTGACTCCGCTTCGTGCGCGCGAATAAATTCCGCAATAGACTGCGCCTGCGGCTCGTAGGTCTCCCGATAATACGCCAAGACAGCTTCCATGCTGCCGTGCGTCTGCAATAATTTGACCGCGGTCTGCTCGCCCACGCCAGTTACGCCAGGAATATTGTCACTAGCATCGCCCATGAAGCCCAGCCAGTCGGTAATCTGATTCGGTTTGACGCCCTTTAGCTTGAAGACCATTTCCTCGTTGTAAGTGATTTCTTTCATCGGGTCGTAGACGCTGATCCCATCACGAACCAGTTGCAGCAGGTCTTTATCGCCGGTGACGATCACCACATTCAGATTTTTTGCGGACGCCTCTTGCGCCAATGTGCCCAGCACATCGTCAGCTTCGTAGCCTTCCATTTGCAGCGCTGGAATACCGTAGGCCTCGCACAGTTCGATAGCCAGTGAAATCTGCGGTCGCAGATCGTCAGGCATAGAGACGCGGTGCGCTTTGTATCCGCTGAATGCCTTGCCCAGCTTTTCAGCGAACTTCTGGTAGAGTTCTTCACGTTTGACCGGCCCGACCGGATCAAAGACGGCAGCCAGCAGGTCTGGCTTAAAGCGCGTACGCAGACGGCGCACTATGTTCCCAAATCCAAAGACGGCGTTGGTGGGCGTCTTGTGGTCGGCGGCCAGCATGCTGCCGGGCCGGATGGCGTGATAGGACCGGTAGAGCTGCGCGTGAGCATCAATTAAGTAAAGCGTGGAGGTCTTACCGACCATATCATTCAAACCAATAACTCGAAAAAAAGCAACCGTTCAGTTTATTTTTAGCCACAGAGGACACAGAGAATTTTATTTTTAACCGTTTGTTTTTAGCCACAGAGAACACAGAGGATTTTATTTTTTGTAACCGTTCACCGCAGAGATCGCAGAGACAGCACAGAATAGAAGGAACTGGACTATAGAAACAATGTTCGGCCTAACATTATCCTTGTATCCTCTGCGTACATCAGCGTCTTCTGCGGTGAATGGTTACGAAAAAAACATATCGGGAATCGGTTGAACCGTCGTAGAATTTTCTGAAGAGTGTCGAGGCATTCGGCCTCGTAGACTCTGGCGTCACTTATCTCTATATTTATTTATAGCCGCTTGGAGTAAAAATGTCAAGAAATTTATTTTCATTTGAACGACCGAGGCGCATGCCGTTCAAATATTTAGACACTGTAGCACGGAAATCGGCCACTATCTGTTTCCCCCCCCCTTTTTAAAGGGGGAAATTCCCGACTTCCTTGCTACAGACTCAATATTTATCAAAAAATGTTTTGGGAAAATAGCCTTGTCATTGGGCATAATGATAAAAGTAGGGGACTAGAGATGACGGTGTCTTCTGATCAGGAACTTCTGGCGCGTTTCGCCGCGCATCGGGACGAAAGTGCTTTCGAGGTGCTGGTGCAGCGTCACGGGCCGCGTGTTTTGGGCGTCTGCCAGCGCGTCTTGGGTTTAACTCATGACGCGGAAGACGCAACGCAAGCGGTCTTTCTGGTCCTTGCCCAGAAAGCAGCGACGCTGCAACAAGTGCGCTCGCTGGCGGCTTGGCTGCACCGGGTAGCGTGGGATATTGCCGCCAATGCCCGGCAAGCTGCTCGCACACGGCGGCGTCACGAAGAGAGGGCGATACAAATGGCTCCGTCACCCGTATCTGATGAGAAACATCTAAAGAATCTTCAATTGCTTGATGAAGAATTGAACGCTCTTCCGGAAAAGTATCGCGAGCCTGTGTTCCTCTGTCATTTCCAAGGGTTGACTCAAGCCGCGGCGGCAGTCGCAGCGAAGTGCAACGAGAGCACTCTTTCGATGCGGTTGTTGAAGGCTCGTGAACTCTTGCGCGAGCGCCTGGTTCGGCGAGGCATAATGCTTTCGGCGGGTGTGCTGCCCTTGCTGCTTTCTATGGAAGCCGGCGCGGCGGAATTTCCGGCAGCCTTGGCGGCCACCACAACAAAAACAGCCGCGCTATTTGCCGCCAAGACAGCATCGCTTGGCGCTGCTGTGGCCAATTCATCCACACCAATTTTTTTAATGAAAGCCGCCCTAAAAGCGATGTTCTGGGCGAAAGTCAAAATAGCGGCGATGGTTGTCATGGCCGCGTTGTTCGTTGCTGGAGTTTCCGTTTCAACGCTGATTTCTCTGGCGCATAAACAGGAAAAAACTCCAAGTCAGAAACAAGCGGACTCTTCGAGGCCATCGGTCGTCAAAGCCAGGAATGCGGCGACGGTCATCCTCGTGCCGAGGACTTGGAACGCTTGGGATGCGTTCGATAAATTTGAGCGCCAGGGTGGGGCCAGAGTGGTCATGTTTAGCAATCGCCGTTCGTTGCTGGTGCCCGCGGAACTGCGTTTCCAACCTGTGGAAGGACGGAAGCTGATCAAAGCCGTGGCCGCAGCGCGTAACCTGAAAGTGGCTTGGTCGCAGAGTGGTCGTTATGCTGTCCTGTACACGGGCGTTGCTGATGCTGAAATCGAACGTATTCGGAATGATCTAACTTTGGCGAATGGGCAAGCAGCTTGGCAAGCAGCTTGGCGAACTATCTGGTTGTGGGACGCACGAGTAGTACCTCTGCTGTTGAAAGCCGCGAGAGCCATGAATGCCGAAGTTGCACATCAGGCGATAATTGGCTTGCGTCGGGCAACTTGGGATGTGGTTTTGGCACTGGACGAAACGGCTGCCGACTTGCTGGTTGCCGAGCTGGATTCACAGGAAGTCAACGTGCGTCGTGACGCCGTCTTCGCGATTCGCCACGTAAGTGGTGAGAAGGCGCTGGCGTTCATTGAAAAAGCGCTCGCCGACCAAGATGCCGACGTGCGCCATAGCGCTGTCCTCGCGCTGGGCCACGTAGGTGGCGAAAAAGCACTAGCACTTATAGAAAAGGCGCTCAACAATCAAGACGTCAAAATGCGCAGAAATGCCATATGTGCGTTGGGTAGCGTTGGTGGAGAGAAAGCGCTGACGCTTATTGAGAAGGCGCTCAACAATCAAGACGCCGAAATGCGCCGTTATGCCGTCTACGCGTTGGGTAACATTGGCGGAGAGAAAGCGCTGGCGCTCATCGAAAAGATGTTCAACGATCAGAACGTCAAAGTGCGCAGTAATGCCGTCTCCACGTTAGGTTTCGTGGGTGGTGAGAAAGCGCTCGCGCTCATCGAAAAGATGCTTGATGACCAGGACGCCAGTGTGCGCCGTGATGCCGTCCGTGCGCTTAACTGCGTAGGTGGTGAGAAGACGCTGTCGCTCATCGAGAAGATGTTTGCCGACCAAGACGTCAACGTGCGCTTGGAGACGGTCCGCGTACTTAACAGCGTAGGCGGGGAGTGGGAGAAGGCGCTGGCACTTATCGAAAAGATGCTTGCCGACCAAGACGCCAGCGTGCGTCGTGCTGTTATCTACATACTGGGCCGTGTAGGTAAAGAGGATGCGCGAAACTTGCTTCTTAAGCAACTGGCCGAGGAGAAAGATCGCGACGCGCTTATGGCAGTCTGGAACGCGTTGAGAAAGGGATTCGCTGGCGACCCGACGGTGGAAAAGGCTCTGAAAGACTTCAAGTTGCCTGAACTACCAAAACCTTCGTTGGATGATTTTTGATCTACATCGTGCGAGTGAAGAACCAGCTTTTTTAAGGTATAGGAATTTCGTAACCGTTTATTCGTCCCTCCGGGACTTAGGCGCGTGGTGTACGCTGGACACCCAGCGTTGAAACGCTGGGCTATTGTCGTGGCGTCCCTCGGGACATTAAAGATGTAATTGTATCAATGTCGAGTCAAAGTTTGTGTGCTGGCATTTTTTAGGGGAGGGGGCAGAACCATGTCGCGTTATAAATTAGTTCTTTTGGAAGCATCCGACTTATCCGCCTACCTCTGCATCTGATTGGGATAACATACGTGATCTGGGTATTATAACTCTATCCACGCCTGTGATCGGCGTCACTCCATCACCTTTAAATCGGACGACTATTCCAACCGTCGGTATGACGTTAAAACTCGTCGGCTATGGCATGCTCGGAACAGGTGAAACTGGCGGAAACCAAACGTTTCCTCCTAATGGCCAGATTGCGTGGGGCACGACGCCTATAGATATTGTTTTGCCGATGGTTCTCTCGTGGAACTTCACACACACTGAACCTCGCGAAAGCAGTATCTGTAGTGGCGATTCGGGTGGACCGGGTTTCCTGGCCGATGGGACCATCGCCAGTGTGGGTGGTCATAGCCATGGGTGGTCTCTATGGGGCAATCGTATATGCGAGCCGCGTATAGATACGGCACTGGATTGGATTGATTCGATTATTGGCGGTGGTAGTACGCCTCCGCCTCCGCCGGAACCTCGGCCCGACTTGGTCGTGGGCGCAATCAAGATCACCGGAACGCCCGTAGCCAGTGCTCCGGTACCGCTCGCGATCTCCGTGGTCAACTTAGGTAACAAACCAGCAAGCGAATTCTTCATCTCCGTTTTTTTAGATCGAACTACGCCGGTAAATAACTCTACCGGATCAGTAGTAACGCAACTGGTTCAGGGCGGTTTGGCAGTTGGCGAAACAAAAACGCTCGCCATGACAGTAACCTATCTCGCGCCAGGCGCGTACACGCTGGCCATCTGCGCCGACTCAGAGCGCGCCACATTGCGGCACAGCTTGGTTCTTTGCCGATCACAACAACGTCGTAGCCGAGGACATTGAAGCTAACAACACAGCCTCGGCGACTTGGGGCGTAGCTAACGACTCGCCGGTAGTGAGTTCCGACATCACGGCCAGCGCCAATCCGGTGACGGTGGGCGAGTTTGTTACTTTCACGATTGCTGCCACCGATCCCAACGGCGACCCGATTAGCTACGCTTGGGACTTTGGCGATGGCGTGACGTTAGGCGGCGTCAATAAATAAAGGTTGCAACTTGGTGCGAATATAGATCCCATCTTATTCATGCTATCATTGCCGTCAAGAATAAAATAATTTCTCGCGAATGATGTTGTCCGAAATGGCTGTAATGGCAAAATGAGCGTACAATACCCCCTACCCCAGAGCATCAGAAGTCTGCCC
>JAZDLP010000330.1:0-5326 GCA_043801885.1 Planctomycetota bacterium | reverse complement strand
CCGTCAACAACGCCTTTTGGTTGCGGCTTGGCCCCGAATGCGTCTCTGCGGTGAACGACTACGATTATCTTTTCGGTGGCGCGGCCTCGCGAATCAATGCGCCGTCCGTCTCGCTCATAATCAGCATCGCAAACTTTTCCACATTTTCCAATTCATTAGTGCTCAGCGATGCGTAATCAAAACGGCCGCGCAGATCGGTGTAGCCGTCCTTGTAGAATTGCGCGTCGCCGTTCTTCATTCGCGCATAAACTTTGACGTAAACTTTTGACAGAGGCGCGGCGTTCTTCTGGCCGGCGACTTTTATCTGTCCGTAATTTTCGATTACCTGCACGGCCAGCGCATGAGCATAGTAGGTCTGCGCTTTCCGCATCCCGGCGGCAACCAATTCGACCATCACGTTCGTGTTGAGAAACTCTTTTGGCAGATCGAATTCAAACACGCGCCCATTCTCAGGCAATTTCACCGTGTCCGTCTTGATGGGGCGGATGAAAGCGAACTGTCCGGCGACTTCACGCATGAACGGCTTGGTGGAGAAGAGCAATTCGATATCCATCGGATAGTAATTGACTTCGCAGGCAGCGAGATTCTGGTAGTTGACCAGAACTTTCTGCGCCTCGACCTTGAAATCAAAGCCAGGAGCGGTGACGGCCAGCTTGCCCATCGCCTGAGCGCGATCTTCGACGTCCGTCACCTGCATCGCTTTGCCTTCAGCTTCGTCGAGCTGGTTCAGCGCGTCGTTGAAGACGTTCCTCCAACGATCCACGGGATAGTCTTTGTAGCCTTGCGCAATCTGGCGCGCCAGTTTGCGAGTGTCCGAGTAGAAGTCAACGTAAGCGGCGACGTAATCGTACTGGAGCCGCGATGAAACTTTGGTCGGGTCCACTCGTCGGAAGAAACTCAATCCATCTTCGGTGCGATCCTGAAGCAACAGGTAGTACGCCGCCGCCAAGCGGTCGGCATCGTCCAGCATCGGTTTATATCGCAATGTGTCCAAGAAGCGCAGGTACTGCTGATAAAATCGTTCATTCAGAATTTTGTGTTCCTTGCCAAGGCGGTGCGCACGCGCGTTGACCAGCGGGCTGTATTCGAGATGCTGGTAAAAATTGCGCACGACGGGATCAATGACCAACAGGCGGCTATCGAGCCAGCGACCGCACTGGGCGATAAAACTGTCGGCGTGCGCCAAAAATTCGCGCGCTGCGGACGCGTCGTCGTGCTGAAGGCTATATGACCACAGTGTGTTGTTATAAGCGTGACGTTTGGTCAACAAATCAAGCACGCTCTTAAAGTACGCCGCGTCTTTCATGCGCCAAGCGATACGGTCGAGGTCAACACGGAATACGTTGTTAGTCTTAAGATAGGCAATAACCTGCTCGTTGGAGCCGTTCTGCGATACGTAGTCCCAAGATTCTGTGTCCACTTTGGTGAATTTACGGACGACCTTTAACGTAACCGGTGGTGCTGAGGCGATTAGCTTGCCGTTTCTGGCTATATGCGCGGGGTAATGCGGGAATTCTCCCGCTGCGGGGAAGTAGAAATTATACTCGAACGTCGCCGTCGAGTAAGGCTGCACTTGGAGATACTGCCCCTTGGTATAAAAGCCGTTCAACACAGGCAACGCGCCTCGCGGAATCTGTAGCAGCAGGTCTAACTTCTGCGGCGAGGAAGTCGGATTGGTCAGGACGATCTGGCAGCCATAGACGGTGAAGACCAGAAATTCGTCGGTAACATATTTGTCGAAACGTTCGTTATTCTCGAAGCGGTAGCGGTCGTTGTGGCGGAAAAAGTTCTGACTGACTAGGATGGGCGTCTTCTCGTCCAACACGCACTCTTTTATTTCTTTGTGATAAGCCACCAGCGGGCTTTTGGCGGTCAGCGTCATCTTCGCGCCCTTAAAATCAATCTCTTGTTTGGCGGCTTCAAAGGGCAAGTCCAGCACGGCCAACGCGCATATCATCTCGGTGAAGTTGCGCGAAGCTTCGGCTAAATTTGACGATAGGAACGGCGCGGCCTTACCTGCGGCTACGTGCGCGGCATAGTCCTTCCAGAAGGCATTTACCGCAACCAGATCGCCTTTCTGCTGCTCGATGGGTAGTTTGTAATAGTTGTTCTCGGCCAGCTCTTCTGTGGTTTCCAGCTTGCGATAGAACTGGCGCGCTTCTTCGCGACGGTCAAGGTCTTTGGCCGGTTCAGCGCGCGAGAGAGCTTGTTGATCTTTCTTCCCGGAGAGGCTTTTTTCCTTGAATTCTTTTGCGTTTTCAAAATGATCGCCCAGTTCCGCCTTCGCCCGAATATCCGGCGGTACTACGATGTCGCTGGTCTCACTGAGTGTAGGCGGCGTACCGTGCTTGGATCCCAGAACAGCGCAATTATCATTCTTTATTTTTATTGCTGATGACGGCGCGGCTTCTAACTCTGTGATACCTCCAGTCGTCTCCAGCGCGCTGCTTTGCAACGCGGTCTTGAAGAGAAAATTGTATCGTTCCAAGTCCGGCGGAATCAAGTCGTAGCACTCTTTCACATTTCGCGCCATAGCCTCGCGTTCTTCCTGTACGCGCTGCGCCAGCAAAATCTGCTCGATAACATTCAGGCGCGCGTAGGCCCAAGGCTTTAGATACCCGGTCAGATCGTCGCCGACTAGAAAGTGATCCAGGAATGTTTTGTCTTTTTTGTTTTTCAAGTACGGCTGGATCACGGTTTTGAAGAAGTCCGTATCTTTGCGCGAGAGAAAAAAGTTCAGCTCATGGCAGGCGTACTTGGAATAATTGGCGCGTTTCTCATCGGGTTTCAATTTAGGCCAATTAAGAATAAAGCCAAACTCCGCCAGTTTCGTGTCATGGCTCAACGTCGTGTACAGTCCGTAGACTCGAGCGAGCGAGTCGTAAATCTCGACGTTAGAGGCGCCAACATCGTCTAGTGTCAGCGTCTGGCCAGTCTCCACTACGGAGATTTTCTTCTGTTCAGTGAAATGTTTGGTCGGATCAAGTCCGACGGCCAAGCGCAAGTCCAGTGATTTAATCGGAATTTCGGGCAGAGCGATCTCGCGATAGACGGCATTCGCGTTATCAACGGCGAGCAGGTGGATGTGTTGATGCGCGCCAAAATCCTTGCGCGCCAGAGTGACGAGGCCATCTTTGTCAGGAATCAGATTGGCCAGCACGACGGCACCTTCGGGGAGGAAGTCGAGATTAGACACGATGTCTCTCCAGGGATCACTTGCTTTTGAGCCGCTATGTCGCTTCACCATCAAGCGGCGACCACCGCCATCGCGTGAGCCGAACGATCCGCCGCCGGCATTTTCATCCAAGCCAACCGAAGTGGGTGTGATGGACCAGGGATTTAGCAGCAGGGCGGGCCGCTTGAGTATGTTGCCGGGGAACTTGGTGGCGTAGCGCCGCTCCAGAATGTAACGATATTCGTCGCCGATGTTACGACCGGTTAGATAATTCGAGACAGTCTTGGTCAGGCCGATCATTTCAGGCTGGGGGACTCCGATCTTTCCGAGTTGCTTGAAAATAGAGTAGGCCGGCATGAATCGCGTAGCGACGACATGCAGCCGCGCATTCGGTGTAGCGTTTTTGAGCCGAACTTTGATGACGTCGGCGGCCACTTCCGCAGCGACGATCTGCAGCGGATCGGGGTTGATCACTTCGAGCAGGCGGTTTTCGGCGAGCACGAAGCCGTCGCGCAGTTCGCCGTCAGTCAACCGCACGGCGATGTGGTCATTGGTTTCCTTGAGGACCAAATCGTAATCGCCAGCCGGCAAAGCCTTGAGTTCTAGGAATCCATCGGTGAGTGCCAGACTGCCGAACCAGTCCTTGACGTAGAGATTCTCGTTACGCGAACTGCGCTTTTCGAGCAAGGCGAAAGAACTGCGCGTCGGTTGTTTCGCAGCGCCCATGTACGGCACACGCAAGACCTGGCCGGCCTTGCCCTGCAGCGTCGCCGGGTGGTTGTGATCGTCGCAGGCGAGATTCCATGCGTAATACTGTCCGTCTGGCAAGTTACCGTTCAGGCTGATGATGCCGGGCAATGCGCCTAGAACAATGCGTCCGTCGACGTCGGTCTGCAACGACACGCGCGCCGGTTCGCAGAAGTCGCGGTGATGGAGTTCGACCGACACTGCCTGGTCGGGCCGCGGCTCGCCAGTCTTGCCCAGCAATTGCAGGATGTAGTCGTCTCCAACGCGCAACATCTGCAAGCTTTTAATCTTATCACGAGTATCAATGGCGTTGAGGTAGAATGTCTTTTGGTCGGCAAGGTCAAGTTTCTTGTTTTCGCTGAGGCTCTTGACTTTGCCCTTCAGCGTAAAGGTGAGACAGATCACATTCTCCGGCGTCTGGAATTCATAGACTGACTCCTTCTCGTCGAAGAGTTTGAACGCCGATACTTCTTTGACGCTGCTAATCTGGTCGCGGTTGGTGGACTCGATCTGCAAAGACACATCTTCCAGCAGCACCAGCGTAATCGGCGCGTCATTGATGTAGAGCATCGGACGGACTAACACTTTGGCTTTCTTGTGTTTGAGCAAGGCTTCGCGGTCCACATAGAAGCCTACTTTCAACTTATAGTTTTCGGCCTTGTGCTCGAAGTAATCCAGCGTGGACAAGTTGTCACGAGTGATAATAATGGCCTGTCGTCCCGGCTTAGTGCTGAATGGCACAGCGATCTCGCCGTCCTTGTTGGCCTGGTATTTGTGCCCATCCAGCCACAGATGCGCGTTGAGGACAGGTTTGTTGCTCTCGTCCATTATGTTGAATACGTGCCCGGCGGTACCAGTGCGCTCCAAAAAGCGCAAGCGTCCCTTCTGGATCAGCGCACGACTGCTCATCCCGTTGCCGATGAACTCGACGACGTACACGCCGGGCTTATTCAGCGCGGGAAAATCGAAGCGTCGCCGTGCGCGCCGCAGCGGCAAATCTTCATACGTAAATGTTTTCTCTTCGTTAGCGATTAAACCATCCAGATTAATGTCACTGTTCATTTCGCGCTTCTGTTCGAGATAATAATTCAGCGCGTTGATCTCGAAGACCTTGATCAGCAGCGTCTTGACGTTTTTGATGTCGAGGTCAAGGCTGACGAGATCGTCGGCGCGGAAGTAGGTTTTGTTAGTCGGCGCGAAATCAATGTCTATGCGTTCCTTCAGACGCTGATATTTAGCGGGGTCATTCAGCAGCGAATACCATTTTTCCATATCGCCCAACCCGTTAACGATCTTCGCCTCGGCAAAAACCTCCTTCAGATAATCGTCGCGAATATAGACGGCGTAAGAATCGAAGGTATCTTCCTTCACAAAGAAGTTCAGCAAGTAGTCGCGCACCAGCAG
>JAZDLP010000322.1:0-2081 GCA_043801885.1 Planctomycetota bacterium | reverse complement strand
GCCATTTTCTATGAAGCCTTGCGCGCCCGGTTCCCGGAGTTGAACCCGTTGACCATGCCGGAGCGCAGTCGGACAGGCCAAGGCGGAATTTACGAAGCTTTCCGCACCCGGTTCGAGCACGCCATGCGGGCCACCGGCGATTATGAGCCGATATTCTTTCCCCAAGTGGAAGACTGGGCCGGTTCGCTTATCTTTGCATCTGAAGAAGCGCGGCAGGGTTGGAAGGGCGTGCTTCAGAACCTGGCGCATTATGATTTCCGCCAGATTCCCTTTGACATTGTCGGCGGCATTTTCCAGAGGCTGATTGCCCCGGAGGAGCGGCAGAAATTCGGACAGTATTTTACCAACGAAGATATCGTGGACCTCATTAACGCTTTCTGTATTCACCGCGGCGGTGATGTTGTTCTGGATCCCGCCTGCGGGTCAGGCAGTTTTCTGGTGCGCGCCTATCACCGCAAGGCGTGGCTGGCCCGCCAGGGCCGCCGCGGACGGCATCAGGATTTTTCACAAAGCCACCAGGAATTGCTGACGGAAATATTCGGCTGCGACATAGCCGTGTTCGCCGCCCATCTGGCCACTCTGAACCTGGCGGCCCGCCACATTGAAGAAGAGGAAAACTATCCGTGCATTGCCCGCCGTAATTTCTTTGAAGTCCCGGACCAGCGGAAATCGTTTTGCCATCTCCCTGCCAGACCGCTGGAAGGCGGTTCGGATAAAAAAGTCCCGGCCCCGGTTGAACTGCCGCCGCTGGATGCGGTGATCGGCAACCCGCCGTATGTCCGTCAGGAACTCATCCCGCGCAGTAATCAAATCAGAAAATCTACCGGCGAATCGGACGAGTCCTATACCGCCCGCATGAAAAACTCAAAGGACTACCTGCAAGAACTGTGTTCCCAACTGTGGCCGGGGCTTAAGCTTTCCGGACGAAGCGACCTGCACTGCTATTTCTGACCGGCGGCCGCCGGTCTGCTGAAAGAAAACGGTTATTTCGGTTTTCTTACTTCTTCAAGCTGGCTGGACGTGGAATACGGCTTTGCCCTTCAGGGCTGGATTCTCCAGAATTTCAAGATTCTTGCCATAATCGAAAGCCTTGATGAACCCTGGTTCCCGGATGCGCGCGTCAAGACCGCGGTAACAATCCTTCAGCGATGTGCTGACGAAAAGGAGCGCATGAACAATGTTGTCCGATTCGTCCGCCTGCAGAAACCCGTTCGCGATCTGCTCGGAGAGCGACCACCCGGCGACGAGACCGCCCGCCAGCATGCCGCGGAGCGACTGCGCGACCTGATCCTGAAAACCGACAAACTCTGCGTCACCGACCAATGGCGCATAATCCCCGTTCCCCAAAGCCGGTTGTGGGAGGAAGGCGTCGCCGCCCGTAAACTCCTTAAAGAGGACGCTGTCCTGCCGACGGCGGAAGATGATAACGATGACGCCGATGAATCCGGAGAAGTTTTCAGCGCCGGGAATTCAGAATATGCCGCCGGTAAGTGGGGCCGGTTCCTGCGCGCCCCGGAAATCTATTTCCGTCTGCTGGAGAAATACGGCAAACGCTTCGTCCACCTCGGTGAAATCGCCGAGGTGCGCCGTGGAATAACCAGCGGTTGTGACGCCTTTTTCATGCCGCGCGACGTGACGGCAGAAACGCTGAAAACCATCAAAGACGGGCTGGCCTGGAACAATCTGCCGCTCATGACCCCATGCAAACTCAGCGAAGTTCAGAGCGGCAAGGTGCGTATCATCAAAGCAGGTGACGGCACACTGCATCCCATTGAAACCACATTCGTTCGGCCGGAAGTCCACAGCCTGATGCAGGTTGAGCGGCCGGTCGTCCATGCAAAAGACACCGACCGGGTCGTGCTCTGGGTCAACAAGGAATTGAGCGAAATATCCGGAACCTATGCGGCAAAATATATCCGCTGGGGCGCAAAACAAACCTTCGCCTCCAGAAAATCCAAAGCCGTACCTGTTCCGCAACGCAGTTCATGTGCTTCTCGTTCTTGGTGGTATGATCTGACAAATATCAGCACCGGCACTGTGTTTTGGCCGATGGCGCAACAATATCGTCATATCATACCTGG
>JAZDLP010000265.1:0-2919 GCA_043801885.1 Planctomycetota bacterium | reverse complement strand
GGCAACTGTACTTCCCAAAAGATGAGTCTCTAAGCCACGCCAGCCAACAAAGCGTTTCTCAGAAACAACATCCTCGAGGGGACAACTGTGTTCTCCCCTGACGGGTCATTCCATGCAAATTGGCGTTGAACGATAAGCGCGACGTGAAAATTCAGGTAAATTCATGCAGGCGATTAAACGCAAACAAGGCGTCTTTAATATGAAGACGCCTTTTCTCATCCATGCGCCGTCTTAGACGGGGACGAGTTGGAAGCCGAGTTTGGCGGCTTTCTTTTTCATGTATTTGATCTGTTGTTCTTCGTACTTCTTCTCGTACTCGTTCACGCTCAACGGTTCATATTCCACTTGATATTTCAACATCCGATAGACCACGCGCGCAATGGCGTGCGCCGTTGCCACGGTAGCCTGCGCAGGTCCCAGCCGCGCTCTCAAGCGCCGATATAGCACACCAAATAAACAGTCCGCTTTCTTCACTGAATGCGCTGCCATTCTGAATGCTTGTCCCGCGCGGTTCTTCGTTTTCAGCGTTTTGTTCTTCAATACTTTCGCGCCTGAGATTTCATGCTTCGGCGCGAGTCCCAGCCATGAACAAAAATGCTTTTCATCGGGAAACTTGTTCATATCCGTCCCCACTTCCATGATGACCGTCTGCGCCAACGATACGCCAAAGCCATCCACTACGCTCAAATCCACTCCGCTGATGCGCTTCAAATGCTGACGAATCTCCTCTTTATGCTGCGGCGCATTCTTGCTGTGTGAGTTGCGCTTCTTTCGCGGAAGAGGCGGCAAGTCGTCTGCTTTCCAGTCCGGGCGCGTCAACGCATACATGCGATCAATCTCCGCATCGCAGGCTTCGATTTGCTTGGTGTAAAAATCATACATTTCCAACGACTGTTTGACGATGAAGAGATGTTCTTCGCGCCATGTTCCCGTCAGCGCTTTCCCGATTTCTTCTTCGCTTTTCTTACAATTCCGATCGCGCAATGCCGCCAACTTGTGCGGATCACGTTCCCCTGCCACGATTGCGCGGATGATGGCTTGTCCCGTCTCGCCTGTCACATCGCTCAACGCCTGCGAGAGTTGAACGTTCATTTGCAACAAGGCTTTTTGGATGTGCTGGATATGCGGCGCGCGATGTTCGAGCAATTGTCCACGATGCCGCAGCATTGTCCGCAGCGCAATTAACTCTCCCTGCGGGCGGAACGAACTTTCCAACAATCCGTAATTGTGCAAGGTCTGAATCCATTGGGCGTCAATAATATCGCTCTTCCGTCCCGGCACTCTCCGCAATGAACGCGAACTGATCAACAGACATTCAAAGCCCTGCCGTTCCAATTCTTCAAACAGCGGAATCCAATACACGCCCGTGCTTTCCATCGCGACGGTTTTTATCTTGTATTCTTTCAGCCACCTCCCGATTGCTTGCAAGTCCACCGTGTAATTGCCAAATGCTTTCACAATTTGCGTGGACTCATCCCCTGCTACGCAGGCAACGATCTCGACCGCACCGATATCCACTCCTGCCGCATTCGGGTTCACTTTGCTCATCCCTGCAAACGGATGCGCTTCTTCGATCCCTGCTGTGCGCTTGCCTCTTTTTCTCATTTCGATTTACTCCTTTTTTGGATTTGGCAAGCCCGGTCACTTGGGGGGATTAGCTTTCTCATCGGGGTCACTGGGTCTCAACAAAAAACTCGACTTTCGCGCCGCCAGTATTTAAATCAATTTGACCGGAAACCACGGTGCAGCACGGGAGTCACTTACGCGCTCTCCATTGCGGTGTACGGCTTGCTTGCTTGCCAGTTCGGAGTATACTATCGCCATTGCGCCCCTGTTTCTCACGTATAAAATGATCGTCCACGATCTTCTGGGGTGCAGCGGACAGCGGCTCCGCCTCGCGCACAGGCGCGATTTGCCAGAAATGGTGCATAATTGAGAAAGAGTCTCGCCAGTCCCGCCGCTGCCGCAGCCCCCTTCGGGGGTGCTTCGCGAAGCCAATCCGTTGGGTGGCAGGAGCTCGCGGAGACCTGGAAACTCAATGGTTGCCATCTCAGAAGGAAATGACAATGACATCTATAAACGGTAAATATGTGCTTCTGACTGGAGGATCACGAGGAATCGGTCCCATCATTGCTGAAACCTTAGCAAAACAGGGGGCTCATATCGCCCTCGCCGCTCGTTCGGAAGACGGTTTGCGAAATGTAGTCGAATCTTTGAAGATATTCGGTGTGCAGACATTGATCGTATCAGTCGATCTTGCACAACCACTCCAGTGCCAGGAGCTCGTTTCAACCGTCATGGATAAATTTGGCACAATTGACATTCTTATTAATAATGCAGGTTTAGAGACCGAAGGAGGCTACATACGCCTGCCTTGGGAAGCAATCCGTGAGACCATCGAAGTAAACCTTGTCGCACCTATGTATCTGACCCATCTTGTTCTACCACATATGCTAGATAAGAAATCCGGCCATATCGTAAATATAGCGTCTGTTGGTGCCAAATGTGGTGCTCCTTATGCCGCCACTTACTGTGCGACGAAAGCGGGGCTGGCGGAATGGTCACAAGCGCTACACTTAGAGCTGGCGGATACAGGAGTGCAGTTTTCTACCATCTTTCCAGGGTATATCACCGAAGTCGGAATGTTCGCGAAATTTGGTCTTACAGCGCCCCGTAGCATAGGGTCATGCACTCCTGCCCAGGTCGCAAACGCAGTCATAAAAGCGATCGAGCATAATACTCTGGATGTAATTGTCAATTCACTCCCAAATCGTCTTCTCTTTGCATTGAGGGAATTATCGCCTTCTCTTGGAGATTGGCTGTTGTACAAGTTGGGAGTTGTGGATTTTCAACGCAAGAAAGTCGGTCTGTAAATGCGGTCACACTCCGCCCAACACCGGCTCCAGTCGGACAGCGGCT